>JAYXVG010000079.1:0-5681 GCA_036021875.1 Thermoplasmatota archaeon | reverse complement strand
CCGAATGGATGGGAGGCTTATTTCATACAGGATTTTACTGAAAGCCCGTTTGCCACTAGTTCGACCATCGCAGTAGATTCATTCGATACCCTTCAGATGGTGATAAAACCGCCCTCTGTGGTGCCCAATTCGGGATTGCAAACATCGGTTACCGTAAGCGTTAATTCACTTACCGACCCTGTAGTCAACTGGTTGATCGAGATGCCCATCGAGGTTGAAGCTGTCAAGTCTGTAGAGATTCGAACAGATACTCCATTGGTTAATTTATTGCCTAGTTCAGAATTTGTTGCGGTTTTCAGCATCGAAAATAAAGGTAATTTGGCGGTCAAGCTGTCACCAACCTTCTCTCTACCTCAGGGTGTGCAAGTTATCAATTCGGGTGGTACTGTTGAACTCGGCATTGGTCAATCAGAGCTTTATCTGGTCACCTTCCAATTATCCAAGACCGCCAAGACAGGTCCTGCAATATTACACATGGATAATGGGTCAGACAGATTTACGTGGACTGATAATTTTGACATAGAAATTTTCCCAATTCCAAGCATACAATTTGACAGAGTCATATTCCCTGGTGATAAGGAATACACTGTTTCATTTTACGGCACTGGCTCCCACCCTGCAGGGTCTGAGCTCAGGTTCGTTTGGCTGTTATCAAACGAGGCGGAAATAGACTGGCAACCGGTTGTCACTGCCTTGAGCGATCCACAATTGTCAGTCACTTGTGATACACCTTCCATGATTGGATATCAAGAGTCTACAGAACTGTCTTGCACAGTATTCACTAGTTCAGAAGCGGTTCCGTTTACTGAACCAAGTTTTGTATTGAAATTAAGTGGTTCAGGTGCTGACTATTCTGAAACCTTCTCTCTATACATCGGCGGAATTGAAGAAGTATCTTGGTCAGGCCTGAGTTCTAACTCATTCAAGGAAGGAGAATCAAAGGAAATTCAGGTATTGGTAACAAATACTGGAACCTTGCCATTTAATCATTTGATTTCAGGTGCTTCAGATGAAAATTGGGAAATTGAGGTTGTCGGTGACGGGATTGTCGACTTGGCAGTCGGTGAATCGAGGACTGTGAAATTGTTAATCACGCCAAATTCTGCCGGATTTTCAGAGATTAGCCTGACGTTCAGCGGGGCTGAAAACACAGAATCAGCAACCTATGTTTTCAATGCTAACGCAGAGAAACAAGACTCCCAAGCGGTGGCATTTGGTCTTCCTGCATCTCAAATTGGCCTTATTGCGCTACTATTCTTGGTGCTAATCGGTGGATTCATCGTGCTAACTAGGTCCAAACGAGAACCTTCACCGATGCCATTTATCCCACCATTGGTTAATCAGGTGATTAATCAGCAACCAAAACAACACGTTCAGCCACCGATGAGGCCTACCAACGTCATCAACACAATACAACCTCAAAGTCAACCTGTTGTAGATCCTAATCAGGTAACACCAGCGCCGATTTGCTGGCAGTGCCGTAATCCAGTTGTTGGCAAGGTTGTCGGCTGTCCCAGTTGTGGTGCTAGATACTGTGGCGACGAGACAGATACTTGCAAACTATCTAGCCTTGAAGCATGTTTAAGCTGCCAATCACCGGTCTCAACATTTGTCTCTGAGTAGTTCATTTTTGGCCAGTCATAGGCGAACATCAAAGGATAGCCTTTTGATACTTAGTCGTTCACCCCTTAACATGGTCAACCAGGGGGGAAGTCCATCTCGTTCTAGTAGGACTGCATTTTTCCTCGTAAGTTTGATGATTGTCTCCCTACTGCCAATGATTTCAACTCCAGTATCGGCTGCTGCCAGCATCAGCCTTTCCGTCTCACCAGGTGCACAGACTGTCAACCCGGGTGATTCAGGAGAATATACCGTGACGGTCTACAACACCGGAGATGATCCTGTCACGGTAAATCTACAATCCAGCAATGAGCCCGGGGAGGATTGTAATGGATTCTCGTCCACCATTGGGCAAATACCCGGCCAAATAGAGCCCGGTCAGTCTGAGGAGACAACCATGAATGTAACAGTTGCCCAAACAGTTGAAGCTGATACGGCTTGTGATACCACGGTTTCTGCAACAATAAGTGCCGTATTGGGGGCTCCTGGAACAGAACCTCCTAGCGAACCAGAAACAAGTACTGTTACAACAACCGCTGGAGACGGATCTGGAAGTGCAATTTGGGGTGTTGATTTGTATTTTGATGGTGTTGAAGACCGTAATCAAAAAACCCTCACATACACAGGCTCATCCTCGGTATTGACCTATTCAATTACCGTCGAGAATACTGGCCAGCAAAACTCTACCACAGTAAATCTAACTATCGACGAGCGCGATGATGGTGGGTGTGGTAATGCCGCAGAACTATCAGCAGAATTGAGTGATACAACAGTCACTTTAGACTCCGAAGATACTGAAACCATCACCGTTGATGTCGAGGTCCCCGATGGACAGGAAGCTGACGACTACTGTTGGGAAGTAACCGGGACAGTAACAACACCAAATCCTACTGAAGAGATATCAGACACTGTAGATTTAGAGTTAGAAGTACCAGTCCTCAAAGAATGTTCAATGTCATTATCTAAGAGCACACTGACTCTAAATCCAGAGCAGGAGGGCACACTTACTGCCACCTTGACTAACGACGGTAATAGTGATTGGTCAGTATCAATGTCAAGAACCGGCGAACGGGCAAGTTGGGTATCATTTGATGGCCCATCTAGTGGCGTTCTACCTTATGGTGATGGTTCAGGAACCAAGACGTTTGATTTAATTGTCCTACCAGATGATTCCGAGAATGCAGGCTCATCTAATTCAATTACGATTCAAGCAAAGGACGGTAATACGGTAAAGTGCAGTAAAGTTCTATCAATAGTGTTAGGACAGTCATTTGGTGCTCAGTTGAGTTTAGCAACGAGTTCGCTGGGGCCAATAGAACCGGGCGAAAATAGAACCTCTTCACTCACGGTGACAAATACCGGAAATGGACAAGATAATTTACGCATAACAGTTTCAACCGCTCCTTCAGGATGGGGTGTTCAACTTGAACAGTCTACTGTTACGGTCAACAGTCGTCACGGTTCAGGTAAATCTGCAAATGTTCAGTATTCGGTCAGCGTCCCACTCGATGCACTAGCAACCGAGAGTATTGAACTGACATTCTCTGTGTTACCGGCCGGCGGCGGTGCCGCATACCAAACTAAAATCTTGACAGTAACAGTCAGCGAGACCCACGGTATGGCAACTAGTTCAATCATACCTATCGACAACAATGGCTACATTTCTCAGACAGGTGACTACAATGACATCCTCGTATTCCCAATTGAAGTAGAGAATTTAGGCAATAACGATGATGTATTCCGCTTCTACACAAAACAACAGCGTCCATCATCCGGTACTAATTGGGACATTTCATTTTCTGATTCACAAGGCAATTCTCAAACAGAATTCAATATTCCAGCACGCCAAACCATCGTCATAAATGTTAACGTACTAGTTCCAAACGTTGGCAATTATAACAATAATGATATAATTATTGAAGTAACCAATTTGGAACATTCAACTAACCAAGATGAAGATGGCGATGGCTTGCCAGACAACAAGGCACAGTTTAGTATTCGGGCCATTAAAAATAACATCACTTATGTTATGGATGCTAGGTTTGGCGATGGTGAATATAATTCTGTGACCATAGATAATCGGGCTGCTTCTGTAGTTTTAGCTCCCGAAGGAACCATGACTTTTGAGTTCTGGATCGACAATATTGGAACCCCACAAGAAGGACCATCGGGGCTACTAAGAACCGATTTGGCGGTTATTGATGTCAATGGATTAGAGGGTATCGCTACAAGGCAAATTCTGATCGATGGAGAATTGTATGATGAAAGTATACCAATTACCACCAAAGTTGGCATTTTTAATCTAACCAGTCAAACATACCTCGCCGACGAAGATGGCAACCTTATCTTGGCAGAGTACGAAAATCAACTTAACGCTTACATAGGTACCACAAATATTTCCATGGATGGCAAAGAGATCAGAAAGTTCAAACAAAAGGTAACGGTCATTGTCGAAGTTAATCCAACAGCTCAAACTGGAGACGCTGGAATTCTCGAAATAGTCGTGTTTAGTCAGAATAATGCTGCTGACAGAACCTCTGGTAGGATTATACTGAATTTGGAGGTTCAAACTATCTATGACATTCAATTTAGTGCCGATGTGGAGTTATATCACCAGTTAGAATATCCCGATAAAGCAACCATACCCGTGACGATTGTCAACAATGGCAATACCCGCACAGAATTTATCATCTACACGCCAGAAGGATTCCGTGGATGGTCTATATTGCTTGATGAAGACAATACAGAATGCAAGTCATACAATGAAGACATCAAGTGCACACTCGATACTGGTGCATCGACTGAAATTTTAGTAAATGTGAGACCTCCAAATAACGCCGAGATTAGAGACAATTACACGTTTACTCTCTCAGTCGAACCAGTTGTTGACGGCGAGCCGATGATTGTCGGACGGGAAAACATAGAGATTTCTGTTTTGGGTGAGCCAGATGAAGGCCTCCTGGGGCTAGGTCTATCGCAAGAGGAGATTGCGAGTGGTGTTTATTTAATCGTAGGTCTACTATTTATCGGTCTGCTTTACAGAACAACGATTTCGCAGTTATTTGGTAAGAAAAAGTGACCAGAATTTTTGCTTACTCCAAATTAAAATCTGTTATCAAATATCGTCGTTTACTCAGGGTTTCGCAGGGCAAAAAAAACCAGAGATTTGGCAACCCTTATTGAGGGGTAATCATTGGCTATATTGCTAAGCGAATGCTGTGCACTGGGTGAATGGATGTCCGGACTTGAATCAGTGCCAACCGCTTACCTTTCTATCGGCTTCTTGACCGTTGTTGGCATACTAATGCCGCTGACAAATTTCATCATTACATGGGTGGTTAGACCAAGAGTAGATCCAGCCCGCCCACACATCACTAAATCGTACCTTCTTGAGGGATATGAAAGAGATCATAGCCTCTATCCAAGAAGGTTAACTACATTCGAATGCGGTAGTGAACCAGTTGGGGAAGCAATGATTCAGTTTCACTTCCAGTATTACTGGTATGCAATTATTTTCCTAGTGTTTGATGTTGCCTTTATGTTCCTGGTTCTTGGTGGCATGGTTGCGTCTGATGCAACAGCCCAAGACATTGCTGCAGGTGAGCGTGCTGGAGCCGTTGCTCAAGCAAAAGATGCTCTATTGGTTCTATGTGGGTATTTTGCCATAATGTCACTTGGCGTTTGGTATGTTTTTAGGAAACGAGGTAGAATCTACATTTGAGGTGAGCACATGGCAGATACGGGGGAAAATTTTGCAGCATTCAACAGTCGTGCACTGGTCGAGATGGTTGGTGGAGTTACTGATGAAGCTCTCAAGGTAACTAGAATTAAGCAATTTTTGAGCGTTCTAGCTGGCCGTTTCTTTAATTGGGCTGGCCGTAAATCATTGTTTACGCTTCACTTAGGGATTAAGTGCTGCGCTATTGAAATGGCCGCTGCAGCAACACCAAGATTTGACGGTGACAGGTTCGGTGTATTGTTCCGTTCTTCTCCTAGGCAGTCGGATGTCCTATTGGTGAATGGTCCAATCTCAAAGAAATTCGCTGACAAGATTGTTAGGC
>JAYXVG010000078.1:0-5729 GCA_036021875.1 Thermoplasmatota archaeon | reverse complement strand
TGCTTGTCCCAACTAATGGTAAATTCGGCGAAAGAGTCGCCGAGATGTGTAAACGCTTCTGTAAAGTTAAACACATTAGATATGAATGGGGTCGAGCGTTTGACTTGTATGAATTAGAACAACAATTGGCAAGAAAATGCTACGAGGCTGTGCTCATTTGTCACAATGAAACCAGTGCCGGAATCACCCAAGATGCACCGGCAATTGCAGAGATGTGTGATCGTTATGAAACTCCTTTCATACTTGACGGCATAACCTCAATTGGTGGTCTTCCAGTCGATTTAGAGGCTTGGAACGTTGAAGCAGCGGCCATGGGTGCCCAAAAATGCACTGCAGGGCCTTCAGGAATCGCCGCAATAGCATTCAACTCAAGGTTTTATGACCGTTGTAAGGCAATAAAGGAACAAGGCGATGTTAATGCACTGTTCTATCTAGATTTTATCTCAGCTTACAAAAAGGGTGATGACGACCAAACACCATGGACTCCAGCGATTAACTTAGCAATGGGTTGGGCAGCGGCGCTGAGTGCCTTGAAACAAGAGGGACTAGAGAAACGCTGGGAACGCTGTCAACAACTCGCTGAAGGAGTGCAAAACCTGTTTCTTGACCTCGGATTTGAGTTGCTGGCAGAGGTCTCTCAGCGAAGTTCAACAGTCACTGCTATATTATATCCCGAAGGAATCAATGATGATTGGCGTAGTGATTTGAAAAATCATTTCCACACGCAAGTGATTGGCGCTCAAGACCACTATAAGGGTAAAATGTTCCGTGTAGGTTCGATGGGCGAGACAACCAGAGAAGAAATGATAGAGGGCTGTAAAAGGATGCTTGAGTGTTTTCGTAAGCACGGTAAGACTCTGCCAGAAATTGACGTCGCAAGTTATTTTTGAGGGTCGAAAATGGGCAGATATATTATTCTTGGACGTTTTCAACCATTCCATAAAGGACACGAATATCTTTTGAACACAACATTCGAATTAGCAGCGGGAAATGAGGTTGTAGTTGCAATTGGTTCCTCGTCAAAGGGTTGGGAGTCAAATAACCCCTGGACTTTTGATGAGCGCAAATCAATGATTGAATCATGGTTGGACGCAAACCAAAAATCCGCTTCCATCGTTGGTATTGAAGACATCAATGATCCTCCAAATTGGGTCAATCACGCAACAAAATATCATGGGAAGGGAGTGCTTGTAACTTCTGATGAAGCAACAAAAGATCTGTATCAAGTTGCGGATTTCCCTGTTGAGTATATCGATTTATCTAATCGGGAAAGTTTCGAAGGATGGCGGGTAAGACAAACTTTACTGATGCTATCTACCGTATTTGAGGATGAAGCAGTGGAATCAGTTCTATCTGCCACAATACCTTCGTCAGTTGTCGAGTGGTTGATGACTAATGATGCAATCTTTCGACTGTCAACAATGGTTTCAGGGGTCAATGTTGGTTAATCATCAGATGCTACAACAACCCTAGCTGCGATTAGAACCTTTTGCTTATACATGTAGCCTGCTTCGATAACATCAACAACAGTGCCGCCAGGGAAATCATCGCTTGCTGGTATAGTGGTTATAGCTTCCATTTTAGCGGGGTCGAATTTTTTGCCTTTTGCCTCAATTGCGCTAACACCGTCACCTGATATTTCATGCCACATCTTGTTTCTCAGCAACCTAAGTCCTTGGGCTAGTGGTGATTGGTCATCGTCTGAGATATTGTTCATCGCTCTGTCTACGTCAGCCAATACTGACAGCATTTTCCGAGCCAAGCCCATGCTACCATACTGAATTAACTCGGATTTTTCATTGAGATACCGTTTTCTTAAATTTTGAATTTCAGCTTCTTTGTATGCTATTTCCTTCTCTGCAGTATCCGCCCTTGTTAATGCGGCTTCCAGCGGGTCCTGCTCTTCAATGACGCCGACCTCTATTGTATCGGTTCCCTCTTCAATTACAGGGACATCATCATTAGAATCGACGTTTGTCTCATCAACAGACTCAGACATGATAGCCGCTATTGGCGGTTATTTTTGAAACCGTCGAATCTAGCGGAGTAAATAGTTGCTAAGATTTACTTCATCGTGGCCCCACTGGCTAGCATCAAGGTGTTCCCTTCCGACTATCCCGATATTCTCTGTTGCATTTTGCCACTCAGTAATTGCGTGCACTAGTAATTTTGAATTTTTACTATGGGCCTCATAGGTGGGGATTATTTTTGGGTCTTCTTTTTCATCTAAAGTTTCACCCAAGTCTTTTCTTCTTTCCATCCAATCAATACATACTTTGTCAGCAAACTCGTCCTCAGGGAGATTTGCTAGGTTGGTGACCAATTCGGACCATGTTGTCGATGAGTATAGGTCCTCCCTGTCGACAATCCGACGATTTAGCGCCACATCTAGGTAGAGATATGATCTTGCTTCCCAGCACTGCCACGCGCCGGGACTAGCAAATTGCATGAACTGTAACAATCCTTCTTCGCCATTTTCGATATCTAGCAATACATCTCTCACAGTGCCATCCATAGCGCCAATTGTTTCCATCCAGTCAAGTATTTCTGCCTCACAGTCAATATCGAAAATACGCTCTAGTCGGATGAGTTGTTTGGGTCTGAGATGTCTCAGCTCTGCTTTTTCCATTGACTCGTAAACACCATTCCATGGCATGTCTAGAATTTCATCGAGGGATTTTTCATTGACAATTAGTAAAACTGTCTCAATCCCCATGTGTCATACCAGAATACCGTCTGCTTTGATGTCATCGGACAAGCATTATGAATAAACCCACAATTCATCTAAGTGGCTGGATAGCCATCATTTTGTTGATGAAATGACTCAAAACCGAGAAAGAAACAATACATTTCAAGACTAAGAGATTGTCCCAACGATTTGAGGGTCCACATGGCTACTATTAAGGAGCAAATCGAATTGATTCGCGCCGAGATTGATAAGACCCAGAAGAACAAAGCGACAAATGCTCATATTGGTAAACTGAAAGCAAAGATTGCCCAGCTAAAATTGAAAGAAGAAAAGGCGATGGCGCACTCAAAAGCAAGCGGTGGCGGTAAAGGGTTCGAGGTAAAAAAATCTGGAGATGCAACAGTAGCATTGGTTGGATTTCCGTCTGTAGGTAAATCGACCCTAATTTCCAAAGTTACAGATGCTCATTCTGAGGCCGGTGGTTATGCGTTTACAACATTGACCTGTATCCCGGGTGTGATGGAACATCGAGGCGCAAAAATCCAAATTCTTGACCTACCTGGTCTAATCAAAGGGGCTTCAGAGGGCAAAGGCAGAGGCAGAGAAATATTGAATGTTATTCGTAGTGCTGATATGACTCTGTTTATTGTCGATCCGTTTCAGGATGCTCATTTTAATGTCTTACACAAGGAATTACACAATGCAGGTCTCAGACTTAATGAAACCAAACCTCCGGTCTTCATCAAGCGTGTCGATAAAGGTGGTATTGATGTCAGATCAACGGTGGAGCAAACCCACTTAACTGATGCAGATATTGGCGAAATAATCAGATCATTTGGTTTTACTTCGGCAGTTGTAACCTTGCGTGAGGATGCAACTGCAGAACAAATAGTCGATTGCCTTGCTGGCAATCGTGTCTATGAAAAAGCGGTAATTGCGATTAATAAAATAGACATTGCAACAGAAGATGAAATAGTCGGTGCAACCAAGGCTTTACCTGATGATTGGCCAGTTATGCGAATCTCTGCATTCAAAGATATCGGACTTGAGGAGTTGAAGGATTTCATTTATGACAACCTTGGATTTATGCGAATTTTCCTTAAACCCCAAGGCCAAGAAGCAGATCTAGAAGAGCCATTGATTGTCAAAGACGATTCGACTGTTGAGAACATTTGCAATAAGTTACATCGCGATTTCGTGAGGAAATTCCGTTTTGCTAGAATCAAAGGACCCAGTGCTAAATTCGATTGGCAACGCGTTGGCTTAGATCACCAACTCCGTGACGGCGATTTGCTGACTATTGTCGTCAAGCGCTAGTCCCAGATCCCCATGTCCATTCGTGCATCTTCTGAGGCGTGAACTTTAGGATCCCAGCGCGGTGACCAAACTAAATTTACATGCACGGATTCTATACCTGCAGTAGAAAGCGCAGCCCGGTGTGCTGCCGCCATTATTTCAGCGGCAGCAGGGCAACCTGGACTAGTCAGAGTCATGTCGATTTCAGCATGCTTACCCTTTTCTCGATTCTCGATGCGCACATCGTAAACTAAACCCAGCTCAACAATTGAGATGTCTAACTCCGGATCTTCAACCTCGTCGAGTTGAATCATTACCAAGTCTTTGTTCGTCAAAATTTCATCCAACCTGCGTTCTGATTTCATTCATTACTTTGTCAAACATGTTTCTGAATCCGTTTGAGCGGCTTGGTGATAGCGAGTTAAGTATGCCCATTTCGGTAGCAAATTCTGGCGTTAAACTAAGCACGACCTCTGGTTTAGAGCCATGTATTGCCATAGTCAAAATACCCATCAATCCTTGAACTAATTTTGAATCTGCACCCGCATAAAAGTTAACATTTGAATCTAATACTTCCACCTTTACATGGGCTTCAGATTGACATCCGTTGACTCGTGTTGCGTCAGTCCATTGGTCTGTGGGTAGTAGGTTTACCTCGTCGGCCAAATCAAAGACCATTTCCAAACGTTCCATCTTGTCATCAATTGCTTGAAACTCCTCAATCAATTCTAACAATTCTGCGGTGTAATTCATGCAAATCGCTCCAATATTTCAGAAAGATAATCTACAAAAGAAACTACTTCATCATGAGTATTGTAAAAGTAAAGGGAAACACGCACGGTTCCAGTTATCTCTAGACGATCGAGTAGTGGCTGAGCGCAGTGGTGTCCAGTTCTCACGGCAAAACCTCTGGCGTCGAGCAGATGAGCTAAATCTTCGCTATTCATTGTCGGGTGCAAAAATGAAACAACAGCAGCATCGTTATCATCATGACGCCCATAAACAGTCATACCCATGTCGCGAAGTTGACTGGAAAGCCATCTTGCAGATTCTAAGATTCTCTTGTGTTCAGTAATGATATCGACCGAGTTTAGCCATTTTATCGCCTCTGTCCAGCCTATTGCCTCTGCTATTCGCGGCGTTCCTGCTTCAAATTTTTGTTCATTTTGTTGGTATGTAGAGCCATGAATAGATACAGTCTCAATCATATCTCCGCCACCCATGAACGGTTGCATTTCACTAAACGCCTCTTCATCAACCAACAGGGCACCAATGCCCGTGGGTCCACACATCTTGTGCGCTGAGAAGGCCATAAAGTCGGCGCCAATCTCAGCAAAGTCAATTTTCTGGTGAGGTGCGCTTTGTGCAGCGTCGAGTAATACCTTGGCACCATTCTGCTTTGCAATCTCAACAATTTCACGAACCGGGTTACAAACACCCAACACGTTTGAAATGTGAACCACACATACCAACTTCGCACCCTCTATAGCAGCCTCAAACAAATCCATGTCGAGTGTTAGATCTTTCTGAACCGGAACATATCTTAATTCAATGTTCATCTCTTGGGCTAGCATTTGCCAAGGAACGATATCTGAGTGATGTTCCATTTCGGTTAGAATAATCGCATCGCCGTCGGATAGGTTAGCTCTCCCCCAAGCATGAGCAACCAAATTAATTGCTTCAGTGGTTCCGCTGGTTATGATTACTCTTTCAGCGTTAAATCGTGCTTTGAGTTCTCTTCTGC
>JAYXVG010000077.1:0-5763 GCA_036021875.1 Thermoplasmatota archaeon | reverse complement strand
CGAAAATTAAACGACGCGTTTCAAGATGGTAACTGGGATAGTAACCAGGTAAGTTTTGATTTACCCTACATAAACGGAGACAAGGTGAGTATCTTACAAGATGCACTAGTGTCTTGCGAACAATTAGGATTAGATTTTGATACTGTTTTCGCTAATACAAATACGTCATATGAGCCAGACGAAAAAGGTCGTAGTTCTGGAAAGACTGGTTCAGATATTGAACGCATCCTCGCATTTCACGCAATTGGTCGAAAAGATCCTGTTGTTTACCAGCAAGATTGGTCAGAAGTCTTGAGCCATGCTTTATCCATTCAAACTGAATATATGGACAATATATATCGCAATAAGTTAACAGAATTACAGTATCAAGTTACCCGAAATAGTGCTACGGAACGCGCATTTACTGGATTGTATGACAAGCACTTCGTAAGCGGAAATTATTACTGTATCTGTTGCCATCACTTGTTGTTCACTTCTGATTCAAAATACAACTCAGGCTGTGGATGGCCGGCATTTCATACAGAGGATGAAAACGCTGCAATATCTAGAATTACTGACTACAGCCATGGTATGGTAAGAACCGAGGTTAAATGCTCAAAATGCGATGCTCATCTGGGCCATGTATTCAAAGATGGTCCCAAGGAGTATGGTGGCGAAAGATACTGTATAAATTCAGCCGCTTTGGAATTTAAGGAGGAAACAAAAGATGGTAACAAGAATTAGACGCTATGTAGAGACAGATACTGGTCATAGAGTGCCGAACCACAAAAGTAAGTGTAGGCATATGCATGGACACCGCTACAGGTTCGAAGCTGAGATTGAAGGAGACGTAGTACAGGAAACTGGTGTTTCAGAAGAAGGCATGTTGATGGACTTTTCAGATGTTAGTAAGATTTTGATGCGTGAAGTTCACGATGTTGTCGATCATGCGTTCGTTGTTTATGAGGGAGATCGTGATGCATTGCAAGCACTGGAGGTAATGGGGGATGAACATAGAACAGTGGTTGTTGATTTTATTCCAACTGCAGAAAATTTAGCAAAGTGGGCATTTGACCAAGTCGAGCCACATATTGTTTCTGCTTATGGGAATAAACTTAGATTAGTAGCAATGCATGTATGGGAAACTCCCAAATCACTAGCAAGTTGGTATAAGTAAGCTATTCTATTCTCCGACGGCGATTTTTTTTCCAATTTTCATCATCGTTGTTGTATTGTAAAGCTGTAGTGGCGTCTATAAGTCCCCCAATTAACCTAGTAACTTCATCTTCAGTCGGTGAAGACATCATTACCATTCTAGTCAAAGAGTTTTTTATGCTAATTTTACGTTCTTCATTACCTAAACATGCATCACTGAATTGGTTAACAGCATCGATGAAAATAGCACGTAATTTTGGAGATATTGTATTACTCAGCGGAACGATATCTGGTATACCAGCCTCAATACCCTGATTTTGTTTAACCCTATCAGAGTGCAATTGATACAGGAATGAATTTACTGAATGCGATAAATTTGCGATTGGGTATCCTTCCCATGTGGGCAAAGTAGTAAGGAAATCGCAGATTTGTAGATCATCCTTTGAGAGTCCAGTACCCTCGCCTCCAAATACTAGTGCAACTTTCCCCCCGTGGTGAGCAAACTTCTCAGACAACTCCCATGGAAAGCAGTAGTGTCTAAATGAAGTTTTTGAGCCTACTTCGCGCTTGCCTGAAGTACCTACAACTAGAGAACAGTCACTAACGGAATCTAGCAAATTGTCGAATATTTTCACATCATCAAGGATGCTACCTGCATGTTTTGCTCTATTCCTTGCTTCAATGTCATCTGGGCTACAGTCTGGATTGACTAGTCTAAGATTGGCAAATCCATAGTTTAGCATTGTTCGACAAATCGCTCCTAAATTCCCAGGGTGATTTGTATTAACGCAAATAATCACCAATTCATAATTAGATGAAGGCAAAGGTAAGAGTTTTCTATCGCCCATGCTTTCAACTCTGATAAAATTCCACTATCCAGCGTGGGTCGCATGGTTGGTAAATAAAAAATAAAAATCCGCCGTTTTCACGGTCCTGCATAATAATTGAACGTTTGCGTATTGAATGCTTTGCCTTGAGAAATTGAATTAGTTCTTCCAATTCTTGCCGGTTCTCGCTGTGGATACTAACTGGCTGACGATTCCAGTCAATACGGACTGGCATCTAAAGTCCTCAATCAACTCTTCGTTGTCGATACCTTGTTACGTATCCAGCAATCCAGTTACGCAACTTTTTGGAATCAACGTCGGTTAACTGTGACACCATTATTTTATTGTGATCAAAGTCATCTGTGAATTTTTCACCGTGCTGTTCTACCAGTGCTATTGCTCTAATTTTAATGAAACTTGGTCTAATATTACCCATAACAATCACTCCTGAAATAATTTTACCTCAATAGGTATATCTGGCTCGTCGTGTCTAATGACTTGCAATCTGACTTTTCTTGGGGGGTTCTCAATTCCTCTAGACCATATGTGTTCGTTAACAGATGGGTCTATCCAAACTTCTTCATCTTCCTTTACTTTCAGGTGTTGAATTACGTGATCTTTTATGATTTGGATGGCTCTCGGTGCACGCTTGAACCTAGTGATATTCCAGGCTTTCCTCAATGGAACTATGAGTTCTGATTCGTTTGGTCTAGCCACATAAATCACCTCTGCAGTTTACTGCGTCTCCAGTGATGTCTCTTTGGGTGAGACACAGTGTTTCGGTCGGTCTTTAACATGACCCATACTGGGACACGGCGGTTTTGCTTTGTAGCCTTCATTAGGCGTATTTTTTTTGCTGCTGGTTTATTTCTTGACATTTCGAGCACCTTCTCAGATTCTTCTAATTGACGCATTACTGCGGCTCTTGGATTGTGATGCCAATAGTGATTTTAGGTTTGAATCACTCATTGGAGGGGTAAATTTCTGTTCCTGATACATTGTTATAATCATCTGCTTAATAGATTCAGCACGCTCAGGGTTAGCCAGAGATATTCTTGTGATTCTAGATCGTGCATCGCTAGTTAGTAATTTTTTGATGGCATTTGATACAGCTAAATCTTCAGCGTCCTTTATTTGCGATTCGATCTCTGCATCTGCTTGTGCTTTAGCTTGCACTTCTAATTGCTTTTGTAATTCCAACCTGCGCTGTTCTCGCAGTGCTGCTAGTTGGTCATCACCACTTGCAGACATAGTAGACAAACTCCCACTCCCTCAATACTTGGCCAGTCCTGGATACATTTCGTTAGCTGCTTCCCGGCACGAGTGGGCTGCTTCATCGAGTAGTTTTTGCCCTGCTGCGGTAATTTTTCTTCCTGAATATAACTGCTGTTTGCCATCTGCTGATTCAATTTCTTTGGTAGGGACTAATTCCACCAGTCCTGCTGCTTCCAGTTGTTGGATGGCTGTTCTGATTATGTGTCTAGATGCAACACCTGGAGTATTTGGTCCTGCCCCGTTATTGACACTACCACCGTAGTCTTGGGCAAGGCTGGTTACCCCGACAGGACCCTGTCTAGCAACCTTACGTAGTATGGATGCCGCTCTTGTAGACCACCAGTTGGATTGTGTTGGCGGTCTTTCACGGTCGGCTCCGGTTTTGACATAATCGGACCAGTCTGGTTGTTCTATCTCCTTCATTTCAGACATCTTTTCTGCTAACGCTGGAATTAGCATATCAGCGGGAATATCATAATATGTGGTCATATAGCAACACCAAGCAGTTTGGCGACAAAACTCCCCTATATGAATGAAACGGGTATGTATGTGACGCTATAACATGAAAATTATGCCAAATGCAAGTATATTTGAAGGGGTATAAACAGGGTAAAACATGCAGAAGGCGCTAGCGCAGAATCCCAACCTACTACGAACCTTGTTGGGTCTTTCTTTCACCTTAATATTCCTCCTAGGATATGCAGTGTATGGTGCTACAATCTCGCCCTCATATTACCTATACACCACAGATACTGAAATGACGGTTGAAGACGGTGTGGATCCGGTAAAGCTGTATGACGAAGATGAAAACATTACTAATTGGCGATGGACATTTACTGCTGATGGAGATAATCTTACGTGGGTCAACGTCACTGCAGGAGATTTATCCCGCAATTCTGTTGTGAAACTAACAAACTCTGCGGGCTTATACAGCCACACCAAACTAGGCGACCCTGATGCTGATGATTTTAGTTGTGCTGATTCATGTTACCTCAACAGCACACACGAGTTAACCAGCGAAGAGGGAGGCGATGATGAGATTGTGTCAATGACTACAACTGACCCCGGACGTAGGAATAATGGCACTGTATATGCAAAATCGATGAATGAAGCCGAGAATAAAGCTAGACAGATAGTAGAATATTTTCATTCGCCATCGGTGGTTATCGTAGAAGTAATAGAACAGGGTAATAAGAGCACTGCGCCGAGTATTACATTAACCACGGTCAACGAAGACTTTGATCAAATCGAAGTATTTTCCGTTGATGCGGGGACAGAATTCCTCTGGGCCGTTGCTGCAGTTGTTGGGTGTTTTTCGATGATTCTCATACCATCATTTACTGTCTACTTCGCTGCCCGGGCCAAAGAAAGAAAGAATGAGCTTAAACTTCAAAAGGCGGAAGCAGAGGTTGACGACTCAACAAGTTCGGAAGAATGAGCCAATCAACTCAAATAGATTGCTGACTTTGTGTAATCTGAGCCGCAGATGAGGAGATATGCCGTAGTCTTGTTAGTAGTGATAATGTCGCTACAAAACATACCACAGAGCGAACTTAATCATACAATTGTTGAACATTCTAGTGTTGCATCAAAATCAACAGGAGTTGATTTATCGGTAACCGCGATTTCATACTCATACCCTGATTCTGTTGATCGACAAAAATATCAAATGTTTTCTTCAAATTATCCGATTCCCAATTTCAACAAACCAGAATCGCTATTTGTAACAGATGCAGTAATCGATGTTCCGATTACCATACAAGTAACTATCCAAAACCTCGGAGCTACCAATTCTCCGGCTGTTGACCTAACAGTTGTGACCCTGCACAATGAATATCAAAACTTCGAGCTTTCCAACCAAACAAATGTAATTTCTAGCGTCAGAGCACTTGATAGTACAACCTCAAGTTTCACTTTAGTTCCAACCTACTCTGGAAATCACACTATTGTAGTAACACCAAAAATGTCAACAACTGATGATAACCCATCCAATGACATCTTAATAGAAACTTTTACAGTGGCAAGTCACTACTTTAATTGTGACGATCTAAGTTTGTGGACTGTAGGCCAAGGATGGGGGACAAACAGCGAGACTGCGCTATCGCAAGGGAGTGCCTGTCACATAGGCAACGGGCAATCTGGAACATATCAACCAAATTTGGCTACCGATTTAATAACGCCAGTATTGGACATGTCTGATGCGATATCTAACCCAACACGCACCAATGGCATTGCATTCTTTTTCACTGGTAGCGTGGCTACTGGCGATTCCGTTAAAGCATACAGTATGAGTCAATCAAATTCTTGGGTTGAGTTAGCGAGTATATCTGGTACTATTGATAGCGACATTTCTGATGGTGGTGATTGGCAAACAGCCTCAATCAATAATGCGGGGGCTACTTCCCCATTGATACCATCGCCGCAGCAAAACTTTCACGCAAATTCTCAGTTTAGGTTTGGATTTTCTAGCGATGCAGTAAACCAAGACATTGGCCTGTGGATAGACGATATTGTATTGATCTATGAC
>JAYXVG010000076.1:0-5876 GCA_036021875.1 Thermoplasmatota archaeon | reverse complement strand
ATTCTTGAGAGCCAGGAACCATCTCTCAGACAGTTAGCAATGATATTTAGCTCGTTACTTGTCGACCTATCCTGTGTTAGTTTAGGTGCTACGCCCCTGGTAAGTTTAACCAACGATTCTACTACTGGTGAAGAAGATTTATTGTTATGTGATAGAGCCTCAACCGCAATAAGTAGCTCACAGGCTAACACTTCTGACATTCGATGGCAAGCCTGGTAGAGGTTCCAGCAGGATGTTGCCCCCATACTTACATGATCCTCTTGTCCTGCGGATGTACTGGTTGAAAATGAAGTCCTTGGTGCTGCATGTCCGTGTAATTCCGCAAGTGATGCCCCAGCACTGTATTGGACAATCATCAACCCAGATTCCAAACCACTATTTGACGTCAGGAATGGGGGGAGGTTACTCTTCCTAGAATCTAGTAACTGATCCATCCTACGTTCAGAAATAGAACCGAGTTCAAACAATGATAAAGACATACGATCGGCGCATAGCGCGAGTATTTCACCGTGGAAATTTCCTTGAGAAACTACTTGTTGTTCACCAGTTGAATCAGGGAATACTAATGGATTGTCCGTCGTGCTATTGAGCTCAATATATATCGTTGATTGCATACTAGTTAGTGCTTCATAGACTGCTCCATGAACCTGAGGCGCGCATCTAAATGAGTAGGGATCTTGTACTCTGTCACAATCATGATGCGATGATAGGATATTTGAGCCGTTCATTATTTCTCGTATTCTCTTGGCCACTGTTGATTGGCCTGGATGTGGTCTAGCATTGTGAACTCTTGGGTCCGTGGGAGTAAGTGTCCCTTGAAATGCGTCCAATGATGCTCCATAGATTACATCTGCAAGTGGTAATAAATTGTTCAGAATGTCAAGCGAAAGAATTGAATAACCAAGCATTTGGCTAGTTCCGTTAATTAATGACAAACCATCTTTTGCATGAAGTTCTATTGGGATTAATCCCTTATCGGTCAAAACATCAATTGTATCCAGCAAATTCCCCTGTTCGTCAATCACATTACCCTCGCCAATTAATGCTAATGCCATATGAGATAGAGGAGCCAAATCCCCACTTGCCCCTAAACTACCAATGCGTGGTATGTAGGGAGTAATTTCCAAATTCACAAAATCAATCAATTGCTGAACAACATTTGGATGGATGCCAGAATACCCTTTAGCGAATGAGTTTATTCTTGCCACCATCATAGCTCTGACTGCATCTCTTTCCATTTTTTCACCCAATCCGGTAGCGTGTGAGCGAATCAAGTTAACCTGTAATTCTTGAAGTTGATCGGGAGGAATTATTGTATCTACCAAAGAGCCAAAACCTGTATTAATTCCGTACACAACTTCTTCAGACGATAGTATATTGTCAATAACTTTACGAGATTGAATTATCCTACTCCAAGCATCTTCAGCTAATTCAACTCTAGCTTTTCCTGATACGATTGCCATAACCTCAGATGGTGAGATTGTATTGCCGTCAAGAGACACCACTTGTTCCATTATATCACTTCATTAAATCCTTCAACACAGAATCTTCAACTATGTTAGGAATGGTAACCCTAAGGTCTAGATTTTCTTCCATAGCCTGAGTTATGGCTTCAATAGCACCAGGGTTTCTTGCCCATGCACGCCTCGCAACACCATTATTGACGTCCCAATGAAGCATCGAATTTATTCTGTCGACACACTCTTGGGTCCCATCAATTAACATGCCAAAGCCACCATTAATCACTTCACCCCATCCTACACCCCCGCCATTATGCAAGCTTATCCACGTTGCGCCTCTAAATGCGTCACCGACGAAATTTTGCACGGCCATATCGGCTGTGAACATAGAGCCATCCTTGATATTTGCAGTTTCTCTGTAAGGGCTGTCTGTTCCAGATACATCATGGTGGTCTCTTCCCAAGACAATGGGAGCTGTAATTTCACCGTCTGCTATAGCCTGATTCATTGCCAGTGCAATTTTACGCCGCCCAACATCGTTAGCATAGAGAATTCGTGCTTGGCTACCAACAACAAGGTCATTTTCTCCTGCTTGTTCAATCCACCTGATATTATCAATTAGTTGTTGATTTATCGATGGATGAGATGACGAGACCATTTCCTGTAAGACTGATTTTGCTATTTCGTCTGTCTTAGCGAGATCCTCGCTCAGACCAGAAGTACAAACCCATCTGTAGGGACCAAATCCATAATCAAAGCAAATTGGACCCATAATGTCTTCAACATAACTTGGGTATCTGAACTGCCCATTTGGCTTTAAGACATCAGCACCCACTCTTGAGGCTTCTAGGAGGAATGCATTGCCGTAATCCCAAAAGAACATACCTCGATCAGAAAGTGTGTTGATTGCACTGGCATGTCTGCGCAAGGTATTTTGAATTTCTGAAGCAAATTTTTCAGGGTTTGCTGACATCATATGAGTACTCTCTGCAAAAGTGTAATCTGCTGGGAAGTATCCGCCCTGATAGGGATTGTGCAACGAGGTTTGATCGCTTCCTAGATCTACTTTTATGCCCCGCTCAACAATCCGCTCCCACAACTCGACTATATTGCCAATAAAGCCTACAGAAATCGGCAAACCCTGCTGCGCAGCATTTACCATCAAATCTATTGATTCATCGATATCGGAAGAAATGTCTGTCAACCATCCTTGCTCATGGCGCTTAACAGCAGCATGCTCATTCATCTCAGCAACGATACAAGCAGCACCAGATATGACCGCAGCTTTTGCTTGTGCACCAGACATTCCGCCTAAGCCTGAAGTGACAAATGTAACACCGGCAAGATTCTTATCTGCCGGTAGACTAAGGTGCATTCTTGCCGCGTTCAGTAGGGTAATTGTTGTACCGTGGACTATTCCCTGAGGTCCAATATACATGTATGAACCTGCTGTCATTTGTCCATATTGAGACACTCCAAGTGAATTCATTTTCTCATAATCTTTCCTTTTACTGTAATTTGGTATAACCATACCGTTGGTAACAACTACTCTAGGGGAACTGGGACTCGAAGGGAACAGACCTAATGGATGACCAGAATACATTACGAGGGTTTGATTATCATTCATTTCACATAAATACTGCATAACTAACCTATACTGAGCCCAGTTTTGAAATACCGAACCATTGCCTCCGTAGGTAATTAATTCATGAGGAAATTGCGCAACTCTCGGGTCTAAATTATTCATTATCATCAACATTATTGATGCAGCCTGCTGAGATTTTGCTGGGTAGGCAGCAATTGGATATGCCTTCATTGCATATTCAGTGGGCCTAAACCTCTGCATAGTTATTCGACCAAAAGTTTCCAATTCTTCTAAGAACTCAACTGCCAATTGACCATGGTGTTTAGAATCGAAATATCTCAAGGCATTACGTATTGCGAGAACCTTTTCATTATCGTCTAATACTTGCCTTCTTGATGGAGCATGATCAACAGTGTTGTCAATACCCGGGTGAGTTGGTAATTCATCCGGAATACCCTCGGACAGGCATAGTCTTAGGGTTTGCCAGTCTTCCTCCATAAGACGTGCCAATATGTGGAATTCTTTGAGGCTATTGATTGGGATAATTCTCTCTGTCAGGTCTCCAGTAGGTAAAAACGATGCCACATAGTATCATGATTAATGAGAATGATATGAAGCCAGTTTTCAATGACAAATTTTGATATTCGACCAAGTAGCCAGCGATTGTGGTTGAGAAAGCTGCGGTAGTTCCGAGGATAAGCATGTCAATTGAGAATACTCTACCTCTTACCTCATCCTCGACCCATGTTTGGGTCAAAACTGTTGACAATACCCAATTCCCTCCACTAGCAGAATGAGCAAGTATAATCAATCCAACTGTTAGCGGAAGATATATTTCAAGAGTAATCCCTACTAGAAAATAGAAACATCCGGATATAGAAACTAATATTCCAATCAGTCCAGACCATTTACTACGATCTTTGAAAAGTGCTCGAGCAATAAGTGGTCCAATTCCGGTTCCTATCCCCCTAGCAAAAAAGAATAGTCCAAACCCAAACGCTGCCCCATAACCGGTCAAGTTTCCGCCGGCAAGAACCAAAAAGACACCGGCAAGCCCAGCCCCAGCAAGATTCCACGAGGACTTAGCAAAGATAATTCTTAGCAATTTCTTGTCGTTATATATCCTCGACCACCCGAGCTTTATGTTACTTATTGCGGTTTTCAAGATAGGACCTTTAGCCGATTCATCATACTTTTGTTCGAAGGTTAATGGGATCAATAATAATGATGACAAAAGAAACGTGTAGGAGTCTATTATGAAAGCCATATCGGTACCCCATATACTTACAGTTATTCCACCAAGCATAGCACCAATACACAACGCAGTGGACCAAGAAGCACTGTCAATTGCGTTGGCTGTAATTAAATCATCTTCATCGACTATATTTGGTAGAGCAGCCCGTTCAGCGGTTACATAGACTCCATGAAGCAGCATCATTAGTCCTGACATTCCAATCAGCCACCACATATCCTCCTCGCCATCAACCATAAGGAATGATAATGCTAAAAAAATCTGAAAAACATTGGCCCAAAGCATCAAACTTTTCCGACTCATGCGGTCTGCTAATAAGCCATTAATCGGTTGTGAAACGGCAAAGAGGGCCATTCTAACAGAAAACAGAACACCAAGTAAGAACTCAGATCCTGAAAATTCAAGAATTAAGAAAAATAGGGCTATGGTGTTAAACCACTCGCCAAGTAAGGAAATTACCGAAGCTGCCCACAATCGTCGAAATTTTGGGTTGGAGAAGAAGAATTCAGCATATCCTTTCGTCAATATCACTCCTCCTCAGACGCGGAAATTTGTCCACTGATGGTACAAATAATCCACTTCGAGGTTGGAGTATTTGATATATCTGCAGTAGATTCCAGCGGCACTAATTCATTTGCCTCTGGGAAATATGCAGCTATGTTCCTTTTTGGAATCTTGTATGGTATTACAGTCCAATTGCTGGACTCAATTGTTGAGCCATTAAAGTGACTTGTGATATTGATCTTATCTCTAGTCTTAATCGATAAGTCAAGCATGTCGTCTGGATTCATCATAACAATTCTTCGATTACCCTTAATGCCTCTGTATCTATCATCTAGCCCATATATTGTGGTGTTATATTGGTCGTGTGACCTAATTGTCATCATCACAAATTCACCTGATTTTAAACTAACATCAGGCAGGTCATTAATAGAAAAATGAGCAAGACCGTCCTCTGTCTCGAACTCTTGCATGTCTTTTGGCGGGTTTGGAAGGAAAAATCCATTTTCCATTCTGACTCTATTATTGTAATCTTCGAAACCTGCGACGCATTTGCCAATTAGGTCTCTGATTCCATCATAGTTTTTAGCTAAGAGCTGATAGTCAATTGTAGAGTCATCCAGGGTTCTAGCAGCAAGTTCTGCAATAATCCATGGTTCGCTTCTAAGGTTTGGTGATGCTGGTTTTAGTGTTCCTCTGGACATATGAACTACACCCATTGAATTTTCCACTGAAACAAACTGATTGCCTGAATCCTGTTTGTCTAACTCTGTTCTACCCAAGCAGGGAAGAATCAAATTTTCTTCAGTTTGAATAAGATGTGAGCGATTCAATTTGGTAGATACATGAACTCCCATCGATAAATTGCCTATCGCCTTTGAGGTTCTAATTGAGTCCGGACTCGCAGAAACAAAGTTTCCACCCAAGCAGAACAGAAATTCTAAATCACTTGATTCCATTGCCTTGATAGAATTTACTACATCATAACCATGATTTCTCGGCATAGTCATATTTAGTCCCAATTCCATATCATTGATGAATAATTCAGAAGGTGCTTCCCAAATACCAAGGGTCCTGT
>JAYXVG010000075.1:0-6191 GCA_036021875.1 Thermoplasmatota archaeon | reverse complement strand
ATTTGCTGAAGGCGATCTCGAGGGAGCGGTGCAGATGCTTGATGATTTGTGTAAGTCAAACAAGGATATTGCAGCAGTGCATCATACATATGCCGAGTTTGCCAATATGTTGAACGTTGAAGCACAAGATGATATTATCCCCGGTGGTAAAATAATGATGGCTTACAAGAAAGCCATGAACCTCGACGAGGAAAACGATGAATATATTGTTGACTTTGCTGATTTTGCTTTAGAGTGTCGTAGAATTCCTCAGGCAATCAAAGAATATGAGCGCTATGCACGCCGGTTGGAACTCGCAGATATCCCCATTGATGACCGTTTATACATGGCTGCACGGAATTTAGTTGATGCAATTGAAGTCGTCGATCCGACCAAATCTAATCCACAGGTCATGCCTTGGCTAAAATCTGCAATAAAATGGTCAGTTGGTGGTCTTGGATATTCACCAGAGGAAGCCTCAGCTTTACTACTTGAGGAATAAGTGGTCTAATGACCGAGCGAGTTCGCCTCGCCTTTACTATCGGGTATATTGGAAAAAACTTTCACGGCTCGCAGATACAACCTGATGTAAGAACAGTTCAGGGAGAACTCATCAAAGCTTTCCGTAAATTAAAATGGCTAGACGAAGATGATTCCGGCCATAACCTTGTGCTATCTAGTCGAACTGATGCGGGAGTAAATGTGAGAAGAAATGGTGGCGTTGTTACGATTGCAAAATCTCTGTGGGAATCGATTACAGAGCGGAAGATGATTCGAGCAGTTGACGATCGTCTTCCTAAGGAAATAGCGTTTTTAAGCGTCCAGGAGGTAAATAAAGATTGGAATCCGAGACGTGCCTCATATCGTATTTACCGGTATAGATTAGATGGCATTCAAGGTTGGCGTTATCCGGGTGATAAATTCCAAAAGTGGTTGGATTTGTTTGTTGGAACATATGATGCGAGAAATTTTGCAAAACTAGAGGAAGGGAAAAATCCAATACGGAAAATTTTTGCGTGTAATCCTTGGATTGTAAATGATAGAGTTGTAGGTTTTGAGATTATAGGTGAGGCCTTTTTGTGGAATCAAGTTAGACGCACAGCAATGGCTCTCTACGGTCTCTCAACGGGAGACCTGAATGACAAGCAAATCATTGATGCAATAAGGCATCCTGACAACCCAGTTGATTTTGGCGTTGCTCCTCCAGAATGGTTGATTTTGTGGGATGTGGTATGGCCTGAATTTAATCATCTCGATGCAGAGGAAGTTGAATTTCCCTTTACCAGACCGCCAGAGGATGATTATGCAGAGAGAACGATGATGAGTCGTTGGGAGTTAGGTTGTAGGTTAGAAATGGAATCGTTGTTATTTCATGAGTGGTCAAGAATTGGAAAATTACCCTACACGCCTCACAAATCAGATTAATTCTATTACAACACGATCTCCATCTACTAAAGAAAAGTGCTCACGTAAGAATTTTGCAGAAATAATTTCTACAACATCATAGTGTCTGGTTAGGTCGGGAATCAGCACAGCACACTCAACAGTAACCCCACCAAAGCTAAATTTTGCTTTGAACGCAGTCGCACCGCCAAATGACACGCCATCTCTAAGAAAACCTCTTATGCGATGAGCATCAATTTGGCTAACATCTAATGACTCTGCGTCACGTATTAATTCTTCAGATGCATCAAGGGTATCAATACCAGATTTTAGTCTCAAAGCAATGTAATTTGTAAGGTCGTCGTTCGCAACATTGAGATTCAAGGTCCCCGGCCATACTGATGTCCCCATCAGCGATTGAAATTGGTCTTGATAGTGCTTTTGAGCCATGAAAATGTGCGCCCGGCCAAGTCCACTGCTGACGGTGCCTGAGATGCGCATGCCGTCCCTAAATTGTCATCCTTTTTGACCTTCATCCCGCCTTACAAGATACAAAAGCCCTTGAAGTATCACCAACTGGAGCGTATTAGGTGATTAGATGCCTGGCGATATGAGTTGGATGGAAGCACGCTATCAAGAACTGTCAGAGCAATCTCTGCTTTGGGAGCCGCCAACCTTGGAAAGTCCAAATCAACCAAGGTGTGATATGGATGGCAAGCCGACAATTATGCTATCTGCGAATAATTATCTTAATTTGACAACCCATCCAAAAGTAATGGATGCGATGATAGATGCGACAAGAAAATATGGGGCAGGTAGTGGAAGTGTACGAGCCATTGCTGGGACCATGGATATTCATTTGGAGGCCGAGAAAAAAGTTGCTGAGTTCAAAAAAGTCGAAGCTGCTTTGATTTATTCTGCAGGTTATACAGTTAATGTTGGCCTGATACCGACCCTAGTTACAGGGAAAGAAGACGTAATAATTAGTGATGAACTAAACCACGGATCTATAATCGATGGAGTCCGGCTTACTAAGGCAAATCGCGCCGTTTATGCACACAATGACATGGGCGAATTAGAAGCAGTCCTGGCCGCAAATTCAGAATCAAATCGAAAACTGATAATTACTGATGGAGTATTTTCAATGGACGGCGATATTGCGCCTCTAGATGAAATAGACAAACTAGCCAAAGAGTATGGCGCCATGGTATACGTTGATGATTGTCATGGTGAAGGTGTTCTTGGTGAAACCGGTGCAGGTATAGTTGACCATTTTGGCTTGCAAGGTAGTATTGATTTTGAAACGGGGTCATTCTCTAAAGCGCTTGGTGTTCAAGGCGGCATACTTGCAGGAACTGAAATGACAAGGACTCATGCACTAAATCATTCACGCTCGTGGCTGTTGTCTGGTTCGCAACCACCCGGCGTTGCTGCAGCGCAAAAGGCGGCAGTTGAGGTTCTAATGGAGGAGCCGGAACATCATCGAAAGTTATGGAACAATACTGAATATTTCAGAAGTGAATTACAATCTATGGGATTTGACACAGGGGTATCAACAACGCCAATTATTCCAGTTATGTGTGGAGAATCCAGTGTAGCAAAAGACTTCACTATTGAGTTGGCAAAAGAAGGCGTCATGGCAGGCGCCATTGTATTTCCAATGGTTGCCCGTGATAAAGCAAGAATCAGAACCCAAATGTCTGCTGGACTTACCAGGGATGACTTGGATGAAGTCCTCAGGATATTTGAGAGAGTAGGGCCCAAGCTTGGCTTAGTTTGATTATTCTTCAGATGTGTCGAAATCATCAATCACTGACTCAATTTCACTATCCATTACTTTAGATTGGATTGACATATCATCTTGTTCTTGATTAATGTCCACACCATCAAATGGATTTTTACCGTCTTCAATCATGCAAAGCAAACGCCATCTTGGAGCCCATGAAAGATGAACATACAGCGGGCCTGGTAACAGAATTAGCGTCCAAGAAAAGAATGGATAAACCGATAATATGCCGGTTCTGTCAATTGACAACAATGCCAGTCCAATAAATGGCATAGGGTAAAGAATAATCCTTGCTGGGGCTACCGGTAATCTTCCAGATATTGATGTAATTAACGTCGAGCAGATTCCCAGAAAGAAGCAAGAGGCAATTAGTAAGGCACAGTGAAGAATCCAATCGTTTAACCAACCCGAGCTCTCTTCCAAGCCAAATCGGTACGGTAAAATTAACGCTAAGGCAACTAAAAATCCGTAAAACCCTCCAATATTTGATGGATGAGATAACCATAACGGAAGTTTTGCAAATTGTTTTGATAACGATGCGCCTAGTAGAGTTTCTTGATGCTCCTCGGGCAGAGTGTCAATAACTGAAGCGAGTTTTAACGTTGTAGACACATAATAATGCGCCCCAGCAGGGTTATTGAATTAACAGGGTAGAATATACGTAAAAATTCAGTCTTTGCTGATTAGTTTTGCAAGCGGCCCCTCGACCTCGAGTTCCTCCTCATCTAACCAATCTCTCTCAAGGATTCCGTAGTCCATGTTCTCTCTTTCTCGGGCATTTTCGATTGGATCAGATTCGTTATTTACTCCATCCCTTAAACTTAATGCCTGATTTATAATAATCACTTGTCTGGCCAATCTACCTTGTTTCTTTGAGCTAGAGAAGTGACCAATTAGTTTGTAGTCATCTCGATCCTCTACTAGATTAAATCCACCAACCATCTCATCGTTCACCAAGCGAACTCTATACGCCCCCAGCTCTTGCCATTCTTGATTTGAGAATTGAATGAATACTGAGGCTTTTCCCATCGGTTCATCATCAAAAAATGGGTGGTTCATATTTACTGCTAACGGAGTTTTAACAACGCTGAAAAGTTCTGGCGTGAGTAGCAAAATTATTGATAAACATAATAGAACTATAACTCCAATAAAAGCAATGCTCATTTTGCTGGTAATTATGACAATAATGCCTAATAATGTAATAATTGAACTTACAGCAAATATGAGTCTCAACTGTCGTTTATACGGTAGGCATAAGCGAAGTTCTTGGAATTTTACCAAACCTTTCGGAGGCTCCATACAGTTGACTGATTGGGGATGTTGAATTAAGGCTTTGTAACAGGTTTTGGATTTTTTCTCAACCAGCCAAAATCGGCATTTTTGAACTATATTCTTCCGCATCCTTGAATAACACTTAGACAAGGCTGGTAGCGTAGGGGTGTTAGATTTGGTAGAATTGCCACAAGGCGTTGTCATCGAAGTACGACGTGGTGGGCATGATGCACTGGCTAAATTATCTGCTGATATGATGCGCCTGGGGATTTCGGGGTATCTGAGAATTGAACGGCGTCCAAAAAATTTGCTTCCCAGAGTGAGCCAGATCCTGATTCTCGACGGCCAACCAAAGCTAGCCATTCATGAATCTGACCTCGTACTTGGAGGTCTTGAAGCATTGTTGGAAATTGAACGTGATGCAGCTACACTGGATGCATTAATTTCACTAATTGAATTATCAAATGATGATGCTGTCCGGGTTGTAAATCTATACCCTGATTTTGCTCTCGTGGAGCTCGACGAAAAATCTGAAAAAACCGATAAACAATGGTGGAATTATGTCCGTTTGGAATCACGTAGTTGGCGTCGTGAGGCGCGTCTTCCTGAACCAGAAGTAATCGTTGAGGCGCCTGAATACATCCGTCAATTAACCAAAGCTAAACTGCAAAAATTTGACCTAGGACAGAAATATCTCAACTATGGGGACGCTTTATTGAATGATGGAGATAGTCCTGCTAAATTACTTGATCTAGCCGGTATCTTGGCATCCCATGGCCGACCGATATTGGTTTTTTCACGTGATGAAACGAATTCACTGGTTGCCAATCACAACATTCCGGAGTCGTCGTGTCTAATCATATCGACAGTCGAAAGTAAACAATCAATTCCTCCGAATAGTACCTCTATCAGTGAGAAGATTAATGATTTTCTGTGGGCAAATAAACAAGCTGTCATTGTTATTACAAATTTAGAATACCTAATTTCTATTATCGATTTTGACATTGTATCGAAAATGCTTCGAGACATTATAGACAACATTCGTTCATCTGACCACCTATTGTTAGTGCATTGTGATTTAGATGTCATGAATGACCAACAGAGGCATATTTTTATGAGAGAGTTTGAGACCATAAATTCAATTTATCTGGAGAGTTTAGTTATGGACCCAGAGTCATTGTTTGAGCATCCAATTTGTATGGAGTTAACCGATGAAGAGCTGTCTTGGATACAACAACAAATTACTTTTTCAAAAACTGGTAATATTGAACAGTTAACCGCCTCCACTACAACGTCAGGTGGAGCAATTAACCTCGCTGATGAAGATTTAGTTGAAGCACGAGATAATTTGACCCAAGTAATAGATAACTGGCAGGATTTGAGTCAATCCAAGGAGCTGATTACGCCACCGAATATCGAGCAGAAAAAGGATGACAACATGATATCTAATATGGTTAACAAGGCATTCTCAGCAGATATAGATACAATCCGCCAGGATGACGTTAAGTCTACTAGAGTGTCAAAACCAAAAACTGAGAATCCTAGACCTGTAGTGATGAAAAATTCCGTAACCAAGAAATCAAAGGGTCCCAGGCCAGCTATTCGAGTAAAGCGGGCGAAACGACCAAAGCCCCATCAAAGTAAATCATTCAGTCGACCGGCTAAAACTGTTGCAGCAATAAGTAATAATGTAGAGTTACCAAATATAGTCGATATTACAGAAGTGAATAGACAAACCCAGGCATTTACTGCTTCGCTTGATGAACGGGCT
>JAYXVG010000074.1:0-6246 GCA_036021875.1 Thermoplasmatota archaeon | reverse complement strand
GCCTTACCTTGACCTTGAGCTTACCTCAATGCTTCTTTGGTCCAAAGGCAATCAATACCTACCAAATTTAGAAGACAAATTCATCATCTATGGAATCTCTTTTCATAATGGTAAATGGCATGAAAAGCAGTTTAAGCCAACTCAAAAAATCCTACAGGAGACCAAACAGTTGCTGGAAAAAGATGTTCACCAGATGAATTTGTTATTGATACATTTCTATAGAACAAAAGATATTGATGCACTTTCTTTGGCAAAATCAAAGAATTATTGCAAAAGATGCCCATACCAAACCAACTGTCCAATCAATACATAGGGTAGCGTTGTATAGAACGGAATGAAAGTCTATGTATTCGTTTGTTATCTATGTGATAGTCTCATCAAGAATACCGGCGTACAACGGAAATACACTTGGTTTAAGGATTCAGTTAGTTTGAAAACTCAGTCCAATCGTCATTTGATCCTTGAGTTCTGTACCAATCTTTACCATCTGCAGTAGTAATCCATTCATATCCATGTTCATCTGTGATTTGTGCAACTGCAGATATATCAGGGGAGATGGCTGAAGAAACTGTTTCTAATTGTGATGTGTGAGGTTCCTGTATGTTTGTAATTGGATAATTGTTGTTACTGAGGTTAAATGGCTGATTCCTAGCTGGTGAAATTCTTAATTCATTGTTTTCATAAGTGAGATTGTGAATTTCTATTCCCTTGCTTTTGACCAGTGAATCATCAAGTAAACGGACATGAGATTCGAAGGATTTTGTGAACTTAAGCATAGGAAGCCAAACAAGTGGATAGAAAAAGAACACCAAGAAAAGAGTCAGGAATAAAATGAAACCAATGTATTGCAATGACTGCATAAAATCTCCATTGTCGGTCGATGCTCTTGCGATGTTCAGTGCGGTTTGGAAGAAAAGGACTACCGAACCTGCGCCCATAATTACATTGGTGTACCCGCTTGCTTTTTCACCGATAGGGCTCATAGACCTCGTATTTTTGTCGACAATTGAGAGTGAGCTGTACCGAAGGACCAATATCGGAGCCACAAGGATTGTAACAAAAGGTGCAAACATGAAAACCGCCAGCGTTCTAACATCCATATACGCCTCTGTTATTCGATCAAGAGTCCCAATGTTTTCCAAGACACATGCTGAATCACATGGAATCCCAGAACTCCCATCATCACAATATACGGGGTCGGCTTCATAACTTCCATCATCACACATCACAGCATTGGGTAAATTTCCCTCTGTGATCATTGAAATATTTGATTGCGCAAAAATGCTAATTGCAAACAAGAGAACAAGAATGGCGGTAAAACTGAGTTTTCGGGTTGCCTTGAATAATTCAGCACGCGACTCAACCCGAGGCATTTGATACTCAGAAAATCTTATCAAAAATTTCTTCCCTGTACTGAAAACAGTTGCATAAATTGGTAATACTGTCTTAATGAACAGCCTAGTTACTTTATTCCACAATCCTCCAACAATAAAGTAGAATATGATGGCGAAAATGATTGGTATACCAAGCAGAAAAACCGAGCCAATTAAGAGTGAACAAAGCATAATGCTCGTGACAAAGTATTCCTTCAACGGACTTACTACCATCTCATCTGAATCAGAATTTTGTTGATCATGAATCGATTCATCTACTTTCTTTGGCCCCATTGAATATTTCCCAATCAATATCAAAAAGGCCTCTGTCCAAGCCCAAGGAATCGTAACAAGAAGGCCCAAAGAAAAGGTAAAAACAACAAGGAAAAATTGGAAAAACCCTCTTTTCCAACGGTTAAGGTAGAAATTATGGAAACCTAATCCGCCAAGAATAATAGCAAGAATTGCTGCCAACAGTTTGTTTTTTGATTTGGCTGGTACAGGTCCTTGATTCATGCATTAATCAAAGCCCATTTTTTATATAACTCTATCCATTTCATACCAAATTGGCGGTGGAAAAATTTCAATCTAAGAATGGGATTGTCACGGTTCTATTTCGAATGTTAAGTTCATTCTTTGATTCTCGTATATACAGCGGTCAACCGTGTATTCCTATGCGAACACAAACGTGGCGTCTGTGTCGACCCACTGAGTCCCCTCTATATTGAAAAATAAAATGCAAATGGGTTTCAGATAGACCTATTCAACTCGATTATTTCTTTGAATTGAGGAGTGCTTTTTCAACAGAATGTATTGCAGAAACTATAGCTCCAGCCCAACACGAATATGCCAAACCATTCATCAAATAAATAGTAAAAATATCTACATCAGGGTCATCGGCCATTGAGCCCATGATTGCCCAGAAAACTAATCCAAAAAAAACAAAAATACTAGTCACCCATTCTGCAGGCGTGGGGGTGAAAACACCCCACTCTTTCTCTTCTTCTCCCGTGTTAATATTGATCGGCATATAGCCTTGAGCAGGTGCTGCTTGAACCTGAATCGGCTGTTGTGCTACTGGTTGACCCGGCATTGGTTGCATGATTTTATATCAGTTTAAGCGGTTTATGACCTTTATCACCAATAATCAATTCAATGGGAATCCCTCTGTATACCCGTTCATAACAAGGTTAACCATTGCTCAGGTATTCACAAACCACAGGCTTTCATGTGCCTTGTCAGTGCCTAATTTCTATGCATACAACTCACAAGTGTGGATACTTAGAGATTATTTTGTTGTCAATTTGTGAATACTTTTCGAGGACAAAAGCCAAGTTTACAAAACCCGATACCTGAGAAAATAAGATAATTCAGTTACATCAAGTCCAATCAAAATCAGCCCAACTAACTGTAACAATAGAAAGATTAGATTTAGAGCAAAAAGAAAATCAGCGGTATCTTCTACATCTTCGACCATTTCTTCAATAGTCATATCCTCATCTATTTCCTCCTCACCGAAATTTGATGACAATAGCAGCAATATTTGTAGGACAATTGTGACTCCTATCAAGATAATTCCAGTAATTGTCTTACTAGGAAAACTAATTTCCTCAGATGGTTTCTCAAGATGCTTTGAGGAATTATCTTCCAGTTCTAACCAATGTGGTTTTTCAGCCGCATTGTTCCCATCCTCAACCGAGTTTATAGATGCATGGGGCTGTCCAGGTTGATACTGGAAGCGTATGCCTTGTTTTGAGTACCAATCCTTATCATCCATGATTGTCTAAATTCAAGATTACATAAAATTCTTTTTATAGAATAGATATAATATTTCATTTGTAAATCAGTAAAAATCCAATCGCAATTTAAACGGGGAAGAAATCTTGATTGGTTATGCGGTGAGGTCGTCCAGCACTGCATTGACATCAGCAGCCTTAGTGACACCACTAGCGAGTAATACTCCTTCAGCACCCAGTTGAATAGCCATTTTTACATCAGCGCCATTCTTGACACCGGCCCCACATAATACTCGCACATTAGGATTAGTTGACTTTACCGCTGCAACAGTATCTGATACGATTGCTGGGTCAGCTGTAGTAACTGAAATATCCCCTCCAATCAATTCAGGAGGCTCAACTGCGATGAAGGTCGGACCTAATTTAGCCAATGCTATCGCTTCATCAACATCAGCAGCACACGCACATATTGGGAATCCTGCTGGCAACATTACCATTAAATCTTGAACATGATCCAGATTCACCTTATGTTCAGCATGATTAATTATTGTGCCAACAGCACCGTGATGAAGTGCCAAATCAGGTTCTAACCACCCAGTATGACTGCCTTTTCCGACTGGGTCTAGGTGCTGTGACCAAACCTCAACACCTGATACTGAGTTACTTATGGTGGATAAATCAAATGCTGATACCACCGCAATCATGCGGAAATCCCTATCGGTGAAACTGTCCATTGCCTTTGCTAAGGATAGCGCTGAGTCTCCCATTGCGGATTCATAAGTTTTGAAATTAACGACTATCAATGGTTTGTTCATGAATTTGGCAGGTCAATTTGGTTTTTGATATCTTCCACTAATGTTGAGGATAATCACGCAATTGGCCATGTTCCTCCTGCTACCTTGGTACCAGTCGGGACAGTAGAATCATGAGCAATAATCGCATTTTCAATAACACAGTTGTCACCTATGTGCGTATTTTTGCCAATCATTGAATCTGATATAATACAGCTATCACCGATCACTGAATTAGTTAAAATGGTAGACTTTGTAACCACTGATTTCCCAACCTTGACACCCATGTCAATCATGGATTCACGTATTCGGGATAATTCGTGCTCCTCGCGTAGTTCAGCAAACCAAGAGTCTTGGACACCGCTACCCCTGGTAAATCTTGATTCAGAAATGCAGCGACTAACCGCTTGATTCCAAGATTCTCGGGTGCCTGCATCGATAAAATACCCACCGAATTGCATACCGTTAAGCAAGCGATTTTCGGCCATCTTCGGAAATACTTCACGTTCCAACGAATGCTTACCTCGCGGCATGAAATCAAAAATTTCCTCATCAAAAATATACGAACCTGCATTGATTAATTTGGAAAATACTTCATCTGGTTTGGGCTTTTCTTTAAACTGAGTTATCTTGTTGTTTCCATCTATTCCTACTATCCCAAAACGCGTTGGATCGGCAACTTCCCAAAGTCCTAGACTGCCTATTCCGCCGTTATTTTTGTGAAGTATTAAGAGTTCACTGACGTCCATTGAGGATATGATGTCACCATTAAAACACGCAAATGTCCCACTGACATAGTCTCGGCAATTACCAAGCGCACCACCTGTTCCAAGAGGCTCTGTTTCATTGACAATTGTGATATCAAAATTGCAATCTATTGAATCAAAATGTGACTTTATCATGTCAACTTTGTAGCCACCTGCAACAATTACCTCATCCACCATTCCTGATGGCATCGAGTATATTACTTGCTCAAGCAGGGTTCTGTCAAGCATCGGTAGCAGTGGTTTGGGCATAGAATTGGTCCACGGCTTTAGCCTTGAACCAATACCACCTGCTAACACAACAACTTGCATTGGGTATTGCTCAACGACAAGGTCTTTGAATCAATCCGTTGATTTGCTTACCTTTGATTCATTACCAGTGCTGCTTTCTGGAACGGAGTAGTCAATGCCACAACTGCGACAAACCTGATTTTCGTCCCAGTCACACTGCCTTTTGCAACCCATTGGTCAAACCTTCCATTTTACCGAACAACCGATTGATTCAGTCTCTCTAACTTCGATGGCTGAACCTGACAGCATGGCATCAATTGCGTCTTTCAAGTCAGTTGATGATACCTGAGATGGGTCTTTTGGTGAGTCGTCCATTCGTCCTCGATATACTAATGCACTGGTATTGTCAAACAAGAAGAATTCGGGAGTCCTCTTAGCGCCATATGCATGTGCTACTGTTTGGGATTCGTCATACAGATATGGGTAAGGCATACCCTTGTCTGCCCGTTTGACCATGTGCTCGTATGAATCATTGGCATAAACTGATGCATCGTTGGAATTGATACCAACAAATCCTAGGTTGTTCTCTGTGCAAAAGTTCGCAAGGTCGTTCCTGCGTTCAACACTAGCAACTACATAGGGACAATGATTGCATTCGAAAACAACAACTAGGCCATTTGATCGCTTTGAATTCTCTAAGTTTAATGATTCACCACCAACATTTTTGTTAGCGTTCGGTAACGAGAAGTTGACTGCTTTATCACCTAATTCGAGCGTCATGGTTAATACAAACCGTCCGTCAAATAAAGTATCTTGTATTTCACAACGGACCGAAGTTTAACCCTAAAAACAAGACCAAACTAGAGAAGATAACGATAAGCACATTATCATCTATCGGCCCAAACTCATATCTTTCAACGACCGAAGCAACCAAACCAGACAACAAACCCCATAGAGGTATCTCTGGCTCTGCTAAGGTGCCTATAAAGTATCCAAGCGGCAAACATAAGGCTGCCATACCAACGTTTCCCCACGCACTTTTAGTTCGGCGTTTGAACATTTTATTTCGAATGATTCCAGTAACTCCATCGCCAAACGCCATGAAAAGTGATGGCAGAACTGCTAACCAAGGTTCGTTACTATATTCCCAAATAACGTAAACCGAGATTCCAAGCATGAGTGCAAAAGTTGCATCATTCATATTTTGTTCAGTTTGCATCCACCACAGTCTTTTGTCCAAAACATGAGTTGTAGCGAGCGCAATGCTACCCAAAACCCCACCAAGTAATACCCAAACTGGATTATCAAATACCAAAGGTGCTGCGATTATTGGTACACCACCGGCAAGCAT
>JAYXVG010000073.1:0-6259 GCA_036021875.1 Thermoplasmatota archaeon | reverse complement strand
ACATGGACTTGGAAGGAAAGTTACGTTCTAACGACCGCACAACAATCACTCTGCTTGTTGGCCAAGGAGTGAATGTTGAAGTCAACAGGGAATTGCAATCTAGCGCTGGATTAATCGTTTTAATGGGCTTAGTCATCGTCGGTTTGCTGTATATCAGCCTGCGCCGCTGGACCGATGTTGCGATTGTATTGGTAGCCCTTGGCGCAGCATTGTTATGGATGCAGGGTATGATAGGTCATTTGGCTAATTTTTCCAGTTGGCTAGGATTTACCGTGATAGCCAGATCGCAGTTCTCTAATTTGCTACCAATTTTAGTATTGGCACTAGGTATTGATGATTCTTTACATGCACTCCATCGATACAAAGAAGAGCGCAAGAATGGTGCTACTACAACGGAATCAACAGAAATTACTCTGACTCGTGTGGGCCGTGCCATATTCTTGACCAGCCTGACCACGATTTCTGCCTTTGCTGCAAACCTATTCAGCGATGTTGCCGCTTTGCGCTCTTTTGGAGTGGAGGCCGCGTTGGGGATTCTTTCTGCCTTTTTGCTTACAGGCCTCTGGGTTCCGCTCATTCGTCTTAGCGTAGACGAATGGATGGAAAAGCGTAACAAGGATATCGCTGAAAAGCGAATGACTCATTTGGTATCCGAGGATCTGCTTCGTAAGGTCACAACTACATGTGGAAAAGCCAAGCCAGCGTTGATTGTTGGCCTAATTGCTGCATTAATCACCATCCCTGCAGCAGTAGGAATGGCTCAGCTAGAAGGGGATTTTCGCGTCGAAGATTTTCTCGATGAAAGATCGGATTTTGCTAGAGGTGTTGAAATTGTTACCGATCGCTTTGCTGACGAAGGAGAACCTGCCTATCTACTGATTGAGGGGGATGTGTTGGACCCTGAAGTATACGCAGCCATTGACATATTCCGGACGGAGATGGGTATCTTACCAGAAGGTGTTGCTGATAAGATCACTAAGTTACCTAACGGGGATATCGATATTCTAGCACTTGATGAAATGGTTTTCGCTGCGATGGGATCTCTAGCTTTGGACCCGACCCCATTCGAGGCTGCAGGATGGCTCTCCGATGTCGAGGGTCATGGAATGAACTGCTCAGATGATGGTGCTGGTCCTCTGCTTGATTTAACTGACCGAGACTGCCTAGCTTATTTCTACGGATTTTTGGTTTTACATGGTGTGCCGGGTGTTGGGCCAATACCTGATATTCCCCCAAGTATAGTCGAATTATACATCAAGCCAAATGTTGAACTCGATGCTGAAAAGCCATGGCTCGATATCAATGGAAACGAAGCCGAATATGACCGAATGCTGATTAGATTTGGTATGACTTCCCCGGAGGATTTCCCCGGGATGGGTGAAGGCTTGGAAGAACTTTGGCGAGATTTAACTGTCTTCACCAATTTATCTTCAGGGACACAAGAGGCTGCTGGTGAAGAAAGCGAAGATGAACCGCTAACTTGGGTGATGATAACCGGGCGACCTGTTACCCGATATGTTGCTTCTGATGCAATGCAAAGCGAAATGCAATCATCACTGATACTAGGGTCATTATTTGTCTTCATCACTCTATCAATCGGTTTCAAATCCTTCAAACAAGCGAGTATTACGCTCATTCCAATCTTATTAGTTGTGGTTTGGCTATATGGTCTAATGTATGCCGCAGGCTCATCGCTAAATATCGTGACAGTGACCATAGCAACTATATCATTAGGAGTGGGCATAGATTATTGTATTCACGTAACTGAACGGTATCGAGAAAGTCGAGAAAAGGGTGAATCACATCATGAAGCATTAGTCGCTGTTGGTGGTGCTTGTAGCTTGGCACTCATTGGTAGCGCAGCATCTGATATTGCTGGGTTCAGCGTAATTGCATTATCGCCGATGGGATTGTTCAGTAATTTCGGTATATATTCTGCGGCAATGATTGCCTTGTCGTTGATTGCTAGTTTGGTATTAACCACTGCTGCACTGGGCATATTAGCACTGCTAATGCGAGATAATGGGGCCCCCACAAGTATAACCATGATTGACGAATAGAGTTAATTATCCTTAATGAGACAGAACAGCCATGACTGATGGCCAAACCTACTATGATGGATTGATTGCTCAAGGTTATCCTGCAGAGCAAGCGCTCGGATACACTCAACAATACTACCCAGGATTCTCACCTGCTGTTGCGGCACCGGCGCCAATGCCAATGCCTGCACCGATACCAGCCCAACCGATCGCACAAGCACAAGCAATCCCCCAGCCTCAGCCAATGGCTCAACCAATGGCACAAACCATTCCGTTGCAGCAACCAATGATGAATGCCGCACCGGTAGGTATGGCACCAATGGGCATGGCTCCGATGGCTATGGCGCCAGCAGGAGACAAGAAACCGATTATGGCTTGGGCCGCAGTTGGATGTATTGCTGTCGCCCTTTTGCTGGCTATTTCCATTCAATTTACCAATACTTGGCTGGTTGACCCGGACGAAGATGCCGGTTTTTCTTGGGGACTTAATTCGGTGTCTATTGATTGTCCTGAAATTAATGGCGACAATGATTGTTCATTCACCTACATAATGCTTAGAGATGGCTATGACGATGGCATTCCGTTGAATGATGATGATAATTCCCCCGAAGTATATGACTATGATTTCCCCGAGAAAGATTCGCTGAGTGGCTCTACCAAAGTCTATTGTGACAACACTGCAAGACTAATTCTAGAACAATACCAGATGATGGCTGATATGGGCATAGAAACCGATGATGACGGGATAAAAGTGGCAGAGGATGCTAAGCAAGAATGTCTGGAGATGAATAGCGCCGGTACTACTGGTGGACTGGTTATCTGGGTAGGCGCGTTAGGCGCTCTTGTTGGAACTCTGATGCTGGTGATGAATCAAATTGGTAAGACATTACCATCCAATGCTGAGCGCTATGGCAAATTAACTAGTTGGATTTCTGGTGGGTTTATCATCCTTGGAGCAGTAATTTGGATGATAATGAAACCAACCGAAAGTGGGTTGGATGAGTTCAGCCTAGGATTATCATTCTACCTAACAATAATCGCTGGAATTCTAGCAATCACTGCCGGAGTTTTAGAAATGCTCGACAAGAAAGAATGAGCTTATCCTATCCGTCATCTTCTTGAACAGATGCATTGACCGGTGTTTGCTTCCACCGGGGTTGGCCCCATGGCAGTGGTGATGTTGATGCCTGAAGACGATGAAGAAGATTGGATGAAATATGCCAGCGCTGGCTTTGGTCAAACCAACTATTCACTTTGGGACGACAACCCTGAGGATGAAGTGGAAGATGATCAACCAGAACAACTCGGGCTCGATTTACCAGAGCAACTCGGAACGCATATGGAAGAAATTCCACGAGCACCTAATCCTGCGGGTCTTAAGCATCTAGTCAGAGTAGGATGTTGTGATTTCTGTCTGGGGCGACTAGGTGGCAAGAAACGTTATGAACAGACCATTGAAGAGTCGGGCATTGAGATTAGGAAATCGGTAGTTGATGCTAATAGCCATCTGGCTAACATTAGGGATGAAATCCCTCTCTGTATGTTTTGCGAGAATCTATTTGAAGAAGCTGATTTATTAGCAGAAATAATCTATGAGAGAATCGCTCCATATGAGATAACGCGGCTGCAGTTAGGAACCAGGTTTCCTAAAGATCAGATAGAAGATGAGGATGTCGAGAGGAAACGCTACGGTGCCAACGGCTCGGACGGTTTGAAAACCGGCCTAGTTTCTGAAATCGCTCGTAAATTGAATACTAAACTAGGGGATGTGAAGTTGGTAAATGAAAAACCTCACCTATTGGCGTTAATCGATGTTTTGACTCTAACTGTTGAGCTTGATGTAAGGGCACACTACATCTACGGCAGATATCGAAAACTCGAGCGAGGAATCCCGCAGACGCGCTGGCCTTGCCGTGCTTGCAAAGGCAGAGGCTGTGAAAATTGTAACAATACTGGACTACAGTATGAGTCCAGCGTTCAGGATCTAATTGGCAATCCAATTTTAGAATCACTTGAGGCTGTAGAGCATTCGTTCCACGGAATGGGCAGAGAGGATATCGATGTGCGCTGTATGGGACGAGGCAGACCATTCGTGATTGAGTTGAAAGAACCAAAACTCAGATCTTGTAATTATCAGGAATTAGAAGAGTTGGTCAATAAACGAGCTGCAGGCGCTATCGAAGTAACCGATTTGCGAAGTTCAACCCGCAGCGAGGTAGTCAGAATCAAAGATACTCCAGCCGACAAGTCATACACAATCCGGTTTAGCTTGATGCCCATGAATGAAGCAGAATACGGGGTATTAACTGCTCCGCTAGATTTAACCAAGGAGGATAAAAATTCCCGAAAACGTAAACCTAGACGGGGAGACAAACGCAAAGACAACACAAAACCGTTACCAAGCGAGATTGTTACTGAGGATACAGCTTATGATGAGAGCGCACTGAATAAACTAAAAAAGGCTGAATTAGAAGTTATTTGTGTGGATAATAATCTCGCAAAGAGTGGGAAAAAAGCTGATTTAATTGCACGAATTTTAGCTATGCCGACCCCGGGCAGTGCGTGCTTTGAATTACCGAGTGAGGAAACAATCAGAACCGCTATTTTGTCATTACAAGGCACTAAACTTGCCCAAAGAACCCCTGATCGTGTGGCTCACCGCCGAGCAGACCTAATTAGGCGCAGGGAGGTGGTGACAGTTCACGAACCGTTAATTGAAGTCACGAGTGATGGCTCTACTGAAGTCGAATTTACACTGCGTTGCGAATCTGGAACCTACGTAAAAGAAACCATCCATGGAGACAATGGGAGAACCCAACCAAGCGTTGCCTCGCTGCTAAAAGCAAAATGTGAGGTTATATGGCTTGATGTTGGCGACATTCATGCAGACTAATCTGAGTCAGAAATAACCCATAACTTCGTCGCGGTGCTTATATGCGATTGGTAGGTCGGCAACTTGCTCCGAAGAAGGCTATATGCTGAATCGGAAGTTTAGGAGGCGAAAACCATGAAGCGTTCAAAAGGTCAGAGAGTAAGAACTCGAAGCATTCTAAGAAGAAGAAAAAGCGAACGCAGTCGCCTGAATATCAGTCGCGTTATGCATGAATACCAGTCTGGCGACAGAGTAGCAATCGTCTTGGATGGTGGCCAACAAATGGGCATGCCACATCGCCGGTTCCACGGAAGAACTGGTTTTATCGAAAAGCGCCAAGGTGTCGCTTGGGTTGTTTCAGTCAAAGACGGTAACATGAAAAAGACAGTAATTGCTAGGCCTGAACACCTTAGACCATTGGAGTGAATATCATGAGTGAAGATGACAGTTTTATTGATTTTGCCACAGTAAGAGATATGCTTGAAGGTGCCCAAGACAGAAGAGGGGACCTGACATACGAGCAAGTCGCAGCACTTCAACACGCACAATGGGCAGCCAGTGACAACCGAAACGGCTACAAAACAACCCCTGAAGTTTTTGAATCACTCAAAGCCGCACTGTGCGAAATGGAAAAGCTTGCTCAATACCCTGACCTAGCGGCCAAGATTGCTGAATTAATCCCTATGTATCCTGATGACGTCAAAGCCGTGCTAGTCTCAAAGCGTATTTCGATCGATGATGGTGATGTTAACACAATCCTCGATATCGTCCGGCAGCACGTCGGCTTTGAGTAATCCATAGTTGGTGATTACTGTGAGCGGCTTTAGTCGTGACCGCACCATAAAGGTGCCAAAGAAGGTTGAGAAGAAGCAGAATGTCGAACCTTCGAACTACATCCCATCAAGACCTGCAGAAGGTCGTGTTGCCGTTCCAAAGAAAACCCCTAAGCCTCCCCAATCCAAGCCTAAGAATCAATCGCAAAACAGGCGGCAAAACGAACGCCGAAACAACAGAAGTCGAAGCACTAATCAACGACAACAAAGGCCTAAGCGCGCGACTCCGCTTGATGACGAGGTGTGGGCCAGAGTGATCGAAAATGACCCTAAGACAAATGTCATTGTGGCACTTGGGGAAAGCAAAATGATGCTAGGCAGGTATGCTAGCGTAAATGCTGCAACCGCTGTCGGTGAACGAATTTATGTCGGTGTAGACTCAAATAAGCGAACGGCTGTTGGCGAAATTCTTGGCATGGCGAAAATTGACCGATTATCAAATTCAGCATCAAATGACTTACCATTAGTTGCACAGGTTTTCATTGAGGAAAACCAAGAACACTTCATTAAATCAT
>JAYXVG010000072.1:0-6279 GCA_036021875.1 Thermoplasmatota archaeon | reverse complement strand
ATGGTAGTTTCCCGATAGTTGGCGTTGGAGGGATTATGAACGCCGATGATGCGTGGGAGAAAATCACTGCAGGTGCCAGTTTGGTCCAAGCATATAGTGGGTTCGTTTTTGAAGGTCCCAGCCTTGGTAGTAGTGTTGTAAGAGGCTTGGACAAGAAGTTGAAACAACACGGACTGTCAAGTATTGAAGAAGCGGTTGGAATCATGCACAAGAGGGAGCAATAAATGTTCACACGTCGAGCCAGATTGTTAATTACTGGAGGTTTGCTCACTTTAATTGTATTAGGGGCAATTATACTACAATCGCCTGAGCCTACCAGGACTGTTGATGAAGTTATGGCGTCGCCAGATGACTTTATCGACGAGGAGTTTGCTATTAGGGGAGAAGTCAAGGATGGAACTATTAACAACGAAACTATGACATTTCTGCTACACGGTATTGACCAAGAAATAACTGTCGACTTTACTGATGCTTCGGTTTCCAATGGCCTTGATGACAATAGAACTGTTTATGCCAAGGGCAAACTGAAAATGCAAGACATGCAATATATATTTGAGGCGGAAATAATCAAAACCTCATGCCCCTCAAAGTATGAAGAGTAGTAAACGCCACCACACCGTATAAATACCAATCATTCGACGGGTGAACGGGATAGGTGGGGAGCTAGACGTACCCTGAACCACAAATCGTCTTTATGGTGGACCGAACGCCTTGGAGCGGCGAAAGCGGCTTTATGGTTCCTACATGCGGACGTTGATGTCTCGCCCCCACATGACCCGGGTGTCATGAACTGTCTCCGGAGGGAAACAGGAAATGAATAACTGGGGAATCAGGTCAGGCCGGGAACGGAGCAGCCCTACTCGGGGCCATGGGTGCTGTGGGGTAGCGGGATGGAGAAAGTGTGTGGATTTGGCCATACAGTACGAGCGTCCACCCTTGGAACTCCCACTAAATATCAAAAATAACATTCCCAACCCAGGCCGGCCCATGCAATTCTGGAATTGTAATATCTTGTGAAACATAAACCTCGCCACCAACTAGTTCAGATATTTGCAATTCATGGGATGTCACAGCTTTTATCTCTAAGTCGCGTAATACTAAATCAGCATCAACCCAAGACACTTGGGCATTACAAGACAGATCTCCTGCGTTCTGCTTTATTAAGCACTGAGCATCCACTAAGAACTTGTTCTCAACTTCAAGTTTGTATAATACTTCTTCCAGCCATACAAGAATCAATAATTCGTTGTCTGATTCAGAGTTATTCACGGTTGCATTCCATTGAGCAGTATGCCGTGGTATAGAGTTTAGTAATTTAGTTTGATGTTCCGGTATCAGCAAATGCATCATACCGATAGTCAATTCTTTGAACAAATTGGGCAACGAATTTGAATATCCACATATTCCTATGTCTGCTTTGGTTTCCAATGTCCAAAAACTCATTTTTTGATCATCTCTTTGAAACTTGAAGGTTCCAAGCAATTTCACCAACTCTGTGTATCAGCATATCCTTACTCAGTGAAAATGAGTCAGTTGCCTCAGCACTCAAAATGCATTCGCACGCAGCGTTGGTCAACAAAGTAGTGTCTGACACGCTGAAACCATTCGATATGGAAACGGCAATCGCTACGACAGCAGCATCGATTAGACCAATTACTTGTCGTAATTGTGGAAGAGTACAGGGGGCGTGAACTGTGTCCTCCTCTTTTGAATAAATGGTTACACCGTTTCCTCCAGCCAGAACAACGAGATGTTTCCACCCATAAGATTGGATGAGCGACTGGGCGGCAGTTGTATCGTCAGATTCTCCAATTCTGCGTTTCATTAATTCAAATCCCCTAGACTGAAATATAATCCAATCTACCTCATGGGTGCGATGCAAACCTGTTAACTTCGGGTCTGCGATGATGGGGATATTCATGTTTTTTGCTTGTTCAGTAATTCTTTCTGCTCCAGAATCATAAATTACTCCCTGACCGTAATCTGAAAGAATGACACAATCGGCATTATCTAAGTTAGCAATTGCTTGATCATAAATCGCCTCAAGAGCATTCTCTGGTATGGGCTCATCCTCTTCAACGTCCCATCTCAAGAGTAATTGCTCGCCTTGAACCAAGCTCTCACGACTTGCCAGCATACGTGTTTTCACCGTTGTAATTCGGTCCTCAATAATCGCTATACCTGATGTGTCTACATTTTCACCATCGAGGTAATCCAATATCTTCGAACCTGCTTTATCGTCTCCTACAGCTCCAAAGATTCTGCCATTGTATCCCATAGATTGCAATCCACGAGCTACATGTGCTGCTGCTCCGACATCTTCTTCTCGATGGGTTTCTCGCAACACTGGAACTGGTGCCCTTGAATTAAGATTATTTGCGTAACCATGGATATAGCAGTCTAACATTATGTCACCGATTAGAACGATGCTACCGCTTTTATCATTATTTAGAGTTTTAATTATCGAGTTCAATTTATCATGTTGTTCCAATTCGATATCAGTCATACCCATGTTATTCCCTCAATTCTATGCAGTATATTGTATCATTTTATGCTGTCGCGAACTTTAGCAACTAAGTTGGCATGTAACTGGTCACTAATGTTGAGAGATTTTCTCAGTGTATCTAGCATTGCGTCTTCATCATCAGTAATCACTCCATCAGATAATGCTGTTTCTAAAGATTCTAGGTAAGTTTTGACATTTTCTGAATAAACTGGCTCTTGTATTGCTAAATTTAGCAATTTTGCATGTACTTCTTCTGTGATTCCATAAGCGCCTCTGAATGTTTCAAGCAGGGCTACCTCATCGCTAACCAGCTGGTTATCTACAAGTGCCTGAGATAACATCTCGAGGTATATGTCCTCTGGTGGTGATATCTCGATTGATTCACGAGCTTCCTCTGATAATCGCTTTATTCTATCAGGATGCATTCCTAAAAATTCCACTACCTCTGTGATTAATTGGTGTTCATCGTAGGTAATTATTCCATCCTCCCATGCTCTAGCAAACATTCGTTTTACCAATTCCTCGCTGGATTGTGCGTCGAGCGATGCTTTACCAGTTGCCTCTGCAATTGACGAGATGATAGGCTCGGCATGGTATATCAGATCATCATCAATATGAGATAATATCTCCAATAAGCGACGGCTTTCTTTTGGTATCTCGCGAATTGTTGTAGACCCTTGTTGATAAACAACTTGCGTTGAAAGAGTTTGTTCAACGAGTAACTTGGCTCTTGCTCGCCCTTTAGCAGTGAGTGAGTAGACCTTTCTTCGTTGCTTTGCACCTGGTACGTGTCGATTATGGATAGTTATTTCATCTGCTTTTTCCAGACGCTTGAGGGTTCTAGGCACGTGTTTTCTTTGCACATGGACTGCAGCAGAGATTCCTGCTTGAGTAAGTGCAGCGGGGGCCTCCCATTGATTATTTGGTAGAATGTTGTCGTAAAGGTGTATTAGCATTCTATGTTCAGTAGTTAACTTACCAAGATAACCATCAACCATAGACTCACCGGTTGCCTGTTGTAATAAGAGGCAAATAGATTCAGCGGTAATCCGTTTGTATAATATGGCAGTCATTTAACGGCGAAACATGGGCCGTCAATCTAGGAAGTATAACCCAAGGACACGCAACAGACGACCCATTGGATTAACCTCAGACAATGACCAGTCGCCAAACACACCACACCCGCTACCCACTGAACTGGATGCTGGTTGGTTTTTACCTAACCCACTAGGTGCTAGGCTAAATCAGAAAAGTGGTCTAGGGGTCAATGTGAATGATGGAATTAAACTTGAACCAATCGAGATTTTATTCTGCCATTGGAATAGGCATATTCCAATAGCCGATGGTTGGATAAACCGGATGTTGGAGAACGATGGCGATTTTATTGCAAAATCAGTCGTATTTGATGTCGCACGTTCAGGTGGTGAAATCGTTATACCAGTTGGTAATTTGGTTAACAATAATTACACGAGCAATACATTTGCGGTAAAATGGTCTAGAAATGTCTCACACTCCAAAACCGCGCCTATTTCACAAATACGCTGGTTTTGGGCTTCTCAGATAGTAGATTGGGCTGAATTAACACTTTGGGTCAATGAAGTGTTGGAAAGTGCTTGCATCCCTGAAGTTTTCGTGATTGACGATGAGATGGACATTACGATGTATAGACTTGGCTACGATACATTATCTGGAAGCCAGATGCAGTGGAATGATCTGAATGAATCCCAAATAGAATCGATCAAGCAACTTATTGCCAACAAAATAGATACGCCCTCTGGTTGTTTCATTGATGGTGTCTCTGATTGGCCATTGTCATCAATTGGTGTGGAACATTTATCGGGAATTAACCTAAGACATGAGGAGGCTAATTGGATAATGGATAAATTGAACTCAAATGATTCAAATGATTCACTATATACCTATTTGGCTGATTCAGGTTGTGTTATGAGGCCCGGATTCAAGTATGGTTGCAAATGGCGTGTCTATGATGACGAGGTAGGAAAATCTCACGCACCATGGCTTCTGCAACCATTAACGGAAGCTCCTAAATCCTGGGAGCAAATTTGCTTATCCGTAAGACTAGCAGAGGGGGTTCACAAAAAATGGGTTTGTGGTATGCCTGTCGATAATGGATGGAAATTTATGAACATAAAGAGGTGGCTGCCGGGGCGAGTCTAATCATCAAGTAACCTACCCCAAGCGTCATACCGTAGTTCTTCATCAATTACTGTTCCGTTTTTGTTACCAGTTATTGTTGTAGATTGGTTCTCTTCTCTATTATCCTTCATTGTTAAGAATACCCAGAGGGCAGCGAAGATACATGCCAGACCAATTAGTTGACCGCCGTTTAAATATTCATTTATCGACTTGCTTGCTCCACTTTCAGCTGTAAGTGTAACCTCAATATTCCACTTATTCCCGTTACTATCGGAAATTTTGATTTCCCCATTCACTATCATATTATTGGTTAGTAGTCCCTTTGGATTTATGTCTAACACCAGGATGTCGTTTACTCCATCAAGTCTCAAAGTCTGCTCACTATCAGATATTCTAGAAAGTGGACCATCTATTTCATAACTAAAAACCTGACTTCCCTGACCAATTGATTTAATTGGAATATCTATTGTTGATTGTGAGCTAACTGGTATCGCTGAGGTAAACTCACTATCTTGCGGCACAATGGAAAGTGACAGAATTTCAATACTTATGTCCCTTGCCTCACCACCGCAAGTTATGTTCCCGAGCAATTTTGTTTTGGAATTATGTTGTGCAGCCGAACTAAAAGTGACTAAAATTTCAGTAGACTGGTTTGGATTTATCTGAGTTGGTGAAATTGATACTAACCGTCCGTCCGTCGAAACTAAATTGTTGTCAATTATACAAAATATATCTGCTTGGGCGAGGATTGGTATTGGTTCATTTAGTAGGGTAGTTATTGCATGATTTGGTAGGTCAATGTCAAAATGATTTATGCATGAATTGGTTCTAAAGATAATTTCAACATCGCTATTAATTATCACCTCAGCATACCAATCAACTAAAACTCCATCATGGTTTCTAATCTCAACACCATGACTGCCAAACATCGAACCATTCCCAAAGAGGTCACTGGATTGACCTTGGTTTAAACCATTCAATAGTTCGTTATTGTCATCTGCTTCAATTATTTTCAAATATGGTCTTTTGTTATCGACGTTGAGGCTGTTATCTTCATAACCATCTATTGTTGTGTCCTGATAAGAAACTAACAACCCTGTGCCGGGTAAACTTTGGTCGTAAACATTGCCCGCACGATATTCAATCCAAACAAACTCATTTTCAGAAATTGGAATCTTATAATCGACCCCATAGTTGTCGGTCCCAGAATATACTATGCTCTCAGACTGGCAGTAATTTTCGTGTTTCGCCCAATCGAATGTTAATGTCTCGAATGCATTCAATCCAATGGTTTCCAATGTAGAGGACATTGGTAATGCAGGAGTACGCCCATTATCGTTCCAATTGCCACTAGCCATTATGTCCCAATCACCGACTCCTTTCCATGTAGAGGTCTGTCGACCATCTGATGGGTATAAATCATAAGCGCCCATTTGATGCAGCATTTCGTGCATTGCAGTGCCAAATCCTTCATCGCCAGATCCTAAACTAGCCATAGCATAATGACCAGCAGTGTATCCGTTTGGAAGGTTTACTGGGTCTTGGAAGGTTGTGAAGTGTGACCAAATTCGGTTAGAATTACCACCAGTTTCTTGTCCAACAGAGGTATGTAATAT
>JAYXVG010000071.1:0-6327 GCA_036021875.1 Thermoplasmatota archaeon | reverse complement strand
AATAAGAATACCACTAGTAAACATGGTTTTGTTATTTTTGTTGCTTAACGTGGCGCTAATCGGTTTCCTATTTGTTTATGAAGTGGCTCGAATTTTATTCCTTGACGTGCAAGATGTTTCAGGTAAGGGAGGAATAAGGCTCGCCGATAGTCGATTACTTAGAGCGGAAAGGAGTCAACAGGCAAAGGTGTTGAATTTCTGTTTCACTGGGTTTGCCGGGCAATCAATGCTGCTTCTGGGCCTTGCAATGATCACGTTCTGGGATTCGAGTTTCCTACCCCAAGGCGCGGCATGTGGGTCATTGGAAAATAATCTGTGCACAGTCCTACAAAAAGACGCCTTGGAAGAATTAACTTGGATGCTATCGTCTGGTGGACAGGTTGCATTTGTAGTCATATGGGCGAGGTCAAGGAAGATTGGCTCAAGGCTCGAAGACATATCCTTTGATGCCTCAATGGGTGAAAATCGTGCTCGGATGGCTCAACTAGAGGATGTCATATATCTAAAGCAAAAAGCAATCAGGAAATTGATTACCAGCGACTCTTGGGATAAGGCACTAAAGAGGATTGATGCCGTGATTGAGGGGCATGGGGAGCAATTAGAAGGCCTTGACTTGGTTCGAAAAACTGACGCAATGATGGAAATTTATGCGGCAATGGGTAGATGGGACGATGCCGAAAACAACGCGGTTTCAATACTAGCGTTGAGGGGAGGTCGAGAAGCACAAATCGCTAGACTGATATTAGTCGCTGCAAGTTTGAGTCAGCGTGACTATGCGGAAGCTAAACCAAGACTAGCATTACTACCCGATGATGATATTGAAGCAGCAAGGCTTCAGTGGTTTGCTTCGCTAATGCAGCCTAAAAAGCGAAAATTGGATCAAAAAATCAAATCGCTGCTAGCAGTTGATCCCCTGATGAAGAGGAATATTGATCTGGTAAAACGTTACAAAAAAGCAGAAGCATTGACTGAATTGAAATATCGTGATAAACCAGCTGACCGCCTAATGTTGCTGGGTGATTTGGCAAGATTAAGATTAATTGGGAAATCTGAAACTGCTTTGAATCTCTTGGAACGCTATGTAAAAACTAATTCTCTCGAAGGTTGGGTTCATGGAGGAGTCGTCACCGCACTGCTGCATCTGGATGAAGGACGAGTATTGACTGCAACTAGTATTGCAGAAAAACTTGCTAAACAACAATCTAGACACCCCCATTTGAGAAGTCTATTACGGCATTTAGAATCAATCGGCGAAACCATTTCTGCGAGTAGCGAGCCAACCGGAATAGAATGGCTGAGGGATTCTGGGCTTGATTGGGTCAATGCTTGGCCTTACAGGCATACAGTTGCTCCTGCACCTGCTCTGGTAACCAAAGAATTGCAAAAACACGCCTGGCAAGCAAATGGTTGGATTGCTTTGGGAAATAAAGAAAACTTTGCTTCTGCCAAAGGCAAGATGTCTACTGGCTGGAAATTGTTAGGTGATTACAAGAGCGAGAATGATTTTCCGCCTTGCTTGTATACTCACATGTCTGGAGTTATCGTGACAATTGGCGGGATGCCGGTTGACCTCGGTCTTCCAGGTGATGTCGATTTTGTTGAGATAGAGAAATCGGGATTAATTGATTAATCATCCCCAGTTACAAGGCTCAAGAATTGTTTGACCACCCATGTATGGAACCAAGGCATCAGGAATTGTGACCCTACCATCTGATAGTTGATTTTGTTCTATAATCGCGACTAAAGCTCTAGAGGTTGCTACCGCAGTTGAGTTCAAAGTATGGACAATTGGCTGGTTGGCGTGACCTGGTTGACCATATTTTATTTGTAACCGGTTCGCTTGATAATCGGTGCAGTTTGAGCATGATACTATTTCCTTGTATTGACCAGCTCCAGGAAGCCATGCTTCTAAGTCATACTTTCTTGCAGCTACAGTGCCCATATCACCAGTGCAGATGTTAACCACCTCGTAATGTAATCCCAAATCATTCCACAAATCAACACAATTCTGCAACAACTCTTCATGGATCTGCCATGAATCCTCCGGCTTTGAAATAACAATTTGTTCTATTTTGGTAAACTGGTGTACGCGCCAAATTCCAAGGTCAGACTGGCCGTGTGAGCCGACTTCTCGACGGAAACAAGGCGAAACACCGACAATCCGGAGTGGTAGTTGGTTTTCTGGTATAGTCTCGCCCATATACATGGCAGTAAGTGGATGTTCTGAGGTTGCAATCATGTAATACTTATCTGGTTCAATCCCATACATTACCGTCTCAAAATCACTTAAATCGGTAACTCCTTCGTATGCTTGCCTATTCATCATGACTGGTGGCTGAACGAATGAGTAATCTCTCTGGCGGATGAAATCTACTGCATAGGTTTGAAGCGCCAACTCTAACCTAGCAAGGTCTCCTTTGAGGAAATAAAATCGGCTACCGGTGATTTTTGCGGCACGTTTCAAATCTACCCAATTATTGATAGAAATTATTTCATTATGGGTTTTAGGCTTGAAATTAAAATCAGGTTTATTCCCATGCACGCTATGTGTCGTATTACCGGATTCATCTTCGCCCTGAGGTACTGAGGCGTGTAATATATTCGGTATGGACATGCGAACACTATCCCTTTGCTCTAGGGCTTCCTGGGTTTTTTCCTCCAAGGCTGAGATTTCTTTGCCCAACGATGCAACCTCGGCCAAAATGGCTTGAGCTTTATCTTCATCTCCTGACTTCTTTGCCTCGCTGATTCCTTTCGCAGCAGTATTTTTCTTTTGACGCAACTGGTTTGTCTGGTGTTGCAGGCTTAACCAAAGTTGGTCGAAGTGAATTACCTGATCAATCTTATCATGGCTCAATCCACGTTTGTCATGGTCTGCTCGGATTAGTTCATGATTATCTCTAAACATGTGTATACCTAACATAAAATCACCTAGAGAGAAATACCAAACTCAAAAATTCCAGTTCCCATAAAAATCAAACCGCCAACAATATATCCCAATATGGCTCCACCATTGAGTAATGGTAAACCAGCCTGTGCCTTACCTCTAGCGACATATGTCATAAGTGCCAAATAGCCAAACAGGGAGCCGACAAGGGTAAACATAGCAATAGCAAACGAATCATCCGAATCAAGCCACTGTACGGCTGATAAAACTAGCATTCCAGGGAAGATTATATCGCCAAGGCCCATGAATAGTGCTTCGGTATTTTTCTTTTTAACCACTGATTGTTGGGGTCTTGTCGCTATTGGTTGAGGTATTTCCGATTTATCAACCATCTTGGTTTTCTCATCCTTGAATGAATAGCCCTTATCTTGTGGTGCGACTAGTAAAATTGGTAATTGAAGCCCAATCATGGTATCCGCAAGTTCTAGCATGTGCTTGGAGCGATAAACTGCCCACGCATCATATATGGCAGCCAAAATCATGAAAATCATTATCAGACCAGGAACAAATGCGACACCCAACATCACGATAACTCCAGCGCCAACCAAAACACCCACAGTATTCACTACATACCATTCTGAGTGGAAATAGAGTAACGCCATTAGAAGCAATGCAAGCAATACACCAATTAGGAATGGAGTATCGTAGAGTTGCAACCCATCTAATGTATACATTTCATCGTCAATAACGCCCGAACTTATAGAAAATGATGAGACTGCATAGAAATGCTCACTGCCATTGTTAGCAGTAAACACTCCATGAGCAAATTCATTATCAACATCAAAAGAAATTCGATTTTTCAATAGTTGCGTGTGTAACCAAAGAGACTTCCCGTCTCCGGTTATCAACAAATCAGAATAGCCAGAATTATCTAAATCGGTGATTTGAACTTGGACTACTGATTCAAACAATCCATCGAGATTCATCTTTTCCTGTATGGAAAACTGTCCTGTATCCATCTTACTACCATCCCATTCCCATCCAGTAACGTTACCGTTTGCTTCACCGACAATCAGAAATCCATTCTGTCCATTATTATCTGAGATATTGTTTTCAGCCCAAGGTGAATGACCAAAATCTGCTCCAGTTATTATCGAATCAGTGTAATACTCAAGTTCTATTGGCATTAGTTCATTTGTCAAGGACTCTTTCGTGGTTTTTAGAATCATAACCATTGACGTTTTTTCGGTAACAAGGAGTAATCTGTCTTCGGATATTTGTTTTGCCTCGATGAAACCATCACCAAAACTAATGTAACTGGGTAAAAACCAATTTGCTTGAGGTGGTAGAAGGCCTCCGGTATTTTCACTAATTACATGATAGTACACATCACCTGAATTTGAGAAGATGTAAACTCCATTTTGGGCCATTACCGCCATATCACAGGAATAGCCGTTAGGCATTCCGATTTGTAGTACTCCTTGATTATCAAAATAATGACAAGCGAACGTATTCTGTATTTCACCTGTTTGAGTATCTAAAACCCATATCCAAGCATTATTGACCAGAGTAATATAGTCACCTGAATAAACTGCCGTTATCTTGGCAAAATCACCGGTTGGCAATCTTGAAAAATTCGTAGTCCATTTTGCTTGTTTTGATGATAGAGATGTCTGACTGTAGTATGATATTGAGTCTTCCCAGTTGGTGAAGTTTCCGACCAATTCGTGAGTAAGAAATCCATCCGTACCAACATCTGCAAGGTATTCTCCCGACAAGGAAAATGATTCTTCATACTCAAATTCCTCGATATCAAAATCAATCACAAACATGTGCATCAGTGGAACTGTGGTATACATTAACGCGATAGTTAACACACCCATGATTCCATATTTTATGACCCATTCTTTCTTGTATCTAGCGAGCGCGATAACTGCAGCAGTAAAAATGAATATCATCACTAATTCCAGAAAAATGAATCTAACTTGGGTTGCTCCAGCTTCACCGAATGCGTGTAACTCAGCCACATCATACCAAGGTCTAATGAATAATGCTAAAATAATCGTTCCTACAAACATCAAGACCATGCCGAACATTGAGGTCATTTGCTCCTTCATTAAGCCAACAACACTAGTTTCCTTCGCTAATTCTTGTTCTACAAGCGCGAACTTAGCATCCACAGCATCCTGCCCTGAATTAGGAGTATCTGCTTCGCTCATGTTTTGGCGTGTGTGCTCTATCTTTTGAGGGAATCGCTTTTGCTAAGCGATTTATTGCCCTCACTAATGATTATCCAATGTGGCATCTTGGATGCAATATGGCCAATGACTCTGCAAGCCAGAAATGGTTGGAATCAACCAAAAGTCATGGAATGGCACTCGGTCTTGAAAATACTCATGCAATACTTGAACAACTGCAGATTTATCTTCCAAATACAACAATAATCCATGTTGCTGGGAGTAATGGTAAGGGCACATTATGTTCTTTGATTGCGGCAAGTTTGTGCCTGAATAACACCTCAAATGTATTATTCTCTTCACCTCATTTGTGTAGAGTTGAAGAACGCATAAGAGTGAACGGCGTCCCGGTGAGTTCGATAAATTTCAACCAAGCGATCGATAAAGTAAGAAAAATCGCTACAGAATTGTCTATTTTGCCAACGTTTTTCGAAACAACCTTCATTGCTGCTATGATTATTGCAGAAATTCAAGAGCCTCGATACCTTATTCTAGAAACCGGACTGGGCGGCAGATTAGATGCTACTAGGTGTGCCTCTGCAGACATTTGCGTACTTACTTCAATCAGTGCGGAGCATACCGATATTTTAGGTGACAACATCAATCAAATAATTGCCGAAAAAGCGGCAATTGGTAGACCTGGAAAACCGATCATTGTGAAAAAAATGGAGTTACCATTTTTTGAACGGACAGTCAGATTTACTACTGACAACTGCGCTCAAGCACTACTTGGTGAACCCGATCAAAAAGCAGACTGTAAATTCGTGAGAGTATCACCCGAGGCGACCACCCTAGATGAGGCTGAAACACTAGCAAACGCAGTATTTGAGGCGCTGTCAATTAATCCAAAGATGGTTAAGCAAGCCAAGAAAGAGCTCAATTGGCCAGCAAGAATGCAAACTCTCAAACTAAACTCTGGTCATCGTATTATTCTCGACTCAGCACATAACCCATCAGGGCTCTCACGCGTCAAGGATCAATTGATAGACCTTGGAAAGAAAAGTAACGAATCTAATAAATTGAGCTTGATTTTTGGAACCTCGCCACAAAAAGAGCTTGTGACAATGCTAGGCTTGGTTCGAGACATTTGCAGCAACTTCTCTACTGTTGATCTATATCTAACAAAACCTGAAGGCGGAAGATATCTTCCTGTAGACTTAGGAGTATTAGCGAATTTTGACTGGCTTCATTGCAATATAGGTC
>JAYXVG010000070.1:0-6395 GCA_036021875.1 Thermoplasmatota archaeon | reverse complement strand
CCAGCGGATTTCTTCTGGAACCGCCCATGTTAGTGGGCAGGTTTTCAGGATGCAACAGGTCGGCGCTCCAGTTGGTCATCAACTTCAGCAAACCCACTCGTCTTCATTCCTGTGCAACTGGAGCCCGCGATACTACCAAGCTATACTATACTCCCTCGGTTCACCTGAAGAATCAGTTCTTAGCCTGTCGGCGAGCGCGCTTTCTGCGGCGTAATTTCTTCTTGCGCCACTTCCATCTTTGATTACCAGATTTCTTCCAAGCACGTGAGCCTCTCTTCATGGTGAACAAGCAACCCACATACATGCCATATATGAGAGCATCGGGTAATCTGTCTTCCTTAATCGAGCGGATTGATGGGCAACGACAAGGTATTTCGATGGCGGACGTACCAGGATTCGAACCCGGGTCGCCGGCTTAGAAGGCCAGAGTGATATCCAACTACACTATACGTCCAACCAACCCGAAAAGTATCTCTTTGATGAACTTTGAGGATGCTATTCTACAAAGGCCGAGCACATTTATGGCAACGCAATGGCTTCCTCACAGTTGTTCTGTCCCAAGTATATCCACAATGCCTACACGACCAAGATTTTACTTTAAGATCACCTAAAACCGAATTTCTCAATCGCTGAAGCAGTGGTGATTCTGATAGTTTAGGAGAAGGAGCTACTTTGTTGGTAAGTTCATCATGTAACGGTGTGTGGAGGGTCAATCCAGCAGCATGAAGGTATTCGTGAACAAAGGTGTGGCGATATAATTCTTCGTCCTCCAACAGGGCTGGGTGCAGGCCAATGGTCACTTTACCAGGGTCTAACCTTAGTCGACGGCGCCGATTTAGCTCTGCAGAACCTTCCTCGAATCTTGTCATGCCCAGTCTATCGTCATTAGGCTCCAGCCAAATCAAGTTGATTCTTTCTTCTATCCAGGGCATGAAAACAGCATCTGTCACACCGGATAGCACAGCCATTGACTCCGCAATAGCACCTTCCGGAGCAATCGGTTTGTGTTGCGGAACTGGAGTATCACCAAGCATACCAGAGTCCGCCATATTATTGCTAAATGTCCGTCATTCATCAATTGTATCATAATTGAAAATGCTTATCATGGGAGTGCCATTGGAATGGTCTGTATACCCATTGGGCGTGTAGATCAGTTGGAAGATCGCTACCTTGGCATGGTAGAGGCCCCGAGTTCAAATCTCGGCACGTCCACCATTCTATAGAAATATCAACAAGATATACAAAAAGATAATTTCCTTAGATGTGCCGAGAATTACCCAACAGTTAGATTTGAAAGGTTTTCAACTATGGACTACTCATGCAAGGGAGACTGCCATTGGTTTTCCTTTGTTTCGTTTCTTTGATGATGGCTGGTTGCATTCAGTCTGATGGGGAGACCTGGGGTGGAGTTGGAGATTATCAGGTCTCAGCAGATTGGTATGTGATTGAGGTTGAAACTAAGACCGAATATTATCCAGACGGAGAAAATGTATCATGGAGTGTAGAGTCTTCATTGGTAAGTGAATCGATTAATTCCGGTGGAGGAAACGTTGTTGGAATGTTATTTTCCTTGAACTATCCAAATGAAGACGAATACGAGAATCCTGGTTTATGTTTGGGTGTTGAAAACAATGTTGCTGATGTGATATCTGCACATGCAAATAAGGGTAGTTGGATGCTCCAACAGTCTGGTACTAACCCCGGAAGTCATGATGTGAATTTAACTTGGCATAACAATTCGATTCTCGAAAATGGTAATATTTCCGGTTTGTCGGAGCAGGAAATTCACGAACAATTAGCGTTTGGAGAACTGGCACTTGGAACATACAACCTGTCCATACAAGTCGATGCTGCTGCTTTTGAGGGGTTAACTTGCACTCATGGAGATGACGGTGAGGAAGTAGAGACCACCATCTCTCTGTTAGTGATTGATTTCACAATTACCCCAAGTGGTAGCGATAATCTAGATATTACTGCGCTAGGCGCGGGAGATGGAGAAATATCATTACTTTTATTCAGTCCATGGTTTATTGCAATTTTCGCGCTAGTTGGATATGTTTCAATAAATCGGAAAAGGTTCCAACTTGGAATGGTGCTTGAGGAAGACATTGAAGGAGATGACGAACCGATTGACGCCATTATTCCGGCAGTTAGTCAAGATAACGCCGGTGATTCACTTACTGAAAGTTATCAGTCAAGGGTCTTCACTCTGTGTGCACTATATGTCGCTCAAGGAATTCCATGGGGATTTATGACTGTTACATTTGTTACTTATCTCGCTTTGGAAGGTGTAGGTGCAAGAGAACTTGCTTTGCTACTTTCCTTGGGAACGGCACCATGGTCCCTTAAGTTCCTGTGGGGTCCGATAATCGACCGGTTTCAATACCGGCAGATGGGTCGGAGAAGACCATGGATATTAGCAGCTCAGACCGGTATGGTTCTATTCCTTTCAGCAATTTTGCTGGTACCAGATCCAGCATCAAATGTTTTGCTTGTATCAATCATGTTTTGTGTTTACAATATATTCACGTCGCTGCAGGATGTTGCCACAGATGCACTGGCAGTAGACATTTTACGCCCTAATGAAATTGAGCAGGTAAATTCTTACATGTTTACCTCAAAGTCTGTTGGCGGTATCATTGGAGGGGCTGGATTAGGCTCTGTAATCAATATTCTTGGCATAAAAGGAGCTATTGCTTTACAAATTCCAATTTTGATACTGATTATGCTTGTCCCGTTGTATATGACTGAAAGACCTGGTGAGAAAAGGTTCCCGTGGAACGAGAGTAGAATCACCAATGATTCAGATATCGCAGAACAACCAAATTTCCAACTAATTTTTAGGAACATAAAAACCGCAATGAATATCAAATCTGCCCAATTAGGAATCCTTCTAAGTCTAACCGTCTCTCTTTCCTTTTTCTTAATACCAGTATTACCGTTGTTGTTTGTTAGAGAACTGGGCTGGACTGAGGAACAATTCAACCAGACCAAAGGTGGTGTGATTCTAATTGTGACCATGCTCGGATATTTGGTTGGAGGACAATTGGGCAAGAAATTAGGCGGCAAGGCTACGATAATTTACGCGGCTATCGGTACGGCAATCACCACCACTGTTTGGGGACTGACTGAGGGGATGTGGAGTGAAGGAATATTCATGATGGCAATATGGTCACTGAGGACTTTTGGTTGGGCAGTGGTAATGGTGAACATTTACTCATTGATGATGAAAGTAACTTGGGGAGAAGTAGGCGGCACTCAATTTACCGGATACATGGCCATGATGAATCTGAGTGCTATTATTGGTTATCAGTTAGCTGAACCATTCGCATCTAGGTTTGACTACCCAACACTATTCATCCTTGCTGCTGCATTTGAGACATTGGTAATCCTCGCAGTTTTATATATTGATCCAGATCAGACACGGAGAGAACTAAATGTGGCTCATGATTAACTAAGTAAGAGATAAGTTACTTATCTTCCACAAGACCTAAGCAACAAAATTTTTCCATCGTTTCATGTAATCAACAAAGACTTGGCTTAGTTCTACACTGCGCAAATATTCCTCAGAAAAAGGCGGCCTCGATGGTGAATAATCCTCATCATCCAGGTTTTTTGGCCAGTCAGGGTGAGCAATGCCTACACGCGCCACACCAACAATATCTGCGCCTTCATCGATTAGCCACTGAGCATCCTTGGCATCCCATATGGCGCCCGTAGAGATTAGTGGGAAATCTTTGGGAATAACATTCCTAAACCGCTTAGTAACGCTTTCATCGTTGCCGTCTCCGACTTTTTCGAATACATCCCAGCATGAAATATGCAGCATATCGATCTCGGTTTGGCACAAAATCTTGGCTAACTCCAAACTATCCTCAAGATAAATCCCCGCCTTCTCTATTTTTGGTGAAATTCTTACTCCAATCAGAAAACGTTCACTGGTTGCCGCCCTTATTGATGTAATTAATTCTAACAAAAACCTACTACGTCCTCTAATATCTCCACCCCATTTATCAGTCCTGCGATTGGTTTTTTTACCTAAAAATTGGCAAATCAGATATGAATGAGCACCATGAAGTTCGACGCCGTGAAAGCCAGCCTGTTCGCAGCGTATCGCTGCTTCAGTAAAGGATTGAATCATGTCACTTACCTCTTCAGACGACATAGCATGAGTAAATTCACCATCCATGCCAGATTCGGTATTCTCACTGGCTGACACCGGCCGGACGCCATTTATTGACCGTGGCGCTCGCATTCCACCATGGAATAATTGCACCAGCGAAATCGTCCCTGCAGAATTTAATTTTGTAGCCATCTTAGTTAGTCCAGGTAGTTGATGATCACCCCAGACTCCCATTTCTCCCTCCCAACCACGTCCGAATTCCGTTACGTTTGCTGCGGCAGTGGTGGTTATAGCAAAATCGCCTTTTGCTCGGCGGGTCAACCAGTCAATTTCTTCGGACGATAATGTGCCATCTTCATGACTCTGTTTGTTGGTCATAGCAGCCAGCAAAGTGCGATTCTTTAATACAAAACCGCGACCAAGGTTCAAACTCTCTGTAGGCTTCATAGATTCACCCTAGTTGAACAGTCTAATGAGTTAATCTCAGCTGATTGCCGAGATATTCTTTACCATCGGATAAGGCTGCAAGTATGTTTTGGTATGCTAGAACATCCTCGGCTTTCTTCTCATCGCTGCGCTTGGCTAAACTTCTTAGTGGCATTGCCATCCTAATATTGCCGTTGAAGGACTCTTTGTGACGCTCTAGAAACGCCCAGTATAAGTTTGAGACCTTGCAATCCTTCTTAGGATTGAATTTACAATTTTTACAATAATCTGACATTTTGTTGATGTATGGAGTGCCGGAAACATATGGTTTAGTCATCATTGCTGAACCTAGCGAATATGTCCCCATGCCCAGAACGTTTGGCTCGACAACCCAATCATAAGCATCGATAAATGCTTCATGGAACCAAGTAGTAAGCTCTCTGGGATTGATGTCTAACAAACTAGCAAAATTACTGAGAATCATCAATCTTGGTATATGATGGGTCCAGCCTTCTTCCATCACCGAAGAAACTACTTCGTCAAGGCAATTCAAACCGGTTTTTTCCCCCCAATAAGCTGCGGGCAGAGGATTATTTTGATTTAGGAAGTTTGGCTCATCACGCATTTTATCGTAAACTTCCAAGGCTCGGAAGCCATCTGTTACATCGTGAACATGTTTTACATATTCACGCCAAATCATCTGTCTGAAAAATCCCTCAATGCTATTAATTGGGGCGTTAGTCTCCAGTGCTGCATTAACAATTCTCTTTGGAGATAACCTATGCAGGTTCACAGATATAGCCAACTTTGAGTGGAATAAATATCGACTTTTGCTACTCATTGCATCCTCGTATGGTCCAAAAAACTCCATATTTGCCATTGCCCAATCAAGAGCCTGATTATGTTGTTCTATGCTGGTTGGAACTTTACTGAGGTCACAAGATCCGGGGTGTGATTCAAAGCTTTGATTGACTAAACTCATAACTGCCATATCAATATCATCGACTGGGAAAGAAATCTCTTCTTGAGTTGCTGGGTCGCCACTCCAAGGTAAACGATTCTCGGCATCAAAACTATATTTGCCGCCCATTGGTTTGCCATCCTGCATCAATACTCCAGTTTCCTTCCTAACTCTCTGATAGAATTTGTCCATTCTGAACGGTGGCTCTGTGCCAACTGTCTCGGTAAACCACTCCCGTTTTGTTAACCAGCCTTGGTGTGGCAATAGTTCGATAATTCCGCTTTCTACTAATGGGTTTAACTCAGACCTCAGGCTTCTCTCGGCTGGATTGACTAATTTTACCGGCCCAGTTTGGTGGCAAATCTCGGATAACAAGTCATGATAACTGCCATCTGTAAAGTGATATCTAACTGGATGACCTAGTGCTTCTGCTTCTGCTGCGAAATGCCGCATATTTGATAGTAATAAAGCGAGTTTCTGCTTGTGATAATTTAGGGAAGTGCCTTTCTGCCTGGACTCGATAAGAATTAGACCATTGTTTTCACGATTACCTTGTGACCATGGGAATATCTCATGGTTTAGTTGATCGTATGGAACGAAATACCACGTTAAATTACTCTGGTCCATATCCGGTGATTTAGTCTATTGAAGATAAATCCCTGTATTATTCAATGAGTCTTTAGCCTAGATTCGTCGACCCATTCATCCCAACTAGAGTCAAAGCCAATGTAGTGTATGTGGTATTTATCATCGCTTATTTCTTTTATCAAGCCGTCCCACCACTGGCCGCCCCATTCAACACTGACTTGTTGGCCTGAGGTAAATTTTGGTTCATTAAACGGATGATTTTCTGGTCTAGACTTCCATCCAGTAGGCCCAACTACA
>JAYXVG010000069.1:0-6530 GCA_036021875.1 Thermoplasmatota archaeon | reverse complement strand
TAGTGAATGTTTCAGACTGTGGAAGGCATGCGACGCCCAAGTTGGAGATGATTTCCACATTAATCCTGAGGAAATTGAGCAGAAATACTTTGGAGTTCTAACTAAACTATTCAATGTTGCAAGATTTGCCTCACAGTTTGATGTTCCGGCGAATCTCGAGGAAAAACCTGAAAAACTCAATATCGAAGATGAGTGGATTCTTCATGAGTTCAACTCGGTAATGGCAGAGGTAAATCTAGCATGGTCGAATCTAGATATTTACACCGCAACACAGGCCCTGAAAACCTTCGGCACTGGTATTCTACCTAGCCATTACCTAGAGATGGTCAAATCTAGGCTCTATGACGGAGACACAAATGCGGCTTGGACTATTCACAGAATAGTTAGAGACTTTATGAGTGCATTCAGTCCAATCTGTCCATTTTTCACCCACCACATATCTGCAACAATTTATGACCAGTCTGCTGTCGAGGTCGACGAATTTCCAAGCAATCCATTTGGTTCTGCTTTTGACCAAACCAGAAGCGACTTCTTGCGAGGAAAAACTAACGAACTGCAATCGTTTAACGGTGATGTTTGGAATAAGAAAAAATCTAACGGGATTTCGCTTAACCAACCTATATCGGGAATATTAATACCGGAAAGTTTAGCTGAATTTACCAGCATACTAACTTCAATGCATAGCTTAGAGTAGTTTTATTCCTCTTCGAATAGTGACATTAAACGGGTTTGTTTTGTTGTTGGTGTATCTAGGTGTCCCAGTCTAAAACCGATCAATCGGATCTTTTTACCTGATTGAACATTGTTAGCAAATAACCGCTCGGCTAGGCTAGTAAATACCTCATCATCATTCATTGAAACCGGTATTGATCTTCCATGGGTATGAGTCTCAAATCCAGTGTAGCGAATTTTTACCTCGGCTAATCTACCGGAGACGCCAATTTCCCTCGCTGATTTCATAACCCTTCTAACAATACTTAACAGATTTTCTAAGACGACTTGATAATTCTCCCGATCATAATCAAATGTATGTTCCTTGCCGATTGACTTTCGACTTCTAAGCGGGCTTATTTCACTTGATGTTTTTCCTTCGTAGACTCTAGTGATCCATGATGCGAAACGCTCTCCTGTAATCCTAGACAGAGATAATTCTCCGTAGGTATACATTTCATCAACGGTAGTAATACCCCATTCGTAAAGTTGAGTCGCTCTTTTTTTACCGATTCCTGGCACTTCTCGAATATCACGACCCTCGAAAAATTCGGATAATTCGTCTGGTAATATTCTGAATATACCACGGGGTTTGTTTATTTCGCTAGCCATTTTTGCTAAAATTCGATTTGCTGCTATTCCAAATGAAGCACTCAATCCCAGTGTCTCTATTATTTCATTCTGCAATCTGCGACATAATGCTACAGCTGAGTCCCAATCATTGTTAACGTATTCAGTGATGTCAAGATAGGCCTCATCAATGCTTGCCTGTTCAAAATATTGCGCCGGGTGCTGCAAAATTTTCATCACCTTGCGAGAGGCTCTTGAGTATAATCCCCTACTACCTCTAATGTAGATTCCGTTGCCATACGGGGCGCCTGGACAACGTCGCCATGCTTCACTTATCGCCATTGCAGACCTAATTCCGAATTTGCGAGCAGCATAGTTGCATGTCGAAACAATGCCTCGCCCTCTCCCATTTTCGGGGTCTGATCCAATAATTAATGGAACTGTGTCATCGAACCCGTGGTGTAAAGTCTCAACTGCGGCGTAGAAAGCATCCAAGTCACAGTGAACAATTATCCTAGAATCGCTCATCTTATCACACAATTGGCAATGGTTTTAGAATTTACAGTCACTTCAGACTATTATCGTTAACGATAAAATCACATTTCTTTTTTCCCAATATGGCCATAACGTTTTTTGCGATATCTAGGCCTACTCTTCTTTGTGCTTCTATCGTTGATGCTCCTATGTGAGGTGTTCCGTGAAAGTTAGGGTGTTGACATAATTCATAATTTTCTGAAACTGGCTCTTCTTCAAATACATCCAAAGCAAGACTTGTGAGTATTTCGTCGTTTAATGCTTGTAGCATATCGTTTTCATTGACAATTCCCCCTCTTGCGCAATTAACTATGTGATTTCCACACGCTATACCATCTGGTGATTTTCCCGGCATTTTTGAGACCATCTCATAATTCACAAGGTGGTGAGTTTCTGTAGTCAGGTTACAATGGATGGAAACATGAGTGCAGTTAGAGAACAATGTGTCAACTGATTTGTGCAGCCTAGTGTTCTGATTTTTTGCAATCTTCGGTGGTAAATATGGATCGTATGCATGCACATTCATGCCAAGTGCCTGAGCAACGGCTCCAACACCTTGAGCAATCCTACCGAAACCAACCAATCCCAAATTTTTACCATGTAATTCAGAACCTTTCATTGCTTTCTTTTCCCAGTTCCCTTGGCGCATTGAGCGATCTGATATTGCCACATTACGAACAGAAGTCAGAAGATGCGCAATTGTCAATTCAACTACAGATTGTGTTGAGGCAATTGGCGCATTGACCACGGGTATTCCTGCATTTCCTGCGGCCTCAAGGTCTATGTTATCGACCCCTACACCAGCTCGTGCGATTACTCGCAATCCTGAAGAGGCTGCAATTACTTTAGCATTCAACTTCGTTGCGCTTCTGACTATTACTCCGTCAAAATCACTCAATACTCCAGAATTTAATTCATCAGGTGTGAAATATTTGATTATTACTTCGTGGCCATTTCGCTCAAGTAATGAAACTGCCTCTGCGGAGAGACCATCCGTGGCGACTATCTTAGCCATAATTTAGGCATTTATTGGTGGTCAATAAACTTGACATTATGGAAAATAACTAGCAAACCATTGAAACCGGATGTCCAAACAGCACATATTGAGCGGGACATGGCTGCGGAACTAGATGTATCAGGATTGCTGTGGGCAACAGCAATACTTTCCATACCGGTTGTGATGGCGCTTCCAATGAGACTTGCGTGGAGTTTTTTCATCGGTGTTGGACATGAAGAATCACAATATAGAAACTCTGTTCGGCAGATTATTGATGCTGGAAGACAAGTGTCACCATTTAGAACTACACTCAATGATTTAGCGAGGGGTCTCAAAATTAAGCCATCCAAACAAAGACTCATTGAAGCTGACCTATTTCATCCGCTGACCTTATCGCACTTCCTGCTACTCCCAGCACTCATTATATTTCCATTGGCAGTAATTATGGCATTGCCAATTATCGTCATTGGTTTACCCATGCTTATCTTGATAGAATACTTACTAATCAAGAAAAGATTGTTAATTTACACGCTAAAGCAAATGGAAAAGATCCTCCATTGGCAGGTAATTCATATCCCAAAACCACATCGTGGCTCAATGCAAAAAGCAGGGAAAGTGAATGAGTTTTCCAATCACGTCATCCACTTCAATTACGTTCCACAAGGAGCATTCTTAGGGCTATTTGCTTGGCTGATTGTTCATTGGATTTTCAAGCTTGATTCTACAGCATTAGAACTTATCATTGCCTCTGGTCTCTACATAATTATGCTAGGAATATTGGGTGTATTGAATACTGCATTTGAATCTGATTTAGTTTTCGTGGACCCTGCTAAGGGTAGATTGGTTCCTGTTGACCAGTGGTTAGAAAGCATACTCAAGCCAGTAGTTGGCATCGGGCTACTATTTTTGATTGGTAGAAATTTACTGGACCAAGCAAGAGATGGAAATCCTGTAGTGTTCGCTAGTACGGTGCTTCTGCTCCTCTATGGTGCAGCAATCGTTGGCATTGCTTATCGATGGGGTTATTCTGTTTGGCGTGGAAATAGAGTAAAAGACGAATTTGAAGAGCAAATTATCGACAATCTCAAGCCGCTTTCATATGATTTGACCAGGACTAGAGGGAGAATCGAATTTATTGCTCAGATGTCAATGGATGAAAGAATAACTGTGATGAGTGAAGCGCCAACGAAGCAACTAACCTTTGCTGACTTACAAGCGCTACCGACTAGCAAAAATAGTGGCAATATACCAAAAAACCCGCTAGATTAGTCACAACCAAGGAATTTCATCGGGAATTTCACCGAACAGATTAGCAGGTAGTGCCACCTTTATTTTGGAAACATAACCCAACTGTGCCGTTGTATCATCTTGCCACTTTAGATAATCTGCAAAATCATTCATTTGCAAAATTGGATTGTGTTGATAGTTCCACTCTAAGGTTTGCATCTCTACTCCTGGTGCTTCATGGCCAGTACAGACCAATAAAGCGGGTGATAATTCAGACATTACCTGTAATGATTCCCAATGCGCCTGCGCCCTGCCACTTGGTAGGTCATCTCTACCAACACCACTCTCTCCGGTGAAGAGGAAATCTCCCGTAAAAACCTGCTTAGATGTGACTACCAGCATGGAATCCTCTGTGTGTCCTGGAACATGATAAAATGATATCTCTTCGTCACCAAGATATAGATTTGTAGATTCATCTACATACTTTGTCACTCCCAGAGAAGGGGTTGAATGCCACATCACATATTCACAGCCAACATTGTTAGCGATTGTGAAGCATCCTGTGATATGATCAGCATGTGTATGAGTTGCAATGCACATTGAAAGTGTTAATCCCATCTCTCTGATTGTGTGGAGATAGTCCTCAACGAAATCATAAACTGGGTCAATAATCGCTGACTCACCACTACTTTGGTCGTAAATTAGGTAGGTTTTCGCCCAGCCTGTTTCATTGAGTTGAAGCATCTGCATGAGGAGGACTATGAAGATGTACTACTTCAATATCCTTAATGAAATAAGGATTGTTAAGCATTAAACGAAATGAGTTTTTGGGAGATTCATGAGCCATCCAGATACAGTAGTGTATCTCGAACATGACGGTAAAGTCTTGTTAGTAGATTCCCATGGTCAAGGACCGAAACTACCAATCAAAGGCAGACAAGAGAATGAAGGAGAACTCAGATTTCCAACTGTCAAGGAAGTTGGTGAACAAAATATTGAGTTCGAGGAAAAAATGACAATCAAGATAGACTTTAATGGTAAAATATTCTCTGTAATCAAAGGCTACCCAAAAATAGAATGGCCATCAGAATGGGCTTGGAAAGACAGTGTGATTTCTGATAACGCAGTTCATCCGGTCGCTAGAGAAGCGGTCTACCGAAGTCTTCATAGATTAGTGTCAAAAGTTGTGATAAAAAACAATCAGGATAAATTACTCATGGCAAAAGTCATGCGTGGTCATTTCTCTGGGTACTGGACATTGCCAGGAGGTTACATGGACCATGATGAGCATCCACTTACCGGTTGTGTCCGGGAGACTTTGGAAGAGTTGGGTATTAGCATAGAGGTTAATGATGAGACGCCAGTGATAACTCAGAAAATCTTCAATGATGAAGGAATATCATTTGTTTCATTTACTTATCAGTCAACGTGGAATGGGCAGATAGAAGACATGCAACTATTAACAGAAGAAATCTCAGAAGCCGCGTGGTTTACAAAAGAGGAGGCACTGGATAATGCTGTCTCGCTTTTTGATGCTGAGGCAATTAAGCATCACGGCTAAAGTTCCAGAAGTTCCTTTGCTGCTGCTAAGCTATCGCCTAAACCATCTGGGTTTGAACCACCGCCCTGGGCAAATGTTGGTCTACCACCACCGCCGCCTGATATATGAGTAATAATTGATTGAAGAATTTCGACAGAATTGTATCTTTCACTAGCAAGTGTATTTTCAGTTGTTGCAACCATCAATTTGCCACCGCCTTCTTTAGAACCAAGAATTGCTAATGTTGGTTGACTATTGTCCAAAGTAAGCTCTTTCAACATCTTAGACATACTTTTTAGGCCACCATCGGATTCCATGATCACAATTCTAACGCCATCTTTTGAGAATGTTGAGTCATCACTACCAGAGGTCCTCAGTCGTACTATTTCAGCCTCAAGTTGTTCGATGCGTTTTCTTTGATCTTTCCATTCATTGAAGAACCGTTCAGCTGTTCTTGGAACATCGTTGATATTTACTCCAAACACATCTCCTGTTTGCCGGAGTAAACCATCCTGCTCACGAGCATAATCAAGTGCTGCTTGACCCGCAACTATGTGTAATCTCTCAACACCATCTTGAACTGCCGCAGAGCGAACAATTCTGATCGAACCAATCTGTCCTAGTTCATCGTGGTGAGTTCCTCCGCAGGCTTGAATATCGTGATCTGAAATCCGCAAGACGCGTATCGTATCACCTTTCGGTGCGCCGCCTTGGTAGAGGTCAAATCCATGCTTCCTATCCGCATCTTTACGGTTGAGAATGGTTTTCTCTGTTTTATTGACCTGGACTATTACCTCATTAGACATTTTTTCTATGGCATCTAGGTCCTGACGAGACAATCGATTGTAGTGAGTGATATCCAACCTAGCCGATTCTTCAGACTTATTAGCGCCAGCTTGGTATATGTGTGGCCCGAGGATTTTTCTCGCTGCACCTCCCACAATATGCACT
>JAYXVG010000068.1:0-6872 GCA_036021875.1 Thermoplasmatota archaeon | reverse complement strand
TCAGATAATTGCCGAAATCAGGTCCAATCACTACAACTACATAGCGGTGAACAACTCAATTTGATGGCTCATACATGGGACTTTCTCGATAATAGTGGATTAGAAATTGCTTCCGGAACATATCAAGTCACCATAACACACAGTATCCTTGATATTAGTGATACGTCTACTTTCAATTACCTTGCAGCAAGCACAATTCCAAATGATATTGAGTTACGATATAACTTGGTCGATATTTCCAGTAACTCATCCTCAGCATATTTACTACAAATGTTTCTACATAATCCCACGCCATATCCCCTTGATGTAAACAATCTAGATTGTACCCTTGTATTAAATAATGAAATACATCAGCAAATCTTTGAAAACTGCCTTCATGATATCGAAATCCTCCATCAGTATGAATATCACAGTGTCTCCAATTTTGTCTTGGATGCCCATTGGCTTACCAATTCAAATGAGACAAAAATAGAGCTTCTAGGTGACGTTCATAATAGGAATGTCGTAATTCGGGAAGCCATTCAGACTGTTAGTAATAATGACTCGTCGATGATAAGACTTGATGTATCTGAGCTTGATTTTCAAGTCGTCACCAATAATGGAAACCGAAGTTTGTCTATACTTGCAAAATATAATCCTGCGGACAATTTAGAGGTAAATGAATGCGAAATGGAGATCTACATCATCAATGATTTCGGAGAAGTCGTAGAAATAGAGATGGTTGATTATTGTCAGAGATCTGCTGAATCAGTACCGGTAGCAGAAGATGAATTCCTAATAGAGATATATGAATGGGAATTAGTCGATGATCAGGATTGCCTAGTCGACTTTGGAAAGTATACCATTGTCTTAGGTAGTCAACAATATTCTTCAATTGACTTTTTCCAAAATCTTCCAGATGTTACTGCTAAATGCAATGACAAAACCTTCGATGTTGAGGTGAATAGTGAATTAGTGGACAGTTCACTGTATACAAGTTTGCAGATATTCTCTGATGAAAGATTGAGAGTATACTCTGATTGTACGGTAATAATTGGGGTTGCCATAGATTCGAGTAACCAGATACAACATACTGAGGAATTCTGCAATTACAATGTTGGAAACTACCTCTTGTCGCCAAATAAAATATACAATATGCAGCAAAAATTCATACTTCCCTTGGAATCACCAACTACGGATTCCATCTCGGTAAATTACAAGTTAAATTTTGAATACACATCGACTTACTACGATAAGATTTCTACACACTCGGGCAATAAAATCGTTAACCAAGCGCTGGTGCGTGATATTTCAGGGGTTTGGAACCTTGTTGATTTCGATAATGTGCAATGTTGGATGATAAGTGCACCAAACTCAGCTTACATTTTGCAGGAGAATAGCCTTGCATCAATTTGGTCTCCAAAACAGGACTGGTATGGTGAATATACTGTAACTGAACAACCACTTGATAACGGCTTATGCTCACAATTTGGACTACCGGTAGTCATTGTGAATAATGTCTACATGGAAGAGAGTCCATTCGTCGATAACGAACCTGCGACTACAAGTGATCAAGGTGGAAGTGAATCAATCAGTATTGCCGAAGTGGGGGTAATAGGAGTAGCTAGTTCATCGATTTTGCTGGGCTTCCTAATCTTTGTCTCCAACACAGAAAGTCTGCGAATTCCAGTAACTTCTGCTGGTCTGTGGATGCTAGCACTAGTCGGAAAAACCCACGAGACTTCTGATGGTAGATTCCAAAGAGGACGGTTAATCGGTTATTTGACAGCAAACCCTGGTTGCCACTTTAGGGCCTTAATGGCGGCCCTGAATATGAGTAACGGCCAAATTACTCACCATTTAAGACTATTAGAAAATCAAGAACTTATTTGGCGAATTAATGATGGAAGATTTGTTCGTTATTATCCATTGAACAATTCACTCTACCCTGGTATGAATCCTGATGACCTACCGGTTCCTCCGCTGTCACCAGACCCCCGTAGTTTACAGGGCAAGATATTGACCATACTAGATGATGAACATCAACTAGGGGAGTTTCCTACACAAGCAGAATTGGCAAAAAAATTAGAGAAAAGTCAGCAACTGATTTCACACCATTTGAGAACATTGCAAAAGTATGGGTTAGTTGAAAAACGGAAAATGGGCATAAAAAATCGCTATAAGTTAACTAAAGAAGCATTATTTTTGCTAGAGACTGACATTGAGTATCTAAAAGTCAGAGATTGATTTCTGTCCTAACTACTCCCTGGTAATCTATTTGCCATGGAATGTGAGACCAGCCCTCAGTTCCCAACTCATCAACCAGACTGGGTCTCAACGATGAGTCTGGGATTATTATCCCGACAACACCCCCGCCTCCTGCACCCATTGCTTTCCAAGCACTTACTTTACCATCAGCAGATAACTGATTTAATTTTGTTCTAAAGGGTTGATGCAACTCTAACCCAAGTATGTCAACGCCTGAGGAATTCATTTTCATTGCATTGATGACAGTAGCCTTTGATTCATTAGCCATGCCCTCTGCCATCATAATGCCTGCATCCCTAATAATATCCAGCCCATTGATAATTTCAACATCACCATTTGTGTATCGTTGCCACACGCTTTTATGTAAATCACCTGAAATATGTGCTATGTGGCTATTGAACAGCATAAGATGCTGTTCCAGCCAGACTGAGAATTCTGTTGACACATCAATCGGTTTTACAGACACATTATCATCGGTAAAAGTAAGATGATTAATTCCACCTAGGGCACTCGCCCATTGATCTTGCCGGCCACCTTTGTTACCTAACAGAGCCTCGAATTGATACGCAATTTCTGCGGTTTCTAACGTTGATTGTGACTGACTACTAATCGTTGTGATAAAACCGACATTCATAGCACCACTAGTTCCCAAGCCAGAACCGGTTGGCATATCAGTCGAGTATGATAAAGAAATCTTACGATCTTCGTCTATCTCCATCTCACACCTAACATACTGATTAATTGCGATATTCACTACCTCTCCAGTTTTGTTATTGCAATAGGTTGGAACATCTGTCCAACCACCAGCTAAATCAATTCTTGATGGAGCCATCACCTTAATTCTATGGGCCATAAAAATCCTAGATAAATTAGGTTCTTGAATAGTGGGATTGAAATGGCGACCGATGGTGGGAACGTTTGTAGCGGATAGGAGGTGGAGATATGAGTTACAGCATCCAAAGTGTTGATGAAGATTATTGGCAGAAACGATGGGATGAAGAAAAGATATTTGTCGCAGAAGTATCAGAAACTAAACCCTCATTTTACTGTCTCGAAATGTATCCTTACCCATCCGGGAAGATGCACATGGGCCATGTTAGAAATTATTCTATTGGTGATGCTGTAGCACGATACAAGAGAATGATGGGATTCGAAGTATTATACCCTATGGGATTCGATTCTTTTGGTATGCCAGCAGAAAATGCTGCGATCAAGGAAGGTGGTCATCCCCATGACATCACCGAGAAAAACATGGCGTCAATAACTCAACAGATAAAACGCATGGGATTTTCTTATGACTGGAATAGAATGCTTAAGAGTCACGACCCAAATTATTACAAATGGAATCAATGGTTTTTCACGAAGTTCTATGAAAGTGGCTTAGCATTTCAGGAATTTGCCCCAGTGAATTGGTGCAACCCGTGTAATACCGTTTTGGCAAATGAGCAAGTTAAGGCTGGCAGATGCTGGAGATGTAACGGCCCTGTGATTCAGAAAGAAATGAGCCAGTGGTTCTTGGATATACCAAAATATGCTCAAGAATTAGTGGATGGCCTAGATACAATTGATTTCCCTGAAAATGTGGCTGCAATGCAAAAAGATTGGTTAGGTCGCTCAGAAGGTGCTGAGATAACTTTTGAAATTGAAGGTTCTGACAAAACAATCACAGTTTTTACCACGCGCCCAGATACCCTGTTTGGGGTTACATTCATCACATTAGCTCCTGAGCACCCTCTAGCAAAAGAGTTGGTTGTCGGCACACAATATGAGTCGGACTGGCAGCAATTACACGACGAAGTTTCAGTAATGGCAGAATTTGACCGTATCAAGAACATGAATAAAAAGCAAGGTGTACCACTTGGAAGAAACGCAATCCATCCACTCACCGGGGAAAAAATCCCAATTTGGAGCGGAAATTTTGTAATTGCATCATACGGAACTGGCGCAGTTATGGCCGTCCCAGCCCATGATGAAAGGGACTTTGACTTTGCCAGAAAATTCTCTATTCCAATCAGAAGGGCATTAATTATGAGTGAAAATGGTGACCCTACTGCACCACTAAACAAAGCAGAGACTGATTATGGATGGATGGTAAATTCTGGATTTGAAAAATTCGATGGTCTATACGGTGAGGAGGCCATTACTACAATAATTGATGAATTGGTGACTTTAGGTAAAGGTGAAAGAAAACTCAATTGGAAAATACGCCCATGGCTAATCTCCAGACAAAGATACTGGGGCACGCCAATCCCGATAATCCACTGCAATGATTGTGGGGCAGTTCCTGTGCCAGAAGAGGATTTACCTGTAGAGTTGCCTCGAGATATCGTTTTTGGACGGGGTAACCCATTAGAAACATCGACCCAATTTGTACATGTGGAGTGTCCTAAATGTGGTAAAGATGCTAGGAGAGAAACTGATACGATGGATACCTTCGTTGATTCCTCATGGTATTTCCTTCGATACACTGATGCTAAAAATGATGACTTCTGTTTCTCTGAGGAGTCGGCCAACCATTGGATGAATGTTGATTTTTACTGCGGAGGAATAGAACATGCGCAAATGCATCTTATCTATGCCCGGTTCTGGACTAAGGCTTTGAGAGATCTAGGCTTACATTCGGTGGATGAACCGTTTAATGAATTACTCTGTCAAGGCATGGTTAACAAAGCAGCACCTTGGTGTGAATCATGCGCAATTACATTGAATGTAGATCACATTGGGCAACCATGTCCACAATGTGGTGACGAATTATCGATGAGATCTGCGAAAATGAGCAAATCATTGGGCAATACTGTCTCCCCGGAAGAAATGATTGAGAAATATGGTGCGGATACTGTGCGCTTATTCATTCTGTTTGCTGCTAACCCAACAGCAGGAATGGACTGGTCAGATGTAGCACTAGAAGCAAATTACCGGGTTATGCTTCAACTTAGAACAATTCCCGAAACTATACTAAATTGGGATAACGAGATATCTATAATCGATGATTGGTTGATTGCTAGATTGAAGCAGAGGGTAGTTGAATTCAATCAAGCAATGGATAATTATGACCTCAGGAGAGCGGTTGAAATATCTCATTATGAATTAATTAAAGACATCAACTGGTACACAAGAAGAGGTGGAAACAACTCAAATATTGGTAGAAGAGTGTTAGAATCATGGACATATCTAATCTCTGTTTCTACCCCACATCTTGCAGAAGAATGGGGAAGGTGTTTAGATTTGCCAGAGTTAGTTTCAGCCTCGGTTATGGATAATTTAGATCCTATGTTGTCTACTGAGAGAGAGATACTCGATTATGAATTTGTCATGCGTGGAGTTCTTGAAAATGCCCGAAAGGTGAAGAATATTGCAGAGAAGCACCTCGGTGGCAATGCAGAGAAACTGACACTAATCATTTCACCTGAGTGGAAGAATCATTTGTCTAGAGAGTCAATTAACTATCTAAATGCAGGTGGCAATGTCAAGCAATTTATTCAACACTTGAAGCAAATGGATTTCGTCAATGAGACGAATATTGGAGAAATTATAGGTTTCTGGAATAAGCGAATGCTATCACAGGTATTCAAGTGGGACGACAAGGCGAAATCACTTATACTCAGCAAGATCGATGAGGAAGTAATTCTTAGTAAACGGGCATCTTTCATCGCTAAAGAGCTAGGCCTAAGCGAAGTTGAGGTAGTTGCTGCAGAAAACTATCAAGGTGATGACGGACGACAAAATTCCGCTTTGCCGTTGAGCCCGAGTATTGTTTTTGCATGAATGTGATGATTATGCAAAGACCAAATATGGTATTGCGTAAAAGTATATCAGAGCCAGAGTTAGGAAATGTTGAATTGAACCTCCTAAACTTAGATTTGTGGCCGATGTGGAATGAATTTGCTAACAGAATATTGTCTGAGAATCGAGGTAATTTAGTTGTTAATCAGAGGTTTGATCTCCACAGGGTTGTCGCTCAACAGCTAATTGAGGATATGTGGAGTGTTGAAGCGATAAGGAAGGGAGAGAAGCCTAAATTTTCTCAACTAGTACTGAAATGGCAAGGTCAGAGAATTAACGGCCGTAGCTCTGCATTAGCGATTAAATACCTCTGTATAGATATAACAATTCTCTACAATGATGAAGGTGGCGTTGAGGTATCTGCATGGTGGGAACTTTCACGATTTAGCAAACTATTTGCCTTCGGCAGCAGACTAGTGAGTCAGATTACGAAACAAATTTTCGAAGATCTAACGAACAATGGAGTTAAGCGCTTCAATACTGAGCTTGGTGAAATATCGTAAATCAAATACTAACCATGCGATAGTTCAAAGAACGTCACTATCGACATCACTGCGTGACAACTGAAAAACCACGTAAAAAATCTCGGTCACAAAACCGACAACGCCCTAAACGCTACGGCAATACAAAAAAATCAGTTCTGCTAGAGAGGAGTCAATCATATATCGAAGAGGTTGAAATGAAAGCAAACAATAGATTCGACAGAGATGTTAAACCGATGGGCTTCCCAGACGTAGCCCTAGAACCTGCAAGCCATTCCTTTGATTGGAAAAATAATCCAGTGCCGCTTAAAGATGAGGAATTATTGGCTAAATTCGTAATCAGAAAAGGTGAATTTGGTT
>JAYXVG010000067.1:0-6998 GCA_036021875.1 Thermoplasmatota archaeon | reverse complement strand
ACCTCAATGTAACTCAATACATTGGTTGTTGCGACAAATGACATGTATTCAGTATTACCAACACCAGTAGAACTATCGATGAAAAGACCATTCACATCTTCCCATCTTGTGTCGATGTCACCATTGCTGTGCATGAAGGTGATGTTCACATAGTATGTCACTCCGGCAACTAATTGCACCTCGAAATAATCTTCATCATTTGAGGTGTCGAAACTCAAACCAGAACAATAAATCGGTAAAATCGAGGCGACTGATGCGGTAGCCTCGTTATTATTTGGCTCTAACATGTCCACCACAACATTACCTGAACCAATTACTCCGACATCGTTGCATGGGTTAGGGACTACGGTGCCGGAACTTCCTGTCCCACCGCCTCCAGAGCCGACATTCCATGTCCAAAATTCAATGTCATAAGCACCGAATCCTGAATTCCTTAGTATCTGAACAAATACTGTTCCGCCATGTCCTCCAGCACCTGCTGCTGAGTTGTTGGTGGAAACATAATCAGGATTATTGCCCGTAGAAAAGTCGATTGTGTTTAAGCTTGTATCGTAGATGTATACTGAAAAATCATTGGTTATCAAACTGCCATTAACAAACACAAATGAGCTGTATGATATTTCCAAAGCAAAACCTTCAGTTGGGTTCAAGGTGAATACCATCCAATCCTCATTATCACCATTCAAGTCTAATTCTGCTGTGGATATACCTGAATAAATTGGTGCACCTCCATTGAGTTGTGTCGGCCAAAATGGATCGTTTATCAATGCGTTGTAGTTATCAGGTAGGTCATAATTCGGGTTGCCGATATCATTTTGATTGGAATTCCCACTTGATGATGAGGAAAAGACCCAGAATCGAAGGTCATAATCTACATAACCATTCCAACGCTGTATTTCGACATAAACAGTATTACCTATGCTACCCTGTGAGTTGTTGGTGGTGACAAGTTCAGGGCTACCAACCATTGAAGAGTCAATAAAGTTCATGTTTGCATCATATAGCAGTAATTCAACATCATTGACGTATGTGGTGCCATTATTCACCGAGCTGACTGGGTACGTTATTTCAAAGGCAAAACCCTCGTTGCTGTTGATATTGAACGATAACCAATCCTCATTATCTGTCGGGTCTACTTGACCGTAATGAACAGGATATGTGTATGGTGCAGTTCCTGCAAAATTCATTGGGAAGTATGGATCTGACAACAGGGCGGTTTGAGTGTCTGGGAAGTCATAATTAGCCCAACCCATGTCGTTTTGTCCAGTACTTGTTTGCGAAGTAGTCCACGTCCATGCTTGTAAATTGTATGAACCATATCCATAGTATCGATAGATTTGCACATAAATTGTTCCTCCGTGATTAGCGGTTGTGCCGGAATTATTTGTCGTTACATACTCTGGATTTGACGCATATGAAAAGTCCAACTGATACATATTAGAATCATAAATCGCTAAATCAAACTCATTATTGTAAACAGTTCCGTTTGTCGGTGAGGTGTATGTTGGATTGTAATCAATCTGAACTGCTAACCCCTCACTTGGATTTAGCGTAATTGCGAACCAATCTTCATCATCCCCGACTGCGAGTTCAGCGCTCATCGGGGTGAGGTGGTAGGGCGACGCGCCGTTTAGACCGATTGTTGTGTTAATAGCCCCTTGACTGTCGGGTAAATCCGAACCACTGTTAATATCATTTTGATTCACACCGACCGCGTTAACTGAACCGATGCCGGCAGATAATGCAGTCAATAGAAATAAAATACAAACGCTTGAGGTTCGTAGTTTCCCGCTAACAATCTTGGAAATCTCTTGTTCCATACGCAACCGACGAGGTATTGGTTTATGATACTCTCCCCGAAAGCAGGAATCAAATTGCTGTGGGGGCAACATGGCCATCCTTCTTATCATCAGGCTTTCTGACTCTAGACCATACTCCACCCATTAATTGGTCATGACAGTTTTGACAATAGTGGAATCTCCTGTAAGCCTCTCTAAATGAGTAGGCCTTTTTGCCTGTGGCGACAAGATACCCCTCTGGTGACAGGCGGGAAACAATCTCCCCAACTCCCCCACATCCAGGAAAGTCGCACACAGTTTCGGCTGCCATAAGTAAGCCTAGTGATATTAACACTTTAATTGTCGTATAGGTTTGTATCAATAACAACCTTATTCTTCACTAGGTTCAATAATTACTAACGGAACATTTGCTTCAATAGACTGACCTTCCTCACAATTTACCGATGCTACTTTACCACTGATAGGTGCTTGGATTTCGTTTTGCATTTTCATAGCCTCCAAGATTAAAATCACTTGTCCCTCTTCGACATTTTGTCCCGCTTCTACTTCTATAGTTACTATTTTACCAGGAATGTTGGCTGACACGGTTCCCGATTTCTTTTTCTTGCCACCGCCGCTACGTTTTTTCTTTAAGACTGGACCCGCATCTGGGATTTCTATCTCAAACGTAGTGCCTTCAACGGTCGCTTGCCACTTGCCATCATTACCGATTTCAATGGCTACATCAAACTCTTTTCCGTCAACAATGACTTTTTTCACGTCAGTCAAAATATCATCTCCATGGTGACCTCGAGGCTCTGCTATTCATTAGTGAACTTCTTCCAGTATTGATTCTAATGTGATCTTGAGTCCAAACTGGCCCGGATTGCCGGCCAATTTGTGAACCATCATCAGATTGATTTTCGATAGCGGACAACACAGCACATATTGCCGCAATTCGCAAAATCGATTCATCAGTCATAATAGCACCTCACAATGGAATATTTCCATGTTTTCTAGCAGGTCTTAGCTCTTCTTTGTCCATCAACATATCAAGTGCACGACCCAACTTTGCTCTGGTTTCGCTTGGCTCTATTACATCATCAATATAACCAAGGGCGGCAGCTTTGTATGGGTTGGCAAATTTTTCATTAAAATCTTCAGTCAATCTTGCGCGTTCTTGTTCTGGATTTCTCGCACTTTTGAGTCGCCTACGATGAATTATTTCCACCGCTCCATCGGCTCCCATTACTGCCAGTTCTGCCGATGGCCATGCGACATTGTAATCACCGCGAATATGTTTGGATGACATAACATCATAGGCTCCACCGTAGGCTTTTCTCATGATAACGGTTAATTTGGGGACTGTTGCTTCAGCAAATGCGTAGAGCAACTTAGCACCGTGTCTGATGATACCACCCCACTCCTGGTTTGTACCAGGCAGGAATCCTGGTACGTCTTCAAAGGTTATCAACGGTATATTGAACGCATCACAAAATCTAACAAATCTGGCTGCCTTATCACTCGCATCGATGTCTAGGCAGCCAGCGAGGATTTTCGGTTGATTGGCAACCACTCCTACGGTCTGGCCATTCAAGTGACCAAAACCAATTACTATGTTCTGTGCCCAATCTGCCTGAACCTCCATGAAAGCATTGTCATCAAGAACCTCAGATATCACATCAACAACATCGTACGGTTTGTTAGATTCTTCAGGTATTATCGAATCTAATTTTTCACATCGGCGATTGATTGGATCTGAGGTTTTCTTTATTGGTGGCTTTTCCAGGTTGTTAGATGGTAGCAAGTCGCAGAGGTCTCTCGCTAATTGGATTGCAGATTCATCATCTTCAGCAGTGAAGTGGGACACTCCAGAGCGACTTCCGTGAGTCATTGCACCTCCCAACTCCTCAAAGGATACCACTTCATTTGTAACCGTCTTGATTACTTCAGGTCCCGTGATAAACATGTGAGCGGTTTGGTCAACCATAATTACGAAATCAGTAATTGCCGGTGAATAGACGGCACCTCCTGCACAGGGTCCCATGATAACCGAAATTTGCGGAACTACTCCAGATGCACGAACATTACGGAAGAAAATTTCCGCATAACTACCCAAAGAAGCAACACCCTCTTGGATTCTGGCTCCTCCGCTATCATTTAATCCAATCACGGGTTTTCCAGTTTTTAGGGCCATGTCTAACACTTTGCAGATTTTTAAACCGTGCATTTCACCCAGTGAGCCACCATAGACAGTGAAATCTTGCGCAAAGGCGAAAACCTCTCGTCCATTGATGCATCCGTGACCAGTGACTACTCCATCGCCTGGAATCACATTCTTGTCCATATCAAAATCTCGACACCTATGTTCGACTAATGCGTCAATTTCCTGAAATGTTCCATCGTCTAGTAGAATTTCTAGTCGCTCTCTTGCTGTTAATTTGCCTCTGTTATGTTGTGCATCAACTCGAGTTTGACCTCCACCTGCTTCACTTTGCGCTTTTCTGTTACGCAGGTCGCGCAGTCTTTCCTCGGTAGTAGGCATGGGTTCCCCATGATAATGTGCGTCGAGGCCGCCTTTATTGGTTACCATAATTAATCAGACGAATAAGACTGATTAATGATGAAATTGTTATTGCTTCTGATAAACAGGGGTTTTCTTGATAGGTGATGAATGGTTAGACCAAATATGGGCAGCAATATACGGATAGTCATCGCTAAGCCCGGTCTCGATGGGCACGACCGTGGTGCTAAGGTTGTTGCAAGAACTTTGAGAGATGCAGGGCATGAAGTGATATACACTGGACTCAGGCGAACTGCGAAACAGATTGTTGAGACGGTTCGTGATGAGGATGCTCGATTTCTTGGACTGTCATCACTTTCTGGTGCCCATAATCACCTCTTTCCAAGAGTATGCGAATTACTAATTGAAGAGGGCTTATCAGATGTAATTGTCTTTGGTGGTGGAATTATTCCAGAGGATGACCGGCCTGCATTGCATAACAGCGGCATTCGCGCTATTTTCGGACCAGGGACACCGACCAATGAGATACTTGATTTCATTCAAACAGCATTTACTATGGAAGATGTTGGTGTAGGTGCTGATAATGACTGGCATTGGCAATCTACCGCTTGAGGTGAAACTTTGGACAAAGACCAGATATTGGAGGCCATTGCTGGTAACCGTCGTTCACTTGCCAGAACGCTAACTAATATCGAGAATGGGTCTATCACGATTCACCAAATAAAGCATGCTCTACCCAAGGCAGAAGCAGACGAGGGCGCTAATCCTTGGCGTTCGTTGGCAATCACCGGTGCCCCTGGAGTTGGCAAATCTTGTCTTATCGACAAGTTACTCAAACTATGGGCGCAAGATGGAAACAAGATAGCTCTGCTTGCAATCGACCCTTCTTCTCCAAGAACCGGAGGGGCTCTACTAGGTGATAGAGTTCGCATAACTTCGGTTGATGATGACCAGATAAAGGACAATATCTACATCAGGTCTATAGCAACACGAAAATCATCAGGCAGCGTCCCGCTAATTGTTGCTGACATGGTAGAATTTTTGCAAATGGCGGATTGGGATAGAGTGATAATTGAAACTGTAGGATCGGGTCAATCAGAGGTAAGATGTGCAGCGATTGCAGACCGTATTGTTGTTGTTGAAGGACCAGCTAGAGGTGACGGCGTCCAAGCTGAAAAGGCAGGTTTGTTGGAATTGGCAGATGCGGTAATTGTCAACAAATCAGATATTAGTGGCGCAGAAAAGCATGCAGAGGAATTAATTGAATCGTTTGAGTTGGGTTTGGGTGACACACCGCCAGTGATGCTTACATCTGCTCTAAATGAGACAGGCATAATAGAGGCAGGCAGAGTATTGCTAACATTGCCAGATTCAGGTCGTTCAGTTAGAGCGAGATGGCGGGAAAGACTACTTGCTCATAACGAGCGGAAAATTTTGGAGTCTCCACAATTAGATGATATCCTCGCCTCTTTAGCGGTAGGTTCAATTTCTGTCAGTGATGCCATTAAGACATTAGGTGGGGAGAAATATTAGTGAACAAGTTGAATTGACCAATCCTGTTGATTTATCTGTAGGTGGAATGAGTGGGCATATTTTTCGTAGGTTATTTCATCTTGCTATGTGTGTTTTACCAATTTTATACTTTGAATATGGCGAGAGTTTTGCAGATTATCTAGGTATTAGTCTTGATGAGTTAGTAGCAGGTGTTGTTATTGTTGCTGCTATTGGTGAAGCATTAAGGTTAAAATTAGGATTCACAGTGTTTGGACAAAGAGAATATGAGTCGAAGCAGGTTTCTGCACTTGCTTGGGGTGCTTTGGCAATTGGCTTAGTTTTCCTAGTTGTCCCAACTAAAGCATATGCTTACCCTCTTATTCTAACCCTTACCTTCGGCGATCCATTCATGGGTGAGCTACGTCGTCGTGATGTTGAATCAAAACAGGTTGTGTATTATGCTTGTATCCTCGTTTTAGCCATATGGCTAGGATGTTATTACATCTTTAGTACACCACTATTGGCATGCATAATTGTTGCACCTATTGCTGTATTGAGTGAAACTCCGAGATTGAGGTATATCGATGATAATGCAACAATGCTACTAATTCCGTTGGCAGTGGTGGTCACCTTGGAACCATTCCTAAATGTAATGTAGTTTTCAATATGTTAAAATGCGGTTTAGTGTAGCGTAGGATGAGCAGCATGGATGAGAACGAAGGTAACTATTCTGAACCACCTCAAGGTGCATATTACTTTGTATACATTTTGTCAATGATTTTGCTCGCAGTAGCTATGTTTGTCTACCCATTATGGTAACAGACGGAGAAAAGCGATTCTTCAAATAAAAAAATTGCCACCTACAATCATGTGCGGTATTTCTGGGATGTTTGCATCACCAGATGAGGCAGTAATTCAGCGGATGGTCAAAATTCTATCTCATCGAGGGCCTGATGGCAATGGCATCTGGTCAGATTCCGATATTGCGATAGGTCACACAAGGTTATCTATTGTTGATCTATTAGGTAGCAGTCAGCCAATTATTGGTAATAATAACACAGTTTTAATCGCCAATGGTGAGATATATAATCACCTAGAACTCAGAAATCAACTCAACTACCAATGGAGTACGTCTGGTGACTCAGAGGTAATTCTTGCTCTTCATGATGACTTTATGAAACGCGGTGGTGATAAAAACCATC
>JAYXVG010000066.1:0-7125 GCA_036021875.1 Thermoplasmatota archaeon | reverse complement strand
GTCATGCATACAAACCCAGCAGTTGTTGATATCAGACTCTCGGTAGCCGAGGCGCGTAGAAGATTGACCGAGGTTGAGGCGTTATTGGTAGTCGAAGCAAACCTACTTGTTGGGTTGGTAAGTAGAATGGATTTAGTTAGAGCTCTGCGTCTTAACAGCATCGCATAATCATGCATTGTTGGCCGCTGACTCGCCTTGTGGTGTGACTAGTACATTGCTGCCATCGCGATATATTACCGGTATTTCGACGGTGGATGCGTTTGGTATGACATGCATAGAACAAGATGGAGTGCACGCAGGTGGAAGGTAATCCTCGCCTGATTCTGATAACACGAAAGTGATGCCGTGGTTTGCTGGTAATAATGCATCTATTCCTTGAAATTCCATCAGCATAGTTACAGTTTGTCCAGGAATTACTGTTTGAGCGTCATATCCGCCAGCATGGTAGCGCACGTCCATTGTGGCATGACCAAGTCTAATTCCGGTTTCTGAATCTTGCATTTCAATGAAAACTTGTCCTCCGTCAAATGATGGGACAACGGTTAGATGAAACGTAGCCAGCCCTGAGATGTGAGTATCTGCTTCACTAGACATTGGGGGGCAGGTTACTGTTACAGTGTCCCCGCCACCGAGGACTGCTCCAGCAGCCCCTGTGAATGAGCCGCTGGTTTCACACAATGACATATCCAATGCTACGCGCTCTGCGTCGAGCGGGGGCCAAGTATCCTCTATACGCCACTCACCATCGTTTCGCTGTATTTGTGCGTGCAGCATTGGTTTCGGACCAATTCCTTTGAGATAATACTCCATCCATTCAAACAGATCTTGCCCCCAATCCCAGCGTGTCATATTGTGAATTGCCTCACCACCATAACCAGAATCCTGAGCATTGTGCTTAGTCCACTGATCTGGATAGTTGTGTTCCCATTGACCAAGCATGCCGGCTACCTCGTATCCTGCATCGATATATGCTTGATACCAGTTTGTCCCTGGAGGGCCACCAAACACTTGATGTGGGTCAACATTCCAATCTTGCATCCCTTGGACCCAGTAAATGCTACCATTGTAAATGCCTAGAGCCTTGTCGATATGGCTGCGCTCATCATAGTAATTATCCATGTAGGGGTCAAGTTCTCCCAGTCCATAGCGAGTAGGGCCAGCAAGAAAGCCCTCAACTACATCTGAACACATGTTATCTAGATCATCATCATAATCCAAGATGCTGCTACCATAATTGGAGTGCATTATCTGTGAACGGGCCTCTGCACTACCGTTTTTGTATAGCAGGGGTGCTAGAGCGGTGGTTCCAGAAATAGGTACTATAGTTTTCAAGTGTTCACTGCCTTGAGCTGCGGCCTCCCATGCAGTAGCGCCTTCGTAGGATTTGCCATAGATTGCAACATTGCCATTACTCCAATTCTGATCTCCCAACCATTCGACGGCAGAATGAATGCCTAAGCCCTCTCCATCGCCCCGATAGTCAAAGCAACCTGTGCTTTCTTCAGTGGCGAATACTGCAACTTGGGCTAATGCATAGCCATGTGGTATGAAATTATCATAGATGAATTCCCCTCTTCCTGCTGCAACAATGTTAGTCGGGTTTGATTCATCCCCGGGCTGGCCGTATGAGAAATACGGGCTAACAACTGCAATAACAGGAACCTGTTCGCCTAATTCTGTATTAGAGGGTAGCCAGTATGAAAGATGGACGTCGGCACTATTTGGGCCGCCGCCCCATATTCCAGTAGTATCTACGGTTATTGTAGCCTCCTGCACATCCAGTGCTTCGTAAGGCCCAGGCTCCAAGACCATGGCGTAGGATCCATTCCAATCCCACTGCAAATTGTACCTATCATAAATATCTGGATAAAGAGAACTCGATTCGGATTCGGTGATTTCAGAGGTCGAAGAAAGGCAACCTGACAATGGGAGCGTCAGAAACATCACAATCAGCATAACTGCCTGACGCATGGCTTGGGGTTTATGTCATCTTCAATAAACTGATGCTTGTAGCAATTAATCCGCAAGTTATGAGTTATAGCACTGTTTGGGTCAAGACATGGAGCCGCAAGAAGTGTGGGGTAATCGATGGTCGAATGCCACATTACCCATGGCAAAGCGATACATGGAAGTGGCTACTCAGAAAGAAAGTTTGGTTTGCCTTGCCGCTGACAGAAGTAACATGGCTGGGCTGTTCGAATTGATTCATGAGGTAGGCCCATACATTGCGGCGCTCAAAACCCATGTTGACCTGGTCGATGATTGGTCACCTAATGCTTGGGCTGAGTTCTGTGAAGTTGCGGATGATTACAATCTACTAATTTTTGAAGACCGGAAATTTGCTGACATTGGCAAAATAAGTAGATCTCAGATGGGGGGAATTTACGATATTCGTACTTGGTCTGACATTGTTACTGCCCATTTAATTTCAGGACCTGATGTGGTCGATGGTATACAATCTGCCTGGAGTGATGTCAATAAGCAGGGCGGTGTATTGTTACTGGCACAGATGTCAAGCCGGGGAAATTTGCTGAACGAAAACTACACGCAAAGTGTTGTTGAATTAGGGCGTCAACATGAAGGCGTGCTGGGATTCATCGGCAATGGTTCTCGACCGGCTGAATTAGCTGTTTTACGCCAACAAGTTGGCGATGAGAAGATGATTTGGACTCCAGGAGTCAACATTACCGTAGGTGACGGAGAGATGGGACAAAGATACGGTGACCCATATGAGGCAGTAGTTGCTGGTTCAGATTGTATAATAGTTGGATCTGGTATCCACCGAAATAAAAATCCTGGAAAAGCGGCAAAAGATTATGCTGACATCTCTTGGCAGGCTCTATTAAACAGGTGATTGTTTGTATCAGTTATTTTTGTGGTTTATTGCCTTTGTATGCCTTGGTCTGCCAGGATGGTTAGTATACAACTCTTGGAGCAAAAGTCGTGTTCTAAATGAGAGATTGGCTAATTGTGATGATACATTATTGTCTGATTCTAGTGTCAAGGTTACGCAAATAGTTTCAGCCCCAGTAGGGACAACTGTGACTGAAAATGCAACTTTGGTATTGATGCCTGTCGATCAAGCTAGGAATGCTGAATAGGCGTAATATACTGCGCCAATTGCTAATGAGGCGACTACCAAAACCAAGACTAGTTTAGAGCCCCGTTTTTTGCTAGAGTTATCGCTTGGTGGCATTGGTAACTCAACTTCAACCGGAGAGAGTTCGGATGGATCAGGTAATCCTGGTAGCGGTAGTCCCGGCAATGAAGGGAGTGGTAATGGTCCGTCATCTTCCTCTGGCTTAATTCTGTCAATCGGATATAATTCATCCAAATCCTCGAGCCCAGGTGCTTCAGGTATTGGCCCAAGGATTGTTGTCCATTGCTCATCTAATGCAGCGGCGGTAATTGGCTTTTGCAACCACGCCACAGCACCAGCAGAGAACCGTGCATTTGATGCGACTTCTGATAGCCTTCTTGGAGCGACGAATACAATACGCGCATCTCCACCGTGCTCACGCATTTCCAATGCGGCCAAGTGGCCATCCAATGATGGGATATCTAGCGAAATGATTACTAGTTCAGGATCCAATCTTATGTACTCATCTACCGCTTTGTCGCCATCTTGACAAACCTCAATGTTGAAATCTTTAATTTTGAATAGTGAAGTAAGTCTCTGGATTGACATAGCATTAGACTCGACTATCAAAACGGTTGGTGAACCATCATCCGAATTATTTGAGACGTAAGCCATGTCAATCTACCACTCCGAATAAACACTAACAAATCAATCAACCGGATGATTTGTTCTATTCTTCCTCATTATCTTTGGACAAGTCTTCAACCGGTCCGTCCCTTGGATTAGCAAAGGTTTCTCGTATTGTCTCAGATTTTGCCAAATCATCGTCAGACTGCCGTTTTAGAGTTGGTGCACGGGTAAATTGTAACTGTAATTCACTAATTACACTGCGCAATAGTTGGGTTTCTTTATCGGTTAGATTGCCTTTAGTTTTATTCTGCAGCATAGTTAATAAATCAATTGCCTCTTTTGCTTCAGCCATATCAAAATACTTGTTACCTTGCTGGTCTGGGATATATCCCATGTGTAGTAGTGCACTACGCTGAAACATGTGGACTAACTGGAATAGTCGAGTCGTATCCTCGTCAGAAAATATCTCTGCCATCAATGGCGCTAGCGGGTTTTACTCAATTAATTAACGCATTATTCGAATAATTGATCAAGTAGCCAATCAGGGTCAAACTGCATAAGGTCATCATAGCCTTGCCCCACTCCAGCAAAGACAATTGGTCTGCCAGTAGCAAACGCAATTGATAGCCCGGCTCCGCCTTTAGCATCTGTGTCAAGCTTGGTCAGCACAGCGCCATCAAACTGCATTATTTCTTGGAACATTCTTGCTTGATCAACTGCATCGTTACCGGCAAGTGAGTCACCGACAAATAGAGTTAGGTGTGGGTTTGCAACCCGTTTAACCTTGTTTAGTTCGTTCATTAAATTGGTTTTATTCTGCATCCTGCCTGCAGTATCAACTAAAACAACATCGATACCTTTTGCTTGCGCAGACTCAATGGCATCTCTAGAGATTGCTGCGGTATCTCCTCCTCTTTGACTCGATATGCATCTTATGCCAAGATTATCACAATGTGCTTCCAGCTGTTGGATTGCACCTGCTCTGAAAGTATCACCCGCAGCTGCTATTACGGACAGACCATTGTTTTGCAGTCTTTTTGCAATTTTAGCCGCAGTAGTGGTTTTACCTGTGCCGTTAACACCCACGAGCATTATTACTACAGGGGTGTCCTCAGCATCAATAAATGATTTCACTGAGGCGTCAAAATCCCAGTATCCCGCACGTAGGATATTTCGTAGCGCCCTCTTCAAAGCCGCTTCAACAACCTTCGACAAATCGGCTCCCTTTCTGAGCCTAGAGCCAATTAGATTATCTCTTAATGCGTCAATAACTGCGGTAACCGCATCGCTAGAGATGTCGGATTCGAGCAATACCCACTCAAGCTCTTCTAGAAGATCATCTAAAGCTGAACTGGATTTGATCAATCGGCCGCCTTGTTCAACTACACCGCCACCCAATTCAACCTCGATTGTTGAGCCACTCTCAGTTGCGATACGAGCAGATTTTGTTGACCCTTTTGGGGCTTGAGCGACCTCAACTAATTTCCTGCCAGTAGTGGTTCGCATCATGGAGAGGTCTACCCTTGATCCTGCAGGCCGAGCAACTTCTGTTGCGCCACGTTTTTTCATTGATTTCTCATAGGCTTTTTTCGCTTTTTCGAGTTGTTTCTGCTCGCGTTGTAAACGCTTCTTTTCTTTACGTGAGAGTTGTTGTGGGATATATTCGTCATCATCATCAAAATCTTCCCAGTCATCATCGGATGTGGGTGGCTGGGGCTCTTCATCTTCATCAAAAACCTCCCAATCACCGTCATCGGTTGTGATTGATTGACTGGCCTGAGCGTCTAGTTCAGGCTGTTCTTCATAATCATCAAAATCCCTAACTTGTTGTCTAGATGAAATTATTTCTTGGGCTTCTTCAGAATCTTCACCGACGGTGAGTGAATCGGTATCAACTTCTTCGGCAACCTCCTTTACTCGGCGCTTGAACCTATCGAACAAACCCATTTTATACCCTCAATCATCTAGCGTAAGCTCGTTGCCAAACATGCCTGCACGACGGCGCGGTTTGGCTTTTGGTTTATCCTCTGCTACAGATTTTTCACTTGTTGTCGGTGTTGGCGGCTCTTGCTCCGCTGTCGTAGACTGAAGCTTTTCTGCAGCTTCGTTAAACTCTTGGGCAAGGACTCCCAGTTTTTCCTCAATTGCTCCCGCTTGTTTAAGCAGAGTTTCATACAAATCAGCGAATTCTTCGCGCCTGGACGTTAGCATAGATGCTGCGTCACTCCACTTCCTCTCACCAAATATTCCTGCACCTAAATCGATAATTGCCGTGCCCTCTTCTTTTCCATCGTGCTGGTAATTTAACGTAACACCCGCACCAATAGATACGTGCGCCTTGGCATTGTTAGATTTAGACATATCAACAAGTCGTGATAGAACCTCTTCCGTAACTTGATGTTCATTGATTACGCCAGTTATTTGTTCCATACGGCGTTGTAATTCTTCCAAATGCTGTCTGTGACTTTCAACTAGTCTGGCTTTGTTTTGCAGTTCACTGCGGTCGACCATGATATTCAATCCTAAGAAGCAGAAGGATTACAAAAAGTCAGTGGTTACTCTTCTTCCACGCTTTGAGTAATGGTTCCGCCAGCAAGTTCAATTTCTTCCCGGAAAGTGTGGAGAACTTTTGGTTCCGTAGAGGTTCTTGGGTCTATTTCTTTAATCGAATCTATCGATATCGCTCGACGCTTTGCTTTATGCCTAGAACCGAGAATTGAATATGCTAGGTGCTCGGCTGCATCTTTGGACTCTGCAGGGAGGTCAAGACTAAACTTGTTTCTGACACTACCAAAGGGGGCTACTCCGGATACACGATATGCCTTCATCGGGTCGGCGACTTGCATGGTTGGTTTAAACTTCCCGTCGCGCAATAATTAACTAAAACCTCCGAGAGATTGACTAATATTGAGCACCTGAGAGTGGATATGCGGGCCTTGTTTCTGAGCATGCTTATGCTACTTGTTCCCGTATCCGGCGCAGATTTGGCTGCACCATTTGATATCGAACAAAGTAACGAAAAGCGATGGATAGAATCAGTAATTACCTTTGAAAATAAGTCGTGGAATGCCAAGCTGTGGAATGATATCGAGCAATCTGGTGCTTATCCTCTGAGGACGATTAGCAGCAATGAGCTGCTAATCTGGCACAGTATCGACTTTGAATTTCAAACCGGCATCACCACACTAAGCACAAGTCCTGCCTTGTGGAAAAGCTCTCAAGATTTCACTAGTTTTAATCCCGGATTAATCAAAATTATGTTTGAGCCTCGACTACCGGGTTTTGCCTTCAAACAAATCTCCACAGACTTTTCATTGTTAGGGATACATCTCCCTGATTTAATCAGTCTTGAGTATTCAGTGATGCCCCACAAAATTGTTGCCAGCATAGATCGAGAGATTGGTCTAGGTGATTTA
>JAYXVG010000065.1:0-7344 GCA_036021875.1 Thermoplasmatota archaeon | reverse complement strand
GGCTACACTGTTGACTGCTATGAACACTGGACACGATGGATCATTCGGTTCGCTGCACGCAAACACGGCGCAAGAAACAGTGACCAGAATGATCAATCCACCAATGTTAGTCCCTCCGATTATGCTGACTGGATTAGACCTTATCATAATCCAAGCAAGGTTACATGTCAATGGTAAGACGGTAAGGAAGATTACCGAGGTAGCTGAAATTGCCGGGATGGAAGGAACCAAACCCAGACTCAATGTAATTTGGAAATACAATCCAGTCAACGACCGAATAGAGGAAACCGGTATACCATCCAAATTACGAGAAACTATTTGCCAAGCAGCCGGAGTTACTCCAGACGTGTTTGAAAAACATGTTAGTCAACGTCAAAATATCTTGGAAGATTTACTCAAGAGAGATATACGTGATATTCAAACAGTAACTCAAGTAATCCAAAATTTCTATGCCACTAGATGATTTCAGCCTCTAAGGCGAGCCAAAATGTCGTCAATGTGGTCTATTTTTTCCTTGGCAGATTTTAATCTTTCACCAGCATCGCTGAGTTCTTCATCTTCGGCTATTAGATCCTCAGCAGTGTTGTTTGTCTTACTTGGTTTGAATGTGCTTGCTAGAGTTTTTAGTTCAATAATAATTGAGTCGACTTCGGTATCCGACAAGGCAACTCCGGGGGCAATTTTAGGAATCTCAGCAGGAGATATATAACCCAATTCAGCTCCTATTATACCAGCGGAGGCTAATATTTTTGGTCGCAAGTCAGGAGTGTTAACATCATATCCTCTCGATTCTAGAAAGCGAACGATTAATGCTTGTTGGGCCTCAGAGAAGGTACCTTCTGAGGATTCCATAACTGTTTCAACAAGTTGTTCAAATGCAGTGATATTACGTTCCAGCCTATCAATGACTCTTCTCTCTTCGGGTGATAGGTGAACGGCACCATGGTGTAGTATTTTCAATACTCGGTTTCGACGAGCAATGTTTGGGTCTTGCAATCCTTCTGCCTCTGATAGATCAACATGCAAATCGAAAAGAGCGTGTATCCTTCCCGAAATGCTTGGTATCCTCAGGTCTAAGCCCATAGATTTGGCAATTTCTTCAAATGCCATCCTAGCTTTTACTAAATCGCCTTCATGCAAATCAATGGTATTTGAGAGTTGATCTCGTAGTGAAGCCCTTGCATTTTCAAATTGTCTTATTGCTTCTCGCTCCGACCATGAGTTTGGCATACTGTTGATAGCATCCTTTTCAGAGTCAATTTTAAATTCTAATTTCATAATGACATCAGTTAAGTAAGCACGAACTGACATAATGTCGACTGGTATACTGTGATTACTCAAACTGTCAATAAACGCTTCAAAATCCTGACTATTTGAGGTAGAACTAACAGTTAGAAAGTCCCTCGCTGCGGATTCAATCTCAGCCATTCTAGATTGGACTTCAAGAATTGCAGCTTCCCGCTCTAGTGAGTCTATTTCTACTGCACCAGCAATGCTAGGAGCAGATTGATTCATTTGTGGAATTGGTTCCTCAACTTCATTTTCATCTTGAACATTTCTTAATGCTTCATCGATTGTGCTTGAAACTTCGACACGCGAAATATCTAAACCATCCTCAGCTAAATTGTTTCTCAATTCAGATTCATCTTCAAAGCTCCAACCTTCTGGGTGTTCTTGGATAAATCTATCAACACTAGCCTGAATCGTTGTTTCTGAAACTTCTTCGTCATCGGCGGGATTGGGAATAACAATTTTTGCTTTAGCATTGTCATTCTTGCGTTTTAGTGATTTCTTTACTTTCCCCCAAGAGCCTTGTTGAGAGGCTAATACCCCTGCCACACGGACTAGTAGAGTTTGCTTATCACCAGTCAGTGGCAATTCCAGAATTTTGCATAAAGCATGAATGTCTTGTTTATTCATTGAGTCCAAATTTTCAGCAGTTAGTAATTTTGGATCTTCGTATAAGTGCAGGTAAAGACGTTGGCGTCTTTCTCTTATTGAGCCTGATTTTTTTAATCCGAACACCCCTAAAATCTCGCCGAGATGTTTATTTTTTATCGCTTTGATATTTTCTTTTGAGAGGTCCCAGTCTGTCAAAACAAGGTTCTTGATGAGTCTTGCTCGGACGATTTCTACAGGTCCGTTTTTTGGTAATTCACTAACTGAAGCGATTTCTTTTAGACGGTCGAAACGGGCTTGATACAACTCACAAAGAAGGTCGACCTTGTCTGCCACCATACCACCTTGAGTAATATGCGTACCAAGCAGTATATGTGGTTTCGCTATTATGTGGCGGTTTTTTTTACATTTTTGTAGTGTTTTTTACCCTCCACAAAGGTATTGTATACTTGATTATCCAGCCACGAATGGAGCACGGTGGTTATTGCCATGAGTCGTAGTTTCAAATCCGCTAAAAGTGCGTTGAAGGAGACGAACTCAATTTCTGACTCACTCTCTGAGACTATCAGAAATGATTTCAAGAAAAATATTACAGGCCTAGATGATGTTTTGAGTCAGCGAATGGCTGAGGCTGAGGAAGCAATATTAGAATCGTCAAAAGCACGAGAGGCAATGGTTGCAGGCATCGGCAGTATGAAAAAAGTGGTTGAAAAGGCGCAACGAAAATTTTCTAAAAACAATAATTTAGAGGAATTGCGCAGTACAATGGTTGAGGTATATACAGATATTAATCGACTAAAATTGGCCAATGAAAAAATCTCCTCGGATATTTCTATGGTTTTACATCCTAACATGTCTGCGGTTGAAGCAGTAGAGAGGTTTGCCTCAGATTTGCAGAGATTTGCTGGCACTTGGGAAAGAATTGCGCGGGATATTGATCAATCAATCACTGATTTATGTGACGATCAGACACCCTCGGAGTTAATTGATTTGGAAAATTATATCTCCAATCAAGGGTTTGATAAACTGGTTGAAGATTTAATTAAATTTGAGTCAGAATGATCTCAAAGTTGCATTAACCCTGGCTTAGCAGATGCGTAATCTTCGGGCAATCCACTTATCAATCTCTTCAGTTCGTCATGGTCTTTTTGCAATAACTCAATGAGGAATTTTACTTCCTTGATTAATACATTTTTACCTCGTTCATATCTATTATCTTCGATTGGTTCAATGCGTACCATTTCCAGCGAGACATTGGAATTTTTGCTCAAAATTTCAAAGTATATGCAGATTCTTGGTCCTTGTATCAAATCTCTCGAAGGATTCCATTTTGTTCTCATGTCACGGCTCTTCTTGTTACTAGGGATTAGGTAATTTTCACCGATTTTTAATGCATACGAATCATCTATTAGTTTCACATATTGCTTGAGTATTGTTGAAAGTTTCTTTTGTTCGACAAAAATTCCGGAAACATGTTTCAAATCATCACTTAGAGACTCAAAAATTGAATTCTCAATTTGATAACATGTCTCAGCAGCTATGTCGTTTATTTTGCTAATCACTGAGCTTGGAAAACCACTGCGTGAAACTAAAACAGTAAAACCTTCTAAAGGAGGTGAGATAAATGTCGACCGTTCAAACTCCTGCGTTGGTTTTTCCCTTTGCATACCTAAGGTGTGACGTCTAACCCTGGTTCGAATCTGGCTGAACTTACCACGTGAAATGACATATCCATCAATCTCTCCATTAACTCTCAATGTTTCTAGTAGTTCTAATTCTTCAGCAGGCTGACCTTTGATTGCTTCGATATCTCGGTTCTGTCGAATCGCCATTTCTGCTAAAGAAAATACTTCAAGGTCAGCACGCATTCTCACCAATTGACGCTTAATTAGCTCTTTTTCACAAACAATTGTCCCGCCGTATGGCAAATATTCAGGTTTATCATCTGCTACCAATACCCAAGTAGGCTCCCTTCTTGGCAAAAATGCAGAAATCTGTAGTCCATCCCTATCCAGTTCCTTCCACTGATTTATGCTCATGGCAAGCAAATCAGCATTACCTTTTTTCAAACTTTCAACAGCAACTTCCATGTGAGGCAGTTCTGTCATTTTGAAGTTGAATAAGTCCCGATTTTGGACTATCACATTTTCGACCTGAAGACGGACTCCGTCGTAGCTTGATGGGGTGGTCAAAACCTCTAGTCTTGGTTTATCTTCCATCGCAATTACCTCGGCTCGGAGTGTTCCGAACGACCTGTGGTGGCAGACCATTGGTTAAGAAGGGCACCCTACATGGACTAGTCATGCGGCAGATTCAACCAGACGTTGAACAGGGGCTAGATTCCCTCCGCCAGCAAATTGATACCGCACTTGAGGAGATGATTGCCTCAAGGATAGATTCTGGCGAGGTCGTCGAACTATCGGGACGAGTATTACTTGCGGGTGGGAAACGTCTGAGGCCAATTATGATGTGTTTGTCGTATGAAATCGCCGGCGGTAGGGACTTAGGAAAAATTATGCCTCTTGCCATGGCTTTCGAATTTTTACACACGGCAACTCTTGTTCATGACGACATCAATGATGGTGCAACTCACAGACGAGGAATACCGACTATACACGAGACTGCAGGTTTGTCCAAAGCGATAATTGCCGGTGATTGGTTATTCGTGCAAGGTTACGCTTTAGGCGGGCAATATAACCAAGATATTGTAACCAATATTGCTAACTGTTGTTCAAGTATCGCAGTTTCTGAATTCTCCCAGATTGATCACATTCAAAATCTGAAAACTTCTCCAGAAGACTATATCGCTATTGTCAAAGGGAAAACTGCAGGTCCATTTGCCTCAGGGTGTCGTTCAGCAGGCATAGTGGCAGAGGCATCACCGGAACAACTTGTTGCCTTGGAAGAGTTTGGGAATGAAATTGGTATTGCCTATCAACTAGTTGATGACTTACTGGATTTATTGGGCGACGACCAAATTGGTAAACCGCGCGGGACCGATGTTCACGAGGGCAAGATGACTTTGCCTCTGATACACTCATTGACATTGTCTCATGGCAAGGACCGAGAAAGATTGGCAGAAATAATTAATAATTTTAGCAATGATTTGCTTGATGAACTAATACAGTTATTAGAAAAATCTGATAGTTTTAACTACACTAAAATACTAATCAACAATCATTTTGAGAGAGCAATAAATCATCTAAGCGTGTTTCCAAAATCAAATGCAAAACTCTTGCTTGAGAATGTTGCTGAGTATGCAACAACCAGAAAATTGTAATAATTCAAATCAGAATATTTCACTATTTTCTAACCAAAATAGCCGGTTGATTCAAGTTAGATGGTGTCTACGCATCCACATGGAGAATTGCTGTAACAGTGATGACGAGGCTGTCAGCCCAGTAATTGCTACAGTGTTACTGCTTGCTATCACAGTCATGCTATCCAGCATGGTTTTCATAATGATGCAGGGCGCTATCAACTCAGTAGAAAAATCCGAACCTGATATTACTGTCAGTGTCAAGGGACTTTCCAATGGATTTCATGTGGTCAGAATCACAAGCCTAGACCAGGCTTTAGACCCTGCTAGGTTGGAGTATCAGATCTACAACCAAGGTGACTTAAATTCGAAGGAATTCTCTGGTTTTGTTGATGACTCGGAGGTATACGGCGCAGTTGGAACTAATGTGTCGTTTCACGACCGGGATGCTGGTTACTCAGTAACCCAAGGAGACTATTTTGTGATTGACTCCCAAACTATTGGATCAAATGATGGAACATGGAGTATGAAACTAATCGACAGAAGCTCGAATGTAATGTTGTTTGACATAAAATTAGTGTTGATAGAAGATTAACCACCAATAAAATGCATCTCTACGGGATTTTTTACTACTTGTCGAACTGTTCTCAACTCCGAATACCGGTCATCACGTTTCCTCCATAATGCAATTACTGCGTCTCTCAGATCTTTGATATCAGCGCCCATAGTTATTAGTGATTTCAAATCATAACCGCGTTCGGAAAATAGGCAAGTATACAATTTACCGTTGGCAGAAATCCTTGCCCTAGTGCATGACTGACAGAACGGTTTAGATATAGATTCAATAAACCCAATTTCATATCCATTGCTTAGTGACCACCGATTGGCAACTTCTCCATACTTTTGCTGTTTCAATGGTTTTAATCTGCCAAACCTGGTGGTGATTATGGTGCGTATCTCGTCACCAAAAACTACCTGTTCGGGATTCCAATTTTTTGTCCCACCAACGTCCATATATTCAATAAATCTAACAGATACTCCCATTTCAGAAAACCGCTCCGTTATCGGAATTATTTGATGTTCGTTGTGATTTTTTATGATCACGGTATTGACCTTTACTTCTAGTCCATGTTCCATAGCCGCTTTGATTCCCTCAATTATGTCATTTGATGAGATGCTTGAATTTGATATGTCCTGAACAATTTCATCTTCAATTGCATCCAAACTAACTGTAACCCTATCCAATCCAGACGAGGCTAATTTTTCTGCATGTCGAGTTAACAGACTTCCGTTGGTAGTCAATGCGATATCCAAGCCATAATCACATTCTCTAATCATTGAAATCAAGATTGCAATATCTTTTCGAAGTAACGGTTCACCACCGGTAATTCTTACCTTTTCCAACCCAAGAGGTAACATTGCCTTAACTAACATTACAATATCCTCAAAGCTAAGTATCTGCTTTCTTGGGAGGAATTCATAATTAGGGCCAAATGTTTCAGGAGGCATGCAATAGTTGCATCTAAAGTTGCACCGATCGGTAATTGAAATTCGCAAATCCTTGAGGGGTCTTCCAAGTGAATCCCCCGTCATGAACATCACGAAGCATGTGAGGTTATTCAACTGTTTTACAAGCATTCATGATAAATGAGTTAGTGGGACGTGTGTGAGTGAACAACGGGGCGGGTTGGGTGAGAAATCATTCACAACCGGACACACTATACCGCACATTTCCTTAGATTGTGTTGATTATTTTCTGCCACCATCTAAGAGTCACATGATTAGGATGCTGGCCATAGCTTCAATTCATGATGGAACAACCAATCTACTTGTTCGGGGTAAATTGGGTCTTGACATTGAATCAATGATCAGTTGTTTGATAACTTTGGGTGTCGGTATTGAGCGTGTGGCTACTGATGATGGTGCGGTAATAACTGTAGATGGTGTTGGTAAAAATGGCTTTACAAAACCAAATTCCGAGGTAAATTGTGGCAACTCTGGCACAGCACTAAGGATAATTCTAGGATTAGTTGCCTCGCTCAAAGAGCAAGTGACAGTTTCTGGTGACGATTCTTTGTCGATTAGAGATAATAATTCAATGCTTGAATCCTTGTCACAATCTGGTGTATATACAGAGAAAATAAGCGACATTAACCTCCCAGTGAAAATTCGTGGACCTTGGTTTG
>JAYXVG010000064.1:0-7419 GCA_036021875.1 Thermoplasmatota archaeon | reverse complement strand
AAAAAGTTACCTTTCTAGATATTTTAATGAGATTTTTTTCGCTAAGGTTTGGACGAAAAATCTTTTGATAAAAGTCTCTTGTTACAGCACTTGATGCAACAACCAATCTTTTGACGCTATTCTGGAGACACGAATCAATTACATTCTGAGTTCCTTTGACATTTATGTCCATAGTTTCTTTTGGGTGTTGTATTGATAGCGGTACTGAAACTTGTGCGGCTAGATGAATTACAGCTGTTGATTTGGCAACTAAATCTGTCACCAGCGATTTGTCTCTGATGTCACCGATGTGTACTTCCACACCTTTTGCTTCAAGGCTTTCTGCATTAGACTGTAAGCCGGTTGATAGGTTGTCAAGAATACAGACCTCCCAACCATCATTAGACGCGATTTTTGCTAACCTGCTGCCAATAAATCCAGCACCGCCGGTGATTAGCAACTTGCCCATGGTTACCCATAGGGATTGAGATATAGATGTAGTGTTACAATTCTCCGAGATAGATTACATTATGTCGATAACCGTCTCTATTGCGAGTAAACTAAGCGAACTGTCAATAATGTAGACTACCAGCACATGTTGTGTCTACTCAATCAACTGATGTTTCATCCGATGAGGGAAGTGGAATTAGAAGATTAGAAAAATTGCAAAGAGAAAACCGGAGACTGAGAGAAACCGTTTCATTCAGACTAGGACTACACTTAACCAGTGCAGCAAGAAAACCATGGAAAATGATAATTCTTCCAATCTCATTCCCCATACTTTGCTTGAAAATTGGTTTGGAGAGATTAGGAAAAGTAGCAAGAACTCAAGAAATTGTTGAACAGAAAGGCGAACGTAAAAACAGCAATACTACGATACTTTTTCCAACCAACGGAGTTGGATTTGGACACTTCACTAGAATGTATTCTCTAGCAAAGGAGTTACGCAAAAATAATCCGCAGATGGAAATAATATTCTTCACTACTATGCCTACATTACACATTCCTTACATAGATGATTTCCCGACCTATCACTTGGCTGGTAAGCATAAATTTGACCGAATGGATTCTTCTACTTGGAATATGCTCGTTGAGGAAATGTTGAATCTGATTTTTGACACACACGTGCCAACCAATTTCGTATTTGACGGCGCCTATCCATATCGCGGAATGCTAGATGCAATACATGGAAGAACAGATTTGAACAAAGTATGGATAAGAAGGGGGATGTTCAAAAAAGGTAAATCTGTACCAGTTGGAAGCATTGAACATTTTGACTTAATCGTACACCCTGGCGATGCAGTAAAAGTCAAAGAATCCGAGATTCAACACAATGTTGAAATCTTGAATACAGAACCAATCCTTCTAGTCAATCACGACGAGATGTTTTCGCGGGTTGATGCAAGAAATCGTTTAGGAGTTCCTGATGGCGCTGTCGCTGTCTATGTTCAATTAGGTGCAGGGCAGATTAACGACATTGATTCTGAGATTAAGATAACCGTAGACTGTCTTCTCGAGAATGAAAATATTTTCATTGTTATCGGAGAATCAATGCTTGGCAAAAGAGTGAAGATTTCAAATAAACGCGTGACTATTCTCAGAGATTATCCAAATTCACTTTACTACAATGCTTTTGATTTTTCAATACAAGCAGGAGGATATAATTCATTTCATGAAATGAGAAGTATCAAATTACCGACTCTTTTCTATCCGAATCTAAACACAGGCATGGACGATCAGAAATCTAGATGTCTGATTTCGGTTGACGAAGGTTGGGGTATTGTCAATACTAATCGTAATGTAGCAAATATTTCCAAAGATATCAATAAGTTACTGAAGTTGGAGCGCACTGCAGACAATAATCTAAACCTAGTCAAGAATGGTACTGAGGCAATTGTAAGTAGAATATCATGAGGTGTTTTTTGTGTCAGGAGATTCACAGTGGATGCTACCTCCTGAGATATTTGTTTACCTTAGCGAATTGTTCCCGGATGGAGGTAAAATTCTCGAATTTGGTAGTGGAGATGGAACACGAATACTTGCTGAAAACTTCGATGTTTGCTCAATTGAACATGATGAAACGTGGGCTGAAAAAATCGATACTGAATGTCATTTAATACCAATCATATCGAACGACATATCTACAAAGAATAACCAAGAAGGTTGGTATGACGTTCACAAAGTATTGAAAGTTATTCCAAATGACTTAGACATAGTAATTATTGATGGCCCAAATGGTACAATTGGCAGGCATGGCATTTTGTCGATAGTAGATTCGTTACCAAAAAATGCTACTTACATCGTCGATGATGTACACAGAAATGCTGAAATGGACTTATACGAGAAACTGGTTCAATGGCATGGCGGTGAGGGAACTATTTTTGACAGCAATTATGATTCTGGTGAATTACGTCAATGGGGTTGTATTAGGTTCAGGATGGGTGATTAATTGTGAAAGAATATGGCACGAATCTCCCATTCTATCTACCTGAAATTGTCGGCCCGGGTAATGATTACTCATTCTTGGAAGCAAAATTAGATGATGATTTTACTAAATTCCCCATTTCGATAGTTATTCCTGTTTACAATAGAGTTGAAATGCTTAGAAGAACTGTTGCGATGTTAACACATCAAACATATCCATTAGAATTGATTGAGGTAATAATAGCTGATGACGGTTCTAATGACAAACCTGAGCAACTCATAGATGAATTCAGTGATTACTTTGAGGTAAACTACGTTAAACAAAAAGACGACGGTTACAGATTATCCCATATAAGAAACCTAGGTGTGCGTTCTGCTAAACATGATAATATAATTATTCTGGATTGTGATATGGCTCCTGTCCCAAATCTAGTTTCCTTGTTTGCTAGATGGTTGGCGTTGGAAGAAAAAGTGATTCTGATAGGCCATAGGAAATACGTGGATGCAAATCACATCAAAGTGAGCGATGTGATTAAGTCTCCCTCTGTAATGTTAGAACTACCTGCTGTTGCCACAAAAAATGCTGTGATGAAAAAATCGCCTTCAAAAGACTGGAGGGAATCAATATACTCGGATACTAATAATTTGAAAAGCTCACCACATCCATTCAGAGCATCATCCTGTGGAAATGTTGCTTTTCACAGACAGATATTCTCTGACGCAGGAGGTTTTGATGAAAATTTCACTGCCTGGGGTGCTGAAGATAATGAATTTGGTTACAGGGTGTTCAATGCTGGATATTATTTCATTCCAGTTCTTGACGCCCTAGGGTTGCATCAAGAACCCCCTGGTGGGAGAGAGTTTGTAGATAGAGAAGCTGGGAAACTTATTACGAGACCAATGTTATTAGACATGGTACCAACATACAGAGAATACAGCCCTGATAAGATGTCAACAACACCTATGGTTTCGATATATATTCCTGCATTTAACGCCATAGATACCATATCCAGGGCAGTTGATTCAGCGTTAAATCAAACCTACCGGGATTTTGAAATTATAATTTGTAATGACGGCTCAGGTGATGGTACTGGTGAGTATTTAGAGCAAAATTATGGTGAAAATCCCTATGTCAAGATTTTGCATCAGGAAAATAGAGGTATAGGTTCTGCGAGTAATTCCTGTATTGATTATGCAAAAGGCATGTTTATACTCCAATTAGACAGTGATGATGAGTTATTAGAAAATGCACTAGAGGTGTTGATTTATTCTATTATCGGAAAACATGATGTTAGTTGTGTGTATGGAAAACACAACAAATTCGACCCAATATCTGGTGAGATTTCAGCCGGATGGCACTACCCGGGTTTTTGCAGAAAAAGAATGCTGTATGGAATGATTGTTCATCACCCAAGATTATTCAGAAAGAGAGACTGGGCAAAGGTTGGTGGGTTCTCTGAAAAAATTATCAATGCAGTGGATTATGATTTCTTTCAAAAATTAAGTGAGGTCGGGAAGATTGAACATATTGATAAAGTGTTATACAATTACACAGTTCATCAAAAATCTACTTCAGTGTCAAAATCTGAGTTACAAACAAAGAATACATTCAAGGTAATAGATTCGGCGCTCAAGAGAATGAATCTAAAAGACTGGACAATAACCAGAGACCACACACATAGTGGAAAAAGAGCTGTAGAATTCGTGAAAACTGAGCAAGCATCAAGTTTCATACATGATGAAGAAAAATTATTCGTATCTGTTGTGGTTATAACAAAAAACCGAGCAAATCTATTACGGGATTGTATTCGTAGTATATTGAACCAGTCCTACACCAATTTTGAATTGCTGGTAATAGATGACGGATCTAAGGATAATACAAGTCATGTTGTCAATTCATTCAACGACAGACGAATTAGATACATAAAAAAGGATTCAACTGGAATACCTAAATCAAGAAATCTTGGGGTAAAGGAAGCAAAGGGTGAATATATTGTAATAATGGATGATGACGATTTAATGCTACCAAATCGTATTCAAGAACAAATTAATTGTTTAACAGAAGGCTCTTCTGGAAGTTACGGAGGTTGGATTGACCAAGACTCAAACCTTGAGCATGATTACTTTCCGGGCGGAGAACACGGGTTTAGTCAAATATTGTTTGGATCGAAAATCATGCTTCACCCAGCGAGTATGATAAAGAGAGATGTCCTGCTCGAATTTCCCTACGATGAAAATTACAGTTTTGGTACTGATTATGTTATGAACCTTGAAATCTCTAAAGCCGGTCATAAATTGGACCACACCGGTTCGTATATATTGTTACGGAGATTTCACGGAGGCAATGTTACTATCACTAATTCCGGTGAACAAAAAAGCACTGCCAGAGTTCGTTGGAGAGAATTTGTTGACGAATTAGATAAAGATACTGAACGTGAATTGAGAGATAACTGGAGGAAAACCAAATTTTTCGAAGAAACACCTAAACCATCGAAGAAAGACCTCACTAATGCCTTTCCATGGATGTATAAAGCAAAAAACAAAACTGAAGCAACTATACCGAAAAAAGATACTTATGTTGTTGCTAGTAGATGGACCCAAACTGGAAATGTTCTGGAATTCGATGCATTAACTAGGACTGTATTTTTCGATATGCCACTTGGTTGGAGACTCGAAGATACACACAGGGATTTGTTTAGGATTGCCCATTATTTCCTTACATCTCCATGGGAGAGTGGAATCCTAGATGGTTGGGAACCCTCACGGCAAAAAGGTTGGAGAAATAGTCTATCATTTAGCGGCGGCATTGACTCAACTGCTTGCATGTTACTAATGCCGAGCGACACCATATTATGTTACAATGAAAGAAGTGGATTCAAATCACAATTAAATCATGCAAATGCTCACCACTTCATTGAAACTCTACAACGCGATTCTCGGCCAGTAATAATTGTCAAAAGTAATCATGAACAAATAAGAATGGATAGAGGGAAAGGCCCCGGATTTAGTACAGATCTTGCCGCTGCTGTGCAAAACATCCTACTTGCAGACTACTTACAGCTTCGTTCAATCGCCTTGGGGATGCCGTTAGAGAATGCTTACCTATTCCATGGACATACCGGAAGAAATTTCGCTGATACAAGTTATTGGAAAAATAACAGCGAAATCTTACAAAAAGCAGGATTAGAATTGGTTTTTCCTACGGCAGGGGTTTCTGAAATAATCAATCACAAGATTGTTGAAAATTCAAATTATCGGGATTTGGCTGAGAGCTGCCTACGCTCATCTAAGGCGGGGAGTGTGTGTGGGCGATGCTGGAAATGCTTTAGGAAAAACACAATGAAAGGTAAGAGTATTGAAATTGTTGGAGAAATTTCAACATTCCTTGAAAAGCGACCACTCAAGCAAGCCGTCTCAACTCTATATGCGATCCAGAGATTGCCAAAAACCCAACTAGAGGAAATAAGTATCAGATATCCAGACCTAGATGATTTGTTGAAAGATGATTATTCATTTATCGAAAATTACCTTCCAATGTCTTTGGATTTACTCCCTACAAATCAAAGACATATAATCGAAAAAAGATTGAAAGAAGTGTCTCTACCCATGAATGAAAAACAGGTTGAAATGCTATTAACTATCGATCTATCTAAATCATGAATTAATCCAGATATCAATCTTTGATTCGACGCTAGTGACTTTTGAACGAAGTGTGCTGTTTTTATTCCTATATTCAATCATACTTTCGATAATTTCCTTGCGGTTATCGTCGCCGATCCTGACCATATTTGGCGTTACAAAGCTTGGATATTCTGTTTCTGGATAAGATTCCATATTAGAATCATAAATTACTGTTTGATTCTTGAGTAGATATGTTAGTATGTTCGTATTTTTCTCAGACACAACAACATACTCGGCATTCTCTGAGTTAGAGAGTATGTTAATCGATTTCTCCTGAAGAAAATTTTCAATGAGATTCTTTACAGAATCAGAGGATTCATCAAAATAAATTGTGTTTTTTATGAATGAATCTGTCTCAGTAAAAAAATTAAGCTCAGTAACTTTGCTAAATCTACTTGATCTCTCCCTTATTGTGGATTCATCTCCTCGCACACTTATCCAATACATTCTTTCTTTTGAGTTACAACGTCTAATAGCCTCTAGTACGCCTGCGTAAGGATATTTGCCTACAAATACCAACTTTTTTGGTTTGTATGCTCTGATTAATCCAAGAATTAAATTCTCAATAGCATAGTTCCAATTTTTCGGTTCTATATCCCACTCAGAGCGAGAGCGTATATGATGATTAAACGATACATCGACCAAAGGCTGGCCTATTCCCAAAGAGATTATCTCCTGTGAATAATTCATGCTCTGTTTCACAAATGCCTGTTGATCTTTTTTACGCATCTTTTCTAAGTCATAAATCATTAGTATATCCGCTGACTGGTTTGAATTATTTTGATTAGCTTTTTTTGTCAATTTAAGAAATCTGTAAGGAATAGATAATGGCAAAAAGGGGAGTTTCCACGGTGCAAGTATTGATTGCCTGACCTCATCACCGAATGCGAACGAGTATGAGTTTTCAGCCTCGTTTTCAACGCTGATGTAATCACTCATCTGAGTCACCTTCATCTAGTGCATAATATGCTGTAATTGCTTCATCAGGTGTACCAACCATAACTATTTTTCCTTGATTGACGACGCCAATACGGTCACATATATCCTTCATCAGCGCAAAAGAGTGAGAAACAATTACTACAGTTCCTGTCTTTTCGACTAATGATAATATTCGGGATTTACTTTTCTCTCTAAACTGAGGATCTCCTACCCCTAATACTTCATCAATTAACAAAATATCTGGTTTTATTGCAGTTGCTACTGCAAGACCTAGCCTTGCTTTCATTCCTGCAGAATAGGTTCTTATGGGTTCGTCAATGAAATCACCTAACTCGCTAAACTGAATAATTTCTGGTAACATCTCCCGCATCTCATGTTCATTGTGACCTAATATGC
>JAYXVG010000063.1:0-7439 GCA_036021875.1 Thermoplasmatota archaeon | reverse complement strand
AAATTCAACCGGTCCGGCGATGCCTTGGGTTTGTTGGTTTATTGATGCGAGTAGTGGTTCCCCTTCTGGATCATATGCGTAATCGGTAATATTTACTTGAATTGCAGGACCATCCTCGATGAGTGTCTGCATAACAATATCATCTACCTTGACAACAGGATCGTTAAACGGGATTACAACAATTTCCAGAGTTGTAGTCGCCTCGTCGATAATGCCCGCACCGTCTGCACGCAGTAAAATGTCAACCTCTGCACCAGTGATATACTCATCAGTAACGGTGTGAGTAACCGTCATACCCCGATAATCATTATCGATTTGCAAAGAAAAGTTATTGATTTGCCCACCACTAAGAACTGCCTCAACAATGAATAATTCCTGCCCATCTGGGTCGATGCCGATATCGCTTGCAAGGATGTGGCCCTCACCTCGTTCTGCCACCTGAATGATTGGCGGAGGAGTTGTGAATGCTATTGGCGAATCTGTTCGATTGAACTGATGTTCAAAAGTTGACGGTGCTCCTTCAACCATTACAGTCATGAATGCGATATGAGTTCCGGGAGCGAGTTCTTCCACGTTGTAATCACATTGTGCTGAACCGTTGCTATTGATATTGCCATTGCTTGTAATCAATTTATTGAAGCCGCACTCAACATCTATTTGCCAACTGGGGTCGATAATTTCAGCATTATCTCCATTTCTTAGAGTCCAGTTAGAAATCAGTGAAAAGGAATCATACCTTCCAAAATCATTTACTGATTGAGGAACTTTTGACTTATCGGTAAATAACAGAAAGTCAGACTCAAACAGATTTTCCTCGGTATAGGATTCGCTGTCGCTAGCGGAGGTCGGTGAACCTTCGCGATTAAATGCAGTTCTAAACTCATAATGGACGCCTCTCAAGGTCAAATCTAAGTAGGGTATCACATGAGATATTGTATAATCAATTTGCTCGGTTTGTGACATAGAAGCGTCTCCATCACCACGGTCATCACCAAAAAAAATCCCGTCATCGATTTCATCTTGAAATTGATAGTGATCTGCTCCGAGCACGTGCATCCAATGCCAGCCAAGTTCAGCTGTAGCACTGATTATTGGAAGATTATCTTGCCCTTTGGCTATCTCATCAACAGTTCCAGTCATGAATAGACCAGTTGCGGGGCTAGCAGGATCTACAGTCCATCCTACAGGTTTCGTATTCTGCCAGCCATTACCACTAGCCCAGCCAGAAAAATCAATACCCAAACCGAACAATGACCTTGGTGGTTGGATTTCCGTTGCGAGTTCTGACTCTGGCCAAAATGGGAATACTGAATAGGCTACTGCTGCACCTAATCCGTGACCTGAAACACCCCAATGATCGATGTCAACATTACCAAAAGAGGATGGTATTATGTTGTTAGTTGAATTAGTTTCATTCATTAATTGAACTATGGATTCGAGAAGAGAAAACGAATTCACCACATCATCGGTTGCTTCAGAATCATACTCGTTAGTAATGACGACAATTGTCCCGCGTTTTACTATTTCATTGGATATTATGCCGTAATCATCGTTGTTTTCCCCATCATCGGCGAAGAAAATGGTGAAAGGAAATGGTCCGTTACCGGCCATAGGCTGATTCTGCCCATCATCCATTGCAGGGTAGATGACCCTTACTTCATTGCCATCGGCATCCAAATCAGCATAGCCGACTGGGAAATCAACACCCGTATGCTGGGTTTTGAAATTTTGCGATTCATCGGGGTGGGCTGAAGAATACCCAGCTGTCGCACTAATCAACAAAATACCGACCAGCGCAAGGGCATTGACTCTCAATTATACCATCCCAATTACTTTGAATGATTATGTAGTTATATTTTGAAATTCGTGTTCTATGAGTATGATGCTAACACAGATTCCGCAGTTATAAGCATAGATATCAACAAGTCTAGTGGTGGCAGCATATCGGCACATTGAGGCGCCCATAATTGTGACCAACTCTCTAGATGCTGTGCTGCAAGAAGCCATCTACCATCGATTGCACCGTTTGTCACTTTTGCGATTCTATCAGAATGTTCTCCATGTATTGGGTGATACTTTGATTTCATGATATATCCTGTGACATTGACATCACTGGGGATTGTATCATCATCGAAATTAATGAATATGTCACAACTTTTCTCGCCGTCCTGCATGGTCTCTATCCACTTATAGTCAGTCAATTCACGATTACCGCCAAAAACCCTAACTCGACCGCCTAACTGCTGCCATGTGTAAGCTGTTGAGCGTGCTGCACCACCGCCACCGACAATTCCGAGTATCGCACCATCACTAATATCAATACCAAAATATTGTGCAACTCTGGCCACACCTGAACCATCAACATTGGAAGACCACCATCCGAAGCCATCCCATCTGAGGACATTTACCGATTCAATTAGCGAAGAATCGTTGAAATCTACAACCGCTTGTGACTTCAGTTGATGCTTAAGCGGCGAGGTTAGATTAAGCCATATCTCCTCTGTAAAAGATAAACTGGGCAACTCTATTTTTGCGTTGAAAGGTAGACTTGCGGATATTTTGCTGAACTTTTCTGGTTTTAATCCCTCGATGGACCGGGTTACTTCTGCGGTAGATTCAAGCACTTTTTGCATCAATGCCTTGTTACGAAACTTACCAAATGGCGCACCTGTCAAATCCCAATTGACTGCTTCGGGGATGAATTTGACATAACCCCATGCTAACGCATCCTGAATAAACTGAGCATCGACCAGATCGGTCTGCTTAACATTGAATCTCTGTCCTGGTTTTAGTTGATTAGAAAGATGTTGGGCGACTATATTAAGCAAAACTGGGGACAATGAATGATTGACTGGTTGCCCTGCTACAGCATAGTAGACATCCGCCATGATTTCCCCTCATTGCCATGCTTTTTGAACTGCACCGTCTTGAAAACCTGCAGGAAAAACCTTTGAAAATGAGGACATGTTAGAGTATCCATGGCAGGATTGGGCTTAATTAGCAATCAGACCGCTGGCAAAGGTGCAATCGCAGCATTGACTGGTATTCTGGGTTTGTATATGACGGCAGCAATGTGGGTTGAATTCAACGAAGCACTCGGGGCATATTTTGGACCAAGTTTGGGCGTCATAATTGGGACTACCATATTTTTGATTTACCAAGACAGAAAGAATGTCAGGGAATTTACTGCAGGACAAAATTACAGCACCTCTGAATCCACGACTTTAGTGAAGGGAAAGGATGGCCGCTACAACCACGTCGAAACCAATATAGAAAAGGGCCGTAATCCTGTTATTTTCGTCGCTATGTTGTATGTTGCAATAATTCTTATCAGCGAAATATCTTGGTCTAATCTAATATTTTGAGGTTATATCTTGTCAAACTTGCTGGACATTTTCATAATGAAACAGCGAGCACTAGATGTTGATGACCAAAATGCTCGAACTGTATTTTGGGTTATGTTTGAAAAATTGTCGATAATTCTGTCGCTAGTAATTATTTTCGCAATCACACTAGCCCTTGATTTACCGTGGTGGGCAATTGGTGCGATACTGGGTTTCTCTTTGGGGCCCATTGTTTATGGTCATTATTACTTTATTTACATACGTCCGGTGATGAAAAGACGGGAAGTTTGATGAGTAAGCGGTGCTTGTGAAGGAATGGTGAAGGCATGGGTTTGTTTGGAGACTTCCTAGAATTGATTGGACTTGGAGGTATAACCGGAGTGGACATCTTGTTCGCAGCGATGGCGATAGTTGGTACATTTCTCTTCATAATTTACTTCTTATTGATTCTGATCGGAGACTTTACTGGTGGGTTCTTTGACTTTGAGATGGACGCCGACGGTATTTTCCATCTATTCACGATACAAGGATTACTCAGTTTCATCATGATGTTTGGCATCTTTGGACTGTCTGTGTCACAAGCCGATCAAAATGCTTTCGTGGCGATAATTGCGGGAACTATCGCAGGTACTTTTTCGATGTATATAGTTGGTAAAGTATTCCAAATGATGGCCAGTCTTGAACAAGATAACACCGTTGAACACTCGCAGGCGATTGGTGCTCGAGGCACTGTTTATCGAACTATTCAACCTGGTCAAATGGGCCAAGTTCAGGTTGAGTACCAGGGTGCACTACGCACCGAATCAGCGATGGCTCAAGATGATAAGATGAAGCTTGAGACTGGAAAATTCGTCAAAGTTGTCGACGCGATTGCTGAGCGATTGATTGTCGTGCCGCTTGATATTAGCGGCGAAGATAAGTGAATTTCAGCCTGTAATCATCAATATATTGTGGGGTCAAGCCTCTTATATGGGTTCGAATTGGTAAGGTCATGGTCGCAGAAGCGCTAGCATTGATTGGTATTGCATTATTGGTATTCGTATTATTAGTGACAATTTACGTAGCAACATCCAGATATAAACTGGCTCCATCAGACAAAATTCTGGTTGTCTATGGTAATGTCAAGGACAAAGGCTCGGCGGCGTGTTATCACGGCGGCGGTAAAATTGTCTGGCCGCTGATACAACATTACGCCTACCTAGATTTGAAACCGATGACGATTTCAATCGACCTAGAGCATGCTTTGTCGCAACAAAACATTAGGATTAACGTCCCGTCAACATTTACCATCGGTATATCTACCCAACCATCGGTCATGAAGAATGCCGCCGAGCGTCTACTTGGACTTCCAGTCCCGCAGATAGAAGACATGGCAAAAGAGATTATCTTCGGTCAGCTACGTCTGACCGTTGCATCTTTGACAATTGAGCAAATCAACCAAGACAGGGAAGCCTTCCTTGAGAAAGTTTCAACCAACGTCGACACTGAACTTCATAAGATTGGTTTGTATCTGATTAACGTAAACATCACAGATATTACTGACGAAGCAGACTATATCGCATCTATCGGTGCCAAGGCAGCGGCAGTCGCTATTGCAGATGCTACTGTCGACCGTGCAGAGGCTGCGCGTGATGGTGCTGTTGGTAAAGCTGCGGCAGACCGAGATCGTGAGATTGAAGTTGCCAAGGCAGAAGCAGAAGCATCGAAGGGACAAAAAGCCGCAGAAGCAGACAAGCGTGTTTTCGTTCAGCAACAAGAAGCATTGGCGGTTGAAGGTGAAAACGTATCTCGTGCTGACATTGCGGCATATAATGCGGACCTGGCCGAAAGAGAGGCTGAAGCACTCCAGCGGTCTGAGGTTGCACGCAGAAAGGCGCAATCTGAAATTGAAAGAGCCCAATATGAACTAGAGGGTGAAAGACTCCGTGCTGAGGAAATTGCTCGTGAGGAAGTATCTAAGCAACAAATCGAAATTGCTGCAGAAGCAGAGGCTGAGCGCCAACGCAGAATTGCTAGAGGTCAGGCAGACGCTATCCTTGCCAAGTACAACGCAGAGGCAGAGGGAACAAGGGCAGTTCTAGAGGCAAAAGCAGCCGGTTATCAATCGCTAGTCAGTAGCGCAGGTGGCGACGCAAAAGCCGCTGCAACTCTGTTGATGGTTGAAAAGATTGAAGAAATCGTGGCTCGACAAACTGAAGCAATCGCCAACCTGAAAATCGACAAGATTACCGTTTGGGATTCAGGAAGTGGCGGCGAAGGCGGCAGCACTGCTAACTTCGTCTCATCACTCATCAAGTCGCTACCACCGGTTCATGATGTGGCTAAGATGGCAGGAGTCGACTTACCTGACTACCTTGGCAGCATGAAAGAAGAGTAAGTCGGAACATAACCATGGTTGACTAATCAACCTTCGATAATGCATTCTTACCGTATTATTCAAAGACTTAGCCACCTGCACTTTGGTTATGCCTAGCGACCTAGAGATAGCCAATGCTGCAACCCTAGAACCAATTGAAGCCATTGCTTGGAAATTGGGAATCTCTTCGACGGAGATCATGCCAATGGGACGGAGCGTCGCTAAGGTGACATGGGATGCTTGCAAAAACCGTATGAACAAACCTCAAGGCAGCCTAGTTTTGGTTACCTCAGTTAACCCAACACCATTTGGTGAAGGCAAGACAGTAACTACAATCGGATTAACTCAGGCGCTTTGTCGAATCGGCCAATCGGCCACTTGTGTAATTAGAGAACCATCGATGGGTCCAGTATTTGGTATCAAAGGAGGAGCTGCTGGTGGCGGTTATTCTCAGGTCCTGCCAATGGAAGATATCAATCTGCACTTTACCGGTGACCTTCACGCAGTTACCTCTGCCCACAATCTACTATCAGCACTAATCGATAATCACATCAAGCATGGTAATGAATGTGACTTAGACTCCACCAAGATAAGTTGGCCTCGTGTATTAGATATGAATGACCGAGCGCTCAGAGATGTTGTTATTGGCATGGGGGGAACGGCAAATGGACACCTCAGACAAGACAGATTTGACATCACTGCAGCAAGTGACGTCATGGCCATTTTAGTTTTAGCAAGTGATTATGCGGACTTAAAGAAGCGACTCGGCAATATCGTAATTGGTGAATCAAAGAGTGGTAACCCAGTCAAGGCTGCAGAAATAGAAGCTGAAGGTGCCATGGCACTACTACTAAGGGACGCTTTTCTGCCTAACTTAGTTCAAACCCTTGAGGGGAATCCAGCCTTCATTCACGGGGGGCCGTTTGCCAACATTGCACATGGTAATTCAAGTATAATCGCAGACAAGTTAGCCCTATCTGCAGCAGATATTGTCGTTACTGAAGCAGGATTCGGTTCAGATATGGGCGCTGAAAAATTCATGCATATCAAGGCTGCAACCTCAGGCAAAGGACCAGATTGTGTCGTCATGAATGTTACAATACGCTCAATGAAACTCCATGGGGGCGCATTTGGCAGCCGTGGTGGATATCGTCCAAGCAAAGCAGAACTTGAGGCTGAAAATGTTGAAGCGGTTGCCATCGGCGCAGCCACAAACCTTGACCGGCACATTAGAAACATGGCAGGTTTCGGAATTCCAGTAATAGTCTCGATTAACAAATTTACTTCAGATACTGATGCTGAAATAAAGGCATTATCTGATGCAGCACACGCTAGTGGGGCACGGTCAGTCACCATAACAGAAGTGCACAGTAAAGGCGGTGAGGGCGGTGAAGATTTAGCCAATGCAGTAGTAAAGGCGATTCAAGATCATGTCGCTGCAGGACGGCCATTTACCCCGTTGTTCCTACCTGATGCTCCAGTTATGGAAAAAGTCGAAGCCATCGCAACAAGGATGTATAAGGCGAGTGAGGTTATTGTTGAAGCAAATGCCAAGAAACAGTTAGACAAAATAATCTCATGGGGATTCGGCAACCTACCAGTGTGTATGGCTAAAACTCAATACTCATTCTCCCACGATGCCAGTAAGTTAGGTGCGCCAAGTGATTTCACCCTGCCAATAGGAGAATTCAGATTGAACTCTGGTGCCGGATTTATCGTAGCAATTCTGGGTAACATGA
>JAYXVG010000062.1:7189-7452 GCA_036021875.1 Thermoplasmatota archaeon | reverse complement strand
ATGTGGTTTAGAGGTATTCTTCAAATGAATTAGGTTGAGGCAGTATAATGGCCGAGTCGGTATCAAACACGACTGGTCGCGAACTTAACATGGGGCGAGACTCAAGTTGGCTCATTGGCGCAGATATTATTGCGGTATTTCTAGCATTGATTGGACAAATTGTTTTGACGCGATCATTGGCGACTGAGGATTACGGCATTTTCATCATTGCGTTGGATATTTTCGCTACCGCATTTTTGATTATAGATTTGGGCCTTCCAACA
>JAYXVG010000062.1:0-7179 GCA_036021875.1 Thermoplasmatota archaeon | reverse complement strand
ATTCTAACCCGTGATGGGGCAAAATCAGTTGACAATATCTGGCCAGCAATTTGGCGAATTTATCGGATACAGGCGGTCTGCATGGTGCCTTTTATTGTTATTGCTCTAATTGGAGTAACAATATTTGTCGAGGATTGGAAATTACTGATGCCGCTATTGTTTACCTGCATGATTGTCGCATTAGCGCACATATTTTCTTACGCACCGCGTTCAGGATTACGCGCAGCAGGTTATGCTTCAATAGAGGCATGGACAAAAGTAATCGAAAGACTGGTTTCAATGGCTGGCTATCTGACGCTCTATTATTTTGGCAGCACATCTGTTGAAGCATATGCTTTGGCATTTCTACTGGGCGCAGTCTTGGGCCTCATTTCTTCCCTAATGTTCGCTTACAACTTCCTGCGAACAAGCCACGAGCCTGGAGACCTATCGAGCCTTGGGCCATGTTGGATTGATAATAAATCTCTAATTTTACAAGCCCTCCCGTTTGCGGTAACATTAGGCATTTTGCCATATGTGATACGAATTGAGAAGTTTATAGTTGCAGGTTCAATAGGAGTAGACGCTGCCGCTTTATTCCATGTCGCTCAAATTGCTTGGCTGGCAGGTTTAGTTGTACCGCAAGCAATGCGGGCTGCTTTACTGCCAATACTTGGACAATGGCAAGGTGATGAGGAGAAATTCATTTCATCCGTTGAAAAATCACTAGACATATGTTTTGGTTTGTTACCAATTGGTTTGTTTGCTGGAGCATTGCTAATTCGTTTGCTGCTACCTGTAGCATTCCCAGCTCAATATACCGATGGTAGTTTGGGTGCCTCGGCAAGTGATTTATTCATGATTCTGCTAGTAGGTTGGTGTTTGACTCTACTCGCAACGCCGAGTTATACAGCTCTTCAAGCCGGAAAGAATCCCTGGATCTTCACTACTTTCATTGCTGCTGTAGTTGTTTTTGCAACAATACTTGGATTCTTACTAATTAGTTCGTTAGCCAATTCGACAACAAATGGATTATACGGAGCAGCGATAGCATCAACCCTTTCCTCCGCATTCCTACTATTCGCTTCAATTCATCTGGCTAAATTATGGGTAACTATTAGACAACGAAGTGTTGAACTGATGTCAACGATTTGTTTGGCATCAATTACGTGCTTTGGATTTATTTCAGAATCATCTCTAATATTTAGTGGAGTGCTGCTGTTTTTATTCACTCCAAGAGGCTGGAGAGCAATGATGACCACTGACTCTTGACATATTCAAAAGAGTGTTCTTCCGGTAATGAGTACGGATTACTCCAATCATGTTGTAGTGCTGACTCTATCGAATCTGCTAATGCTACTGAGTCATAATCTTGCACTAAACAAAACTTGGGTAGATATTCAGCTACGTCACCAACATCTACCGAAACCACTGGTGTCCCACAGGCAAGAGACTCGCGTGCAACAAGCGGACCTGATTCTCTGGTTGATGTAATTAACGTGATGTCTGCAACTAACATTCGATCCCACACAATGCTACGCGGTTGCTGTCGAAGGGTCGTGACGCCGATTACCCAACCACGACTCTCTAGTTCTTCACCGGTCTGTAATGCCAGGTAGTGATTTTTCTCTGGCCTTCTTGGGTCTGCTGGAAATAATATGTCGAGTTTTTCTTTCCGCCATCTTCCTCGCCATGACTTTGGTGCAGTAAGCCATTCGTCTTCTACCGCAGTATGACATCTGATTAGTTGATTATTGACAAGGTCGTGTAATCGTGCTATTCCACTGAGGCGCGATGAGACAGTAACCAAACAATCTGCGCTTTTAGCTAAACGAAGAATGTGGTTTTTGGTATTCCCGTCCGACAAGCCAACGTCAAAATCATGTCCATGGACTACCGAAATCCAAGGAATGTTCCACTGCTTGGCCAACCTATTCGCTAATTCTGCGACTGGCCAGATGGTGTGACAAATTATGACTTCTGGTTGCCATCCATTGAGCCACAATGAAACCTTTCGAGCTATTTTCTTCATACTTCTAATCGTAATTGACGGGTAGGGATTGCCTGGTAAACCCCAGAATTTTGGCACAAAAACTTCGACATCTCCGTGTTTAAATGTCGATGGGGCGCGGGCAACCCCAGTGAGGGTTGACCTCCTCGTTTCTTGGTACTTTAACATCCTAGGCAGCGGATTAACCACCTTAACTTCGTGGCCGCAGGACCTAAACAACTCAACATTGTCGCTAACAAACGTACCCCTAGCAACATTGGTCGGTAGTGGATACATCAAGGAGACAACCAGAATGCGCACACTGACACCTAAGCCGAATCATACTTCAAGTGCTGTATGTAAAATTTCGAGGTTCTCTTTTACTGAACCTTGGTTATTGAACAGGCCTGATCCCACTACACAATTGGTTACTCCCCACTCGCCAACCATAGCGATATTATGAGCCTTGATTCCCCCGTCTATTTGGATTTGGACAGGTCGACCACCATTGGATACTTGTTCATCAATCATCTGATTTAGCCTTCGAACTTTTCCTTCCACCGATGCAATAAACGATTGACCACCGAAACCGGGGTTAACACTCATGATTAGGACGAGGTCAATTTCTGGTAAAATTTCAATAATAGACTCAAGAGGAGTCGCTGGGTTTAGAACAACTCCAACAGATGCCCCGGCTTCTCTGATAGCAACAACCAGTCTATGCAGATGAACCACCGCTTCAACATGAACTGAGATATGATCGCAGCCTGCCTCAATGTAATCCATGTAGCAATCTTCTGCATTGTTGATCATAAGGTGTGCGTCAAATATTACTTCAGAGGGGAGTGATTGCCTAAGCGCTCTAATAACCGGCGGGCCGAATGTCATATTTGGCACAAAATTGCCATCCATAACATCTAGATGTAGCCTATCTAGGCCGGCATCAATTGCTTCCTTGCATGACTCGCCAAGATTAGAGAAGTCTGCAGTGAGGATACTGGGTGCGATTATCATGTCTGAACATCCCAACCCAACTAGTTGATTCTCATGAGCATTTTGTTCAAATCTGTATTTATTGACGCACAAAGTCTCATAATACTCCTGCGGCAGGGGTTAGCAGTGAGCACATGGGTGAGGTTAGGTCCGTAAGCGATTCAGAGTATGAAAATTCTATCAAGGACAGTGAATGGGTTCTTGTCGATTTTTGGGCGCCGTGGTGTGGACCATGCAAAGCCCTGGCCCCCGTGCTTGAGCAGGTCGCCAGCGAGCGAGAAATACTCATCGCAAAAGTTGACACAGATTCTAACCCAGCGAACGCTGGAAAATTAGGCGTGAGAGGTATTCCTGCGCTATTCCTATATCATAACGGTAGCCTAGTCGGTAAGCAAAGCGGTGCAATGCCAAAACCGGCCTTGCTCAACTGGATTGATCAACACATGACCGCGGATGATTTCTAGGACTGCTTGATATCTCGCAAGAGGCGCTCTCTGAGCGCTTCGTGTAACCACATACCCTCGTCCAACTCAATCAAAATCCCATAGGAAATTAATGACTTAGGTGGCGGACCAGCCCATGACGCTTTGTCAGCCAACTTCTTCCATGGTAGAGGTTTGTCGCTCCTAGCTAACTCAGACAGTAGTAGCCTCTCGTTTCTTGGCAACTTGAATAAAATCTCATCGTCAATGAATTGCAACCAATCAACATGGAGAGATTGTCCGTAGAGCTCAAACAACTCAAGTGCTAATGGATGTCCTCCTGTTTTTTGATAGATAGTTTCTACATCATCCGAAATTTCAAGTTCCTTCAGCCAATTTTCCATCTCATTTATCGACAGCCCTTTCAGAGACATTTCAGAGACCAAATCCCTTGTGTGAACGTCTCTACGGTCGTAAATTGCTGGACGCTTGCGTGAAATCATGATGATTCGCAATGGAGAATTTTGGGATATTTGTAGAATTGCACCAAGCAATTTCGCAGAATTTTCTTCGATGTAGTGGACATCGTCTAGGACTATAAGCCAGTAAGGAGGTGGTCCCCCTGATTCATTCTTGAACCGTTCGCGGATTGTTCTTGCATCGGTTAAATATGCTAACAGTCGCCTTCTCATCATATCGACATCAACCTGTCCACCAGGGTTTAGCGGTAAGGTTTCGATTAGATTATACGGGTCGTGTGATTCATCAATCCCAAATCTGTGGAGTAGACTCGTAGCGATCCCAAGTGATGTATCCCACGGTTGACAAGGATACCAACAAACAGATAGATTCGGAGTAGATGAAATCTGTTGTTCAAGCCAATGGGCAACTAGTGTAGATTTACCGATACCTGCAATTCCGTGGACAACCATACATGGTTTTCGCTCGCTGAACCATTCATCTAGGGAAGTGAACTGTTCTTCTCGGCCGTGAACTACACGAGTTTTTGGAGGTTGATTGTTGTATGTAGCATGGACTCCGGTCAATGCTCTGAGTCGTCCCGGTGGCTGAGATGATTCTGTATCATCACTCCTAGTGATTGCCCCAAATCTGATATCACCATAGGTTAGAACTCCCTCATGCTGTGCATGCATCAATACCTGTAGTAGCGAGATGTTGGCATCTAACCTTAATGGGACATCGGACGCTTCTAACTCCAACAAATCTCCACTGTTGTCGCGAATTACCACCTGAGTCAAGGATAATTTCCTTCTCACATCAATAGCTTTTTCACGTCCCTCCTCGGTTAACTGCCAGGTTTTTTGACGACGGTCATCCCCTTTGATATTGCGAGTATGCTCTGATACCAAATTTTTCTTTAGTAATTCTCGCATTGTCCTACTCACATTTGGTGGATGTAGTGCACAGGATTCCGCTATTCCGGGCCTTGTCAATTCCGGTCCGACCAAATATCGGTCAGCCTGATTATCGTTCTCGAATAGGTGTAGCATAACGCGGTCCTGAACAGGAATGTTGACCTTCGAAATACCCGCGCTCACAATATCCCGAGATTTTTCCATAATAAGCGATTTTGGCTTTTTGCTACATCATTGTAAGAGCAATTTAACCATAATACCTTTATTGTATCATCAGTCCGAAGACCATGGGTTCTAGGGCACCAGTAACAGCAGTTATCGCTCTGCTGTTCTTATCCGTAATGCCCATTATAGTGTCTGCTGATTCAGACGGTGACGGAATAAGTGACGCTACAGATGATTGTATCTGGTCATCTGGCACCTCAACTGTTGATAGAACAGGTTGCCCTGATTTCGACAACGATGGAACTTCAGACATCAACGACCCGTGGACTACTCCCAATCCTGGGTTTGAAACTGAACAAATAATAAGCTCAAACCAAAATTATAACGATATTGAGTATTCTGGCGATGGGTATTCCTTAGTCACTGGATCGGATGATAATTTCATCCGAACATGGAATTCATCGACCTTTGTTAATTTACGCTCAGCAGACATGGGATCAGATGTCCATTCTGTCGCATACTCACCTGATAGTAACTATGTTGCTGCCGGGGTTGATGATGATACGGTCCACATATTCGATGCAAATTCAATGACCAGTTTGCATGGTGCGATATCCGTTAATGTAGGAAGTAATGAGAGGGTGTATGATGTTGAATTTTCCCCGGGAAGTGACCTACTCGCAGTATCAATTGCCAGAGATAACACCGATTTTGGCACTAATGGAATCGTCGCTTTCATAGATGTTTCGACTGGCAATTTTTTCAGTTCTGGAATTAATCCAGGGGGTGAAGATAGATTCTATGATACCGCATTTTCACCAGATGGAAATTTCATTGCAGTTGGTAGTGAAGGAGATTGGTACATATCCGAAATAAGCACCGGTAATACAGTTGAGTCTATCACAACTCCGCCGGACTCTGTCAACGCCATTGCTTGGTCACCTGATGGTAACTACATTGTCATGTGCGGAGCCTATGAATCGAATGGTGCCAGGGTGCAAGTGCATGAATACGATGGAAACTCATGGCCAATAATATGGGAAGTGCCAACCACAACCTCTTGTTCGTCTGCAGATTTTTCGCCCGATGGTTCAAAATTTGTTATTGGCATGTATTGGTATCTAGCCGACGGTGCAACTGCTAAGGTATACGAAACTGATACTGGCCTGTTAGTAGATACTTTTTCGGGACCAAGGCCAAATAATTGCGGACAAAGTAACAACCAATGCGGTCAAATTGATGGAGTCTCATGGCATCCTGATGGTAGTAAAATTGTTACCTCACATACAAGGAACGATGAGGGAGTTTACTTTTGGGTTGCAGATGTTGATGAAGATAATGACGGCTACAATACAACTGACCAAGGGGACGGCGTTGTGGACGCATTCCCGACAGATGGTAGCCAGTGGGATGACACCGACGGCGATGGTTTTGGCGACAATCCAGACCCTGCAACAACACCCGACGCCTGTATTGACCAATTCGGGACATCGACTGAGGATCGATTCGGCTGCCCTGACAGTGATGGTGATGGCTGGTCTGATGACGGTGATTGGGCGCCAAATGACCCGGAGCAATGGGCTGATACTGATGGCGATGGTTATGGTGATCAATATTACTTTGAAGTGGTGAACAGTTTTTATCATATCAATCAGCGTGGTGATGCTTTTCCTAACAATCCAACACAGTGGAATGATTCCGATAGTGATGGTTGGGGAGATAATTATGCAAATGAGTCATGGGACGAATTTAGAGACTCAACTTGGCCTGGATCGATTATTGCTGAAGCGACCGAAGTTGATCAATTCCCGTTAAATCACTATCAATGGCTAGATTCCGATGGTGACTGGTGGGGCGATAATCAAGTTGGGGATGATGCGGATGCTTGCCCATATGTCTACGGCAACTCTACCGCAGACCGTTATGGCTGCCCAGACTCCGATGGCGACTCCTATTCCGACCCAACTGCCAACTGGGGTGCAGTGTCATCAACTGGTTACTGTCAAGCTGACGGCTTACCACTGGACCCTACACAATGGTGTGACAGAGATGGTGATGGTTTTGGCGATAACCAAGATGGTAACCTACCAGATGAATGTCCTAATGAATTTGGCTCATCAACCATCGACAGAGTTGGTTGTTTAGATACTGATGGAGACGGTTATTCTGACCAAGGAGATCCATTTCCAAATGACGACACACAGTGGGAAAATAGGGACGGAGACTCATTAGATTGCGGTGGAGATAATCAATC
>JAYXVG010000061.1:0-7462 GCA_036021875.1 Thermoplasmatota archaeon | reverse complement strand
TGTATACAGTCATGGAAGGCTAAAATCAAGAGCAAAGGCGTTATTTAGGCTTTACAATGAGGGTGTTAGCGTCGTTGATTTATCAAAAAGTTTTTATTTTCCACCAATGAATATATTTCGCGTAATCCTTACAGAAAAACGTTGGTCAAAATCAAGAATCAAAGAATGCTTGCGAGACCCGTCAAAAATGAAACCCCGGGAAAGAGAGGAATTTGAAAAGGCTGAAGCCGCAGACCGAGTCTCAAATGTTGACCAATCTGAAACTCATACAAGGGCAGATTTGTTTGAAGAAGTTTTAGCAGACTGGTTTGAATCAAGAGGAGTAAAAATAAGGCGCCAAAATGACATGGTATCAGAACAAAGAATTGAACACGGTCGACCAATAAATACACCTGACATATTATTTCTCGACCATGTCGAAATTAACGGACAACCTGTTGCTTGGATTGATGCAAAACACTTCTATGGAGCAGATGTCTCTTTCCAAAGGAAAAAAATGGCTAAACAAATGTCACGTTATATCGATGAATGGGGTAGTGGAGCGGTTGTCTACCGTCATGGATTCAGCGAGAATCTGTTTATACCAGGTTGTCTAATGCTGGACGCCGGGGTTTTGGACCTTTCCAGAATGTCTTAACTTTCATGATCTATTCCGGTGATCAGAGACCCTAATCCCTGTTTGGCAAATTCAGTGTTAAGTAAATCTAATTCTGCTGCTGTCAACATACGTTCTAATTTTCTTGGTAAAACAACACAAGAAGTGCCTAACATGCATAGCCTTATTCTAACGTGCGATTGCATATCTACCGACCTAACAATACCCATAACCGATGCAAGTAGTTTACTTCTTTCATCCTCTAATGCTAGTTCGGATTCTTGACAGAATTTACTTGATTGGCTGAGAATATCATCCCATCGAGAATGGTCCCACGGACCAGACTTGATGTTGTTTAATGCTCTATGTCCAGCCTTAGATATTTTAGTTTGCCAATTTATATCATCAATGTATTTTGAGGTATGACGAGATTCTTCCGGTTGCCAAACGAGGATAATTGGTTGCTTGCATTTGAAACCGAGACTCCTGCCAGACGCACCTGGCGCACCTGGTTGTAATCTAATCTCAACCCCCCCAGCAAAAATACCAAGCACATCTCCTAAGCCTGAACCATTTTGACGCTCTATGCGGTGACAAATACGGTAATACTGATCTATCGTACCCCGTTGTGAGAAATTACGAAATGCAAGAGCAATTGCAATTAGACCTGCTGCCGACATGCCAAACCCTTGACTCGTAGGTAATTCGAGAGATATTGAAATGTCAAATGATGGTTGAGGATCCAATAGTTTAGCATAGACTAAATCATCAATTAGTTCTGAGTAAAATTTAGCTGAATCGGGTTTTTCTACACTTTGAAAATCGGTTACTTTAATTGTGCTATCTTGAATTTCTCCTTGCTCATCCTTTATGGACAATGTTACCTTTACACCATGTTCAATATTTATTCCCACGCCTCTACTACCTTGATTACGCAATAACCGTCCTTCTTTTTCGACTGTGAAAAAGAGCGTAATATGTCCGCCCACGTGCGAGACATACTCTTTCTCCATAGTATCCCTATAATTAAATCTCATTTCAATCATTTTATCAAAATAATAGAATACAAACAAAAATTATGGGTGTAATTGAAATTCAGGTCATGCTTAGATATAACATGGCCGGGGCTAGTATGTTACCGCACGATAGAGGTCATCTACTGTGGACAGCTGATGAAGGTGTCAGTAGATTGCTACTCTCCAGCATGGATCGATGGGTTAGTGCAATTCTTGCAGATGATGGAATAGATAGCCCTATGTTTGGGTCAAATGAACTAATTGATGCGACTATTGTCGCCAAGGGCGATGGTATAATTGCAGGTACTGCAATGATCGACCATTTGGTGCAAATATGGGCTCCAGCAATTCAAATTAACTGGCGCGCATCGGATGGCAAGAAGGTATCAAATGGGGAGGAAATAGCATCGCTAAGCGGCTGTAAAGAAACCATTCTGCTGTGCGAAAGAAGCATGCTGAACATCCTAGGACACCTGTCCGGAATCGCAACCGAAACAAGAAAATGGGCTAGCAAAGCTGCAAGACAAGTTGCCTGCACTAGAAAAACAACTTGGGGTTTACTGGATAAGTGGGCTGTTCACCTAGGTGGGGGTCTGACTCATCGGCTTACTAGAACCGATGCGATTATGATAAAGGAAAATGACCTAGCGGCAATGAACGAGTCAGGACAGTCTAACGACAAAATTATTGCTGAATTTATTCAAAATCTCGACTTAGAAGCCGTAGCCTCATTTATCGAAATAGAGGTTCGCAATGAGAAAGAGGCGTTAACTGCTGCAGCAATATGGCAACAAACTCATACTACAGCCGAGACTGAATTAGTAATAATGCTGGATAATTTTGGGCCTGAAAGATGTAAAGATGTTGTCAATCAATTGTCGGATATGGGTCTTCGAGATTCCGTACTGTTAGAAGCAAGTGGGAATATCACTTTTGACAAGCTCGATGACTGGTTTGAGTGCGGCATAGATGTCATCTCAACCAGCGCGGTAAATCGTGGGGTAAAACCATTAGATATCTCGATGATAATGGGTGATTGAATGGGTGAGTTTGCCGCTGATAAAAGTCATCCAAGATACAAGTCTTTACTCAGCCGACATAAATTGGAAATTGCGGCAAGTAATGGTTTGCTGGCTGATAGTGCTTTAATCGCGCATGGCAGAGGGGAGGCTTTTGACTATTTGTTGGGAGAAAAAACCTCAGTCAATGCTATGCACGCAACTAAGAATGCTTTAGCCCACTTGATAGCAGCCAAGCGACCAATAATTACCCTCAATGGCAATACCGCTGCATTAGCCGGAAAGGAACTTATGGAGATTGCAGAAGCACTAGATTGCCCGGTTGAAATAAACATATTCTATCGAACCGAAGAAAGAGTCGCAGCATTGTTTGAATACCTCGAAACCATAAAGCAAGAACATAATATCAAGACTAATGTATTAGGGAGAAATCCCGATGGTAAGATACCCAAATTGGCGGGACCCAGAGCAAATTGCTGTGTCGATGGAATAATTTCTAGCGACGTAATTTTAGTGCCGCTTGAAGATGGTGACCGTTGTGAAGCGTTGGTGCAGATGGGTAAAACCGTCATTGTTGTGGATCTTAATCCTCTATCCCGTTCGGCAAAAATGGCCTCTATAACAATAGTTGACGAGATATCCAGGGTCGCGAATAACATGCTCGATATAATTCACTCGAATCGCGACCTGCCAATAGATATTGATTTCGTTAACTCAAAAAATCTTCAAGAGAGTGTAAATATAATCGCCTCGCAATACAATTAACCATCTCATACAGGCATTATTTCAAGCCTGTCGGCAAAAGGGTTTTAATTGCCGAGTTGAGGAAATCGTTGACTAAAGATGGGAATAGAGTCAGGAAACAATCTAAGAAAAGGAACATTTGGCACCAGTATTTCATTCGATATTGATGATGTTGCTACACCTGCAAAACGTAGAATTAAGCAGACGGAAAGCCCCGATAAGGTTGTCCAGCATGGCCATGATTCAGTAACCGATTGTCCGGGTTGTGGTTCAGCAATTGGTCATGATGAGTGGCTGGACTGTTTGATAGGCTTTGTCTCGGGTGCGCATGAATTCGAAATTGGTAATCCAGTCCGTGCCAGAATTGTACAAAACCTTCGCAACCAAGCATCAACCATGAAGGTACCCAGTCCAAGGGAGGATTGGGAGTTAGCAGTGGTGAAGAAATTGATGAGCCAAATAGAGAAAATCGTTTTGGCTGAGGTGAATCGAACCCAGCCAAAACAAGTCATCGCAACAAGTATGACCGACCAAGAACGACAAGAACTAATCGCTGAAACTGAAGAGCGAGTAATTAACACAATGGCTATCGAAATTCAAGAAGCGCTTATCCAAGAATTGACCCCCAGGCTGGAGCAAGAAATTCGTGCACAGGTAGAGAGAGAACTATGGGAACAGTTTGAAGAAGAGTGGAAAAATAGGTCAATTAGTAAAGTATTGTAAACATTGACGGGTGCGTGATTTGCATTTTAGTCAATGATATTCTTCATAGGCTGTCAAGATTACAGGCAATTTATGAGAGACAATCGTCTTCGTATTGATGCGTTGCCAGCAGAAGTGCAGAAACTATGCGAAGTCATGATTGGAATCGACCCTAATTGGAGTTTGGATGAGTGGCTCCAACAGCAGGCAATGGCGAGTTTGGAACTGATTTCTAGTGAATTAGAAGTAGAAATGAAGACTGCCGAACAACGGCTAAAAAGAATCACTGACATCAAGAATAGGATATCAAGCTCGACTAATGAAAAAGAACAGCAAAATCAAATGAACCTTTTTGACTGCTTTAGTATCGAATATGACAAGAGTATTATCGGACTTGGCTCTAGAGCGGTTAGCAATGATGAAAATTATTCAGAGTCACACCCAGTTAGCGCTTTCCTAGACCTACTACCCAATGAACAAGGAGATGATCCATTACTAGCAGTTGCTTGTCAAAATTTGCTGATTGTCGTTGATGGAGAAATTGCAGGTGGCAAGGATTTTGCAACACTGGAGGTTATTGTCACAGAATTAGATAAATCTGGAATTTCATTCGAAGAAATAGATGAAGCGATTGAACACTTATTGATGTCTGGGGCGATCATCGAAGTTGAAGATGATTGTTTCATAACTATCTGATTGAGGGGTATAAATGACCTTGACCAAAAAGCAGGCAGCCCAGTTGTGTATTGATGCCTTAAATTCCGAGGAAAAACTGAAACGAAAAGTCATTCTTGTTGGGGTAAACATAGTTATTATTTCTGGCGTGATTACTTTTCTCACCTCATGGTACTTTGGTTTAGCATGTTTGCTTATCTGTGGATTACTCGGCCAATTTGCTCACGAAAGAATGGATAATTCTATTCAAGCGAGAAAAATTCTCGCAATGAAATCGCTTAAATGGGAACAAACAGAACTAGAAAACCCTGACCTCTTAGGAAAATTAACTAAAATTATTGGTTAGTGGATGAGATGGATTATAATTTTGAGATTGCAAGGTTAGAATCAAATGCTAAATTAGTAAAGATATTAGCTAAAATCGCTATCTCAAGCACTGCTTTCACCGTTGTCATCTTGTTGTTTGGGTTTGATTTGCCCAATCCAGTAATATTTCTAACAATATTACTCGTACCGATATTATTTGCTCTCGCTAACAATAATATTTCAAAATATTACGCCAAAAAAATTGAATATATCGCAAACGATTTACTCATTCAAGATTTAGAAGAAGGAAATGAAACTGATACAGAGTTTCCAAAACGGGATTCTAATTATCCTAATATTGACCATTTACGCAACCGTGGAGGTGATGAGAAAGGTCCTGCTTTCGGAAGCGACAACAAGCAATTCTCCACTCACGGTAAGCGGGTTGATGCAATGAAAAATCGTGATTATGATGACATTGAATCCGTGACCACTGAAGGAGAACAAATGCTGAAGCTGGCTGACGAGATTCAATCAGAAAAATCGGCTCAACATTGGCAGGACTCGGAAAGTAAAGATCAGGATATTACAGAGGCTGGAGTAAAGAATCTTGGTGAACTCGTCAAATCTGGTTGGTTTGAGAAAAACCGGCAGGAGGGTGCTGTTAAGCAGTTGTACGAAAATAATGAAGGAAACCAAATATAATACTCCTTACTAGAGTAATCTATGAAGGTGAAGGCAATCTTAGTGGCTGGTGGTCACGGAAGTCGATTGCACCCGTTTTCGAAAATTACTCAGAAAACGTTACTACCGATATACGATAGACCTGTTATTGATTATGCGCTGGGCACAATTAGACGTTCAGGAATAAGTGATATAACAATAATTTCGAATCAGTTTATCGGCCAAATTGCTAAACATGTAGGGGCTGGTTTCCCGGGTGAAAAAATTCACTATGTCCTAGAGGAGGAACCTCTCGGAGTTCTTGAAGCATTAACTTTAGCGAGACCGCATAATGAAAATTGCCGGCTTTTGATATATTTTTCAGATAATATAACCACGGTTGAGTTAGCAGAACATGTGAAGCGATTCGCCGACCATGATTCGAACCCAGGCTGTTTGTTACTCTCTAGAGATGAGAACAACCCTCAAGCATTTGGCGTCGCTAAGTTTGACAGCGACGGGGATATTATTGATATAATTGAGAAACCTGACAACCCTCCCTCAAACATTGCCATTGGTGGAATTTACCTGTATGATGAGCAATTTTGGAATTTAGTTGATGAATGTCAAACCGAACGCAATAATACGTTCTCAATTTCAGATGTAAATCGAAAATATATACAAAAGAATCAGGTCGAGCTGCTCAATGTAGGCGAAGAGACCTGGGTTGATTGTGGAACCCCGGAATCTCTGCTTAAGGCATCTCTAATGGCCAAAGATGGAAAGCTAAATCCAAGACCATACAGGTAATTGATAGAAACCACCATACATAACCTGATGCAGGGTAAAACGATGAGGATAGGAATTATTGGGGCCGGTATGGTTGGTGGTGCCATCGAACACTGCTTTGGCGAGGCTCATGAGTTGTTTATTCATGATCCTGCCAGAGGAACTAGCTTATCTGATGTAATCAATAATGTTAATTTTGCATATATTGCGGTGCCGACACCGCCTCATCCAGAGCATGGTGGTTGTGACACTAGAATCGTTGAAGGAATTCTTGATTCACTGCCTGATGGCTTTACTGCAGTAATTAAAAGCACTGTTGTTCCTGGAACTACTGAGCAATTTCACCGTAAATATCCGCATCTCAAGATTGCATATTCACCAGAGTTCTTAGTAGAGAGAAGGAGATTAGAAGATTTCGCAAATCAAGATATTCTGGTTTGTGGAACCCATCATGAAGATGTAGCAAAAACAGTATTTGAGCAGCACATAGATGCTGGTGTTCTAAGAAATCAAAACCTCTTTCATGTTACACCAACTCAAGCGGAATTAGTGAAATATACCAAAAATACCTTTTACGCAATGAAAGTTATTTTTGCTAATCAAATGTATGATATATGTCAAGCGCTAGATGAGGATTATTACAAAATTAAGGATATTATTACTACTCCTCAGGAGCAACCTATCGGCGATTCACATCTTGATCCAATATTTGGCCTGAACAGAGGTTTTGGAGGTAAGTGCTTACCCAAAGACTCTCAAGCCCTAGCGGTTCTTGCAGAATCGCTGTCATGTAAATATGAATTATTAGAAGCAATTCAAAATGATAATGAAAATCTGGTTAGAATTCGCGCTGCAGAGTATTTAATGTTAAATCAAATTTCATTCTATAAAAATATTTTAAAAACTTTACTTGAAAATGCTGATTCTGAGACTGAGGCTAATCTTATGCTTAA
>JAYXVG010000060.1:0-7601 GCA_036021875.1 Thermoplasmatota archaeon | reverse complement strand
AGCGGAGTCAAACATTGATTTCAGGGTAATCAACCTAGCGAGAATGAAGGTAACTATAGCTAGCCCAAATGTTGGTCAAAGTGTTAGTGGCATGGTTGAATTCTCTGGGACAGTTGACGGTGTGCAGCATGATTACATGGAATACAAGGTAGACAACGGTGAATGGGAGTTTGCCACTGAGTTACCCAATCTTGAGGTCGGCAGTCAAGATTGGTCATATAACTGGGATTCAACAACTGTATCGGACGGTTCGACTAGACTGAGTTTCAGAATGGTAAACGAATCTGGCGTAAAAACCGATGATATTCGGCGTACTATCGACGTTGATAACATGCCAGCCGCTCCTGACTTTGTATTCACTGGCGTTGTCGAGGTATTGGACGAAGTTGGATTACCAGTCCAAACAGCAGTTGCTGGGTCGATTCTGACAGTTCGTTTCACCATAGAAAATGTCGGGGATTTAGATGCCGATGATGTCTACATTAAATTAGACGCTCCCGGGGATAATTCTGATGTTTACCCATCGGACATTACCATCTCAAACCTTAACGATGGAGATGAGTCAGAGATTACACTATACTGGTGGGCAACAGAAGTTGGTTCTCACACAGTAACACTAACAATCGACCCGTCACGAAATTATGATGATCCAAACCCTGATGATAACTCATACAGCTTCCCGTTTGAGGTTGAGGAACGACCGGTCGAGCCAACTCTAAGATTCATGCAGGGAGCGTATCAAACAGTCCCACTGATTCCTAATCCAGGTCAGCAGTATACCGTAATTGTCAGAGTCGACAACTTGGGTCAAAGTGACGCTACCGGATTAACGTTGACGTTATACAGCGAAACGGAGGAAGGATGGAATGAGTTGGCTCAGGATACAATCACTATAATCCCCGGTTCAGACTCTAGTTCTGGGTATGATGAGGGTAGATTCATCGTCCCAGAAAATATGTCCATTGCAGGCGGGACTAACTTCAGAGTAACTATGTCTGGTAGTGGGGTTGAAACTGAACACTCAGAACTCCGATTTACTGTTGTAGTTAATCAAGTAGGTTTAGATTCACCGGTCAGGTTAAACCTGATATCTGGCGAAGAAATAATCGACTTTGTAGGTATGGAAGATAGCGGCTTGTTATTCACCACAGTCGATGGAGAGTTGCACGTAAGAACGGTGACAGAGTCCTCATCAGGTGCCTGGGCAACCCTCGCTGATGTCAAACTAGCTGATTCATGGGCCGGTGAATTAACAGCAATTTTGCGTGACGATGGCCTAGTTCATGCTGCATGGACGGAGAATGTTTTGAGTCAGCAGGGTTATTTCCTCTCGCACATTGCTATGACTTCAATCACAAGTGCAGGTGAGACAACCGAAAAGCAGACTCACATGACCGCACTGAAACTCTCTGAGGGTCGCTACTGGGGATTAGACATGGCCAAGAAAGGCGATAGAATTGTCCTAGCAGGATACCACAGGGACATAGCCACTGGGGGCTCATATAATGATATAACCTCAATATTCGTCTTGATGTCCGATACACCTCACATACAGAGTTCATGGAGCTTCAGTTACATCTTGTCCAACATTGATATCAAACCATCTCAAGGAGATTCGCTAGCAATTGATATCGGTGAAGAGAACATGCACATACTGTATCAAGAGTTACGCGATGATGTAACAGGTATCGAACGAGTTGGACTAATGTATGCTCACGGTAAGGAGTGGCTTCCATCATGGTCATTTCAATATTCAGTCGGGGACTATGCGTCCAATGCCCAACTCGAAGTATACCAAAACAATGGCAGAGATGTATTAGCAGCAACGTGGGTAGAAGGTTTCGGCGGGGAATCAAAAATAGCCTATGTCATAACCGATAATTCCTGGTCTGCAGATGAGCCAGAATACATGATTGCGGCTGGAGTGACCAATCTGGTCATGTCATCCTACGATAATAAAATCTCATTAATCTATGACGAAATAAATGTATACGGCCCGATGACAAGATATGGCGTTTTAGATGTAGATGAAAATGAATTTGCGTTATCGAATCTAATCACTGAAGGTTTCACTCTTGGATACGCTACCACAAAAGAAGAGTCGATTACACTTGTTGCTTCAAGTAGCGGAACGTTGTCATTTAGGACGATTGTTTCGCTGGAAGCTGATGAGATCATAACCAAAGAAAAGACATTCCTTGAAACCCTTCTAGAGCCGTTACCAGGTGATGAAACTACTAAAGCGGTGATTCTAATCGCTACAGTAATTCTCATTTCTACAATATTCCTATACCTGGTAGTTTCTCTTCGCAGAAGCAACCGTGAAGATGATGCTAAGGTTCTCTCAGCCACCCTACTCACGAGTGATGACGACGTAGAAATCATGGTGGAGATAGAGGCAGACGATACTGCAGCGATGGCTATTAATATGGATGCTGAGGAGTTAGTTGTCCAATCCGTAGTAGCACCAAAACTCCAAGCAGTTGTTGAAGAAGAGGAGACATTAGAACAAACGCTTGCTGCTAAAGTAGAGTCTGGGCAGGGTAACTCACGATTAGATCGTAGAATGAAACGCAAACAACAACGCGAATTGGTAGAGATGACCGAACAGATGATTGGTAATATACCCCAAGCACCGAGCCTCAACATCTCACCAATAGATGCTGATCTCAACGTGTCAGAATTGCCTAATTTGCCACCGCTAGATGGTGCAGTACTGCCCCCAATGCAGATACAAGGTATGCCAGTGCCACAAAAAGAGGCAAATTGCCTAGAATGCTCGGCTAAATTCACTATCAAGGACCTACGCCTCACAAAAGTAAACTGCCCAATCTGTGACTCTGTCGTAGAATTGTAGGTGATGTTATGTGTGGTATCTTTGCTTACATGGGTCCGAAACAGGCTGCACCAATCCTGATGGAGGGATTGAGGCGACTAGAGTATCGTGGTTATGATTCTTCAGGTATTGCGCTAAAAAATGGTGATTTTAGTATTTACAAAAAGACGGGAAAGGTCGCTGAGTTACAGTCCATATTGCCAGACGAGTTACACGGTAACGTTGGGATTGCACACACACGCTGGGCAACACATGGAGGGGTTACGGACCCGAACGCTCACCCACACTTATCGGAAAATGGCAAAGTGGTTATTGTTCACAACGGAATTATTGAAAATTCAAGAACCTTGAGGGCACTATTGCAGAAAAAAGGCGTTGTATTCAACAGCGAGACTGATTCAGAGGTGATCTCACACGTCTTAGAATACGAATTAGGCAGAGATAATTCACCAACCGAGGCATTGAGGAGAACGTTGAGCAAACTAGTTGGCACTTGGGGGTTGTGCGCAATTTTTCTTGAGCACGATGTAATAATGTGTGCTACTAATGGCTCGCCATTGATAATCGGTCAGGGAGATGGCGAGATCTTCGTATCAAGCGACCCACATGCTTTGGCAATGCACACTCAAAGAGTCGTTTACATGGACGATGGTTATATCGCGACTTTAACAATAGAGGATATCACTATGAGCAACATGCACGGTGAATCATTCGACACTGACATAACCGTCTTAGAGGAGGAGTGGCAAGAGGCAGAATTAGGTGAGTTTGAACACTATATGTTGAAAGAAATTTATGAACAACCTGATTCTCTTCGACAGTGCATCAATGGTAGGTTAGACCGAAATCAAGGAAATGGTAGATTAGGCGGACTAAAATTAACTCCAATTGAATTATCCAAACTGCCTCATGTACGACTTATTGGCTGCGGGACAGCCTATCACGCAGCAGAAATTGGTGGATTTTTGATTGAATCTTTAGCTAGAATTCCTTCTCTGGCTCATATTGCAAGCGAGTTCAGAACCAATGAACCAGTGGTGAATCCAAATGCGCTACATTTTGCTATTTCGCAGTCAGGTGAAACTGCAGATACTCTTTCAGCACTAAAAGAAATACAACTGAAGGGTGGATCAGTTCATGGCATTGTTAATGTTGTTGGCTCATCTATTGCTCGTCAGTGCGGCCAAGGTGTGTATATTCACTCAGGCCCAGAACAAGCGGTGGCTTCAACAAAGGCGTTCTCTAACATGGTTGCAGCATTGACAATATTTTCTATTCAGGTTGCTAGGTCCCGGTCACTTAGTAAGGAAAAAGGCAAAGAAATAATCAACGGATTGCAACAAATACCGCACTTGATTGAAGAATATCTTGCTAATCAAGGTCCGATAATGGAAGCCGTTGAGGCTGTTAAAAATGCGAAAAGCGTCTTATTTCTAGGTCGTGGAATTTCGGCCCCAGTTGCTAAGGAAGGTGCCCTGAAACTGATGGAGGTAGCCTATATTCCTTGTTTAGCATATCCTGCAGGGGAAATGAAGCACGGACCCATTGCGCTACTCGAGGATGGTAGCCCAGTGATATTCATCGTGCCCAATGACCACGTTAAAGAAAAATCACTTTCAGCGATTCATGAATGTCGAGCCAGAGGGGCCAAAATAATCCTTATTCATGAGCAGGGAGATGACATTAGCGAGGAAGGAGACATTAATATTGCAATACCAATAGTCAATAATTATCTCTCACCAATACTATCAGTTGTCCCACTCCAACTAATATCATATCATACCGCTTTGGCACTTGGGTGTGACGTGGATAGGCCACGCAATTTAGCGAAATCTGTAACCGTTGAGTGACTAAAGCGTAGTAAATCTCTGCTCTTCCGCCTTCCATTTGAAGGGTTTGTAACCGAGCATGTGATTGGTGTGTCGCATCTTTATCACACTCATCTTCCTTTTCACGTCATCAGCGGAACGCTCCATAACTAGATGGATGACGCCGTCAGACAGATAATCCTCAATGCCATATTCACCAAATTGCTTGTGGTCTTCTCCGGTCATTTCACAAATGAAGAATGAGGTTAATTCTAGTCTTCGAACAGCTTCAAACAAACGAAAGATTTCGTCGCGTGGATTTTCCATTTTTGTCAGAGTGAAGAATGCTCCCAGTGAGTCAAAGACCAGTAACTCAAATCCAATAGATTGTCGATAAGAGGTTAATTGTTTAATCAATTGTCCCATCCAGTCTACTCGATTACTCATTCCTTGCTCATCTAATTGAACCCTTAGGTCGACGAGATCGATAATTGCGATGCGATTTCTAACCCGAGGGTCGTCAACGTTCATTCCCATATTGCTCATGTGCGCCCTGAGTGACTCCTTACCTTGCTCAAGAGTGATATAAATGCCGCTTGTTTCGCCATACAGAACCGCGTTATACAACATTGAGAATGTCAAACTCGATTTCATCGCACCTGATGCACCCGCAACCAAACAAATGTGACCTTGGGGTATACCACCCTGCATATTTTCATCTAATCCTTCGATGTGTGTTGGGATTCTTTCCAGTCCAGACATACTGCCACCATTTACCGGAGAGTTATCCATCACTTGAATATGTCTAAGTTCTGAATAGTGAAATCGTAAGGTTGATTGATTGACAAATTTAGTAAAATCTGATGAGAGTTTGGTTAGCATCAAAGTCGGCTAGGAGGGCTGAGATGATGGCACAAATATTTCCTAATCTAAATTCAAAAGGTATTGATACAGTCGACGAAACATCAAGAGCCAGTGATGTCTCAGGTCAGGTATTGGAAATCTGTCAAAAAAAAGCAGCAGCAGTTAATGATAACCATGGTTATGATTTGATTGTCGTTAGTGATACAATGCTCCAGGACCCTGATGTGGATGTGTTAGCAATGGGCAAAGCCAGTGATGCCATCGAGGCTGCGGCGATGCTGCATCGACTATCTGGCCGAAGACACAGAGTTTGGACTGCAACTGGCATCTGGTATAGATCAAAATGGGAGTTTCATCTAAATGAAGCGATAGTTGAGGTAGATAATTTGAGTGACGAGGCACTTGTTGAGTTGATTCTCAATAACTCGTGGGTTGGTAAGGCTGGAGCATATGACTTAGCGGGTCACATGAAGCAATATGCCAGACTCGTTGAGGGTGATGAAGCAACCGTCCTGGGGATTGCCGGAGATGCCATGGAACGTTTGGTCGAACTAAGTGATTATGAGGTGTAACGCTCATAATGCATAGGTATCCGATGCCACGTATCCATTGATAAGACCAAGTCTCGAAACAATATAATTACCATGTAAACCATCATTGAGGTTAATGCGAAATTTCTCATAAAATAGTATACTAAGTCAGTATTTTCACCCAGCACCGTAATTCTAAATCCAATCATGAACAGTGAGATTACCCCAATCACATTGAAAGCTAACATTTTGTAGAGTTTGGAACGATTGTGGATTGATTGATGTAAGTGATCCTTGTGTAAGTATATGCCAGATCCCCAGATTGATAACATAACTGTGGAAAAGATAAGCGTTACATAGGATATGTTGAAAAATTTACCCTCATCAAAATCAGGAATTATTGACATTATTCCAACCACTAAAAAGTACCATTGTGCAGAGCCAATAAGTGCAGAATGCGGTTGCGGACTTTTGCCGATTGCTTTGTTCAGCATCTTGAATGGTCTTGTAGAAATAAATGCCCAAAAGAACGGAAGGGATTGGGTTATGTTAGCCAAATTTTCAGTGACTTGGCCACGTTCATACATTATCACTGAGAAGCAATGAACCAAGCCTAATACCAAATATATCGCTACTACTGGTCTAAAGTCACTGAATTTGACTAAGTCCCAAGATAATCTCCTGTTAAAGTGTGCTAATATCAATGTCAAAGCTGTTGTGCCCATCAAAACTACCACATTGAATGAGAAACCAAATTCAAGAAAACCGGTTTCTTTCCTGAAAATCCAACACCCAAGTATTACAAGCGAAGATAAAGGATTCAATAGTGCCGGGACAAGTGCAATATTACCACAATTAATCTCCTTTTCTTTGGCGTCTATGTGTAATTTCCAACTAGGCCAAGCAATAGACATTAATCCCCAAGTCAGCAACACCAACCCAACAGTGACCATCTCAAACATTAAAGCAAGATTGTTTGAAAAAATCCCACCCATTATCAAGGCCTGTCCAATTATGTTTACTAGCAAATACTGATTTGAATGAGTATGAGTATAAGCTTCACTATCGTGAGTGATTGGAAACAGATCAAACGCCATACCGACGACTACTGACATTAACCAACCAAGTGAAATAAGCGCGGTCAAAACAAACGCGATTTCCAACCGATAATTATCTTGCCTGAAGGAATAGGCTGAATCGGTAGCAGATAACCAAGTCACTGTTAACATAAATGGGATTATCATTACCATCGATGATACAAAGTGAGGTATGTATGAACCACTCAATCCAGAGAATGGAACCTTGAAACGGCCGGCCACATACATACCAGTGTAATCCACTTATTAAGCAAATTTCCGACGTTATGCAAATTACATTAGTGGGTTGATACCGAGGTTGTGGTTGCCTATGTCAACGACCACATCAGTTCCAGGTATCATCAATAATTTGTCCTCTTGGTCGAGGGCAAATACACCGACACCAACCTCATCAGTCATCATTTTTAGATCCCTACGACATGCGTTTTGATGTGAATCCATGTGAACTAAGCCCCTTAGGTCAACT
>JAYXVG010000059.1:0-7764 GCA_036021875.1 Thermoplasmatota archaeon | reverse complement strand
ATAGACGCGTGGAACTAGGTCGGACAACTCCATATCTGCGATGATTGCTTCATTATCCAACATTGTCTCATATGCGACTTTTTCCCTTATTTCCACTCGGATTGGGTCTTCATAACTAAGATCCCAATATCCGTCAGGAAGTTCTAGCCAACTCCTTAATCCCATAGTCTCCATCCAAGCATGCGAAACCGTGCGGATTGTACCATCTACTTCTCTAGCGGTGATATAGGAGCCTTCGATGAATAGTTCCTTTTCAAGTTCAATTTCAGACCTGTCACTTATGTCGAAAACGCTGAATTTGGTTAGGGAGTAGGTTCTCCAAGAGGAGTATTCTTCATCCCATTCCATAGCACCATAGAGTGGATTTGTATGCGGTATATTCCATGAGTTGACTGAAGATATTACTACTAGCCTATCGCCGTCAAGCAGCATTGAGTTAGGGTTTCCTTCAATGGTTGTGTTGGATTGATAGACTAATTCGCCAAACTCTGGAACGCCCATAATCTCTAATTTTTTCCCATTCAAGAAATAGATGTAGTATCCGTCTGTTTTGACTACATCTGCCTCGTCAACATCGCCTTCTTGGTTGTTAGTGCCTGAATAATCAGCTCCCTCAACTCTTCTTGGTGTCGGTGTGTTAGAACCGCCTGTAGCGCTGTCTGATGCCTCAGCGACCATGTCGCCGTCAAACATTACATCATCCCAGAAGTAGTAATATTGCTCTTCCACCGCTTGCAATAGTTGAATTCGATAATCTTCAAGAATTACCTCTTTGAGTCTGGCCTCTAAGTCATCACAATCGTCAAATTCGATTAAATCGGGTGTCGAAACCGTTCTAGGAGCAATAGTCGTCCAGTCTAAAGGTAGGTCGATTTCAGGAATCTCAACTTCCTCTTCCATAGCTCCCAAACAACCGGCGATAAAAAATAGTGAAACCATCAGCATAGCCATGATTTTCTTCTGTTGCATAGTGTAGAAACATATTCAATTTGGTTATCAATTAATTGGTTAGATGCTTTAGTTAGTTTCTGATTGAAATATGGATAAGTTTATTTTTTTACATAGTCTATATACGCCACGGTCATAAATAAACTCCATTCAAATCCTAAACAAACCTATTATTAGTTAGGGAGGCGTGGTTAATTGGTGAAAGAAGGTATCTTGATAGCGGTTGAAGGCTTGGATGGTAGTGGCAAATCTACTCAAGCAAAGCTACTGCTGAATTGGATTCGTGCCCTAGGTTTGCCTGTTCACCACACAGAATGGAATTCAAGCCCATTTATCAGGGCTGCAACCAAGGAAGGTAAAGATAGGAAGAGATTGAAACCAATGACCTTCCATCTAATACATGCTGCTGATTTTGCCGATAGATGGGCCCAACAGATTGAGCCGATGTTAGAAATTGGTGGTATTGTCATATGTGATAGATACAAGTTTACTGCAATGGCTAGAGATGGAGCGAGGGGTGTTTCAAACGATATAATCGAACAAAACTACTCCTTTGCTCCAGAGCCTGACCTCACGATATTTTTTGATATACCGCCCGAAATTGGCTATCAGAGAATAATATCTGGACGGCCATCGCTTAAGTGGTATGAAGCGGGTTTGGATATGGGGTGGACTCATGACCCATTTGAATCATATAAAATTCTTCAAGGTAAGATAAAATCGATTTATGACGGATTGGTATCTGAGGGAAGAATTGAAAGAATTGATGCCAATGGGAGCGTAGCTGAAATTCAAGCCAGAGTTAGAAAATTAATTAGCAACAAACTCGATTTCGCTAATATCGATACAATAGATGAAACTGACCGGATGGCGGAAAACATTCGGTCTTCATCATTTGACTGGATGCAATTTCATGAGGACGGTGAGTAAATGGGCAGCAGTGGTAAATTGATCGTAATTGAGGGGCCAGACCATGTGGGCCGGTCACTACATGCTCGCCTTTTAGCAGAGCGATTAGAAGCCCATGGGGTAGCAGTCTCAACTATTGGCTTAGCACGTTCGCAGCTTCTAGGCGAGCTTATCAAATCCCATTCAAATGAATTACATCAATTGAATTGGCGCACTAGATCTTTGCTCTATGCAACCGACCTTAATGACCAAATAATTCATGAATTAGAAACACTATTAGAAGCTGGCTTCGTAGTGATTGCAGATAGATATACACTTACACCGATAATTAGAGAAAAGATCAGAGGTGGTAATACTCGTTGGATAGAGGGACTATACAACCAGGCTCCAAAACCTGATTTGACAATTGTACTTCATGCAGGTGGAAGGCGTCTACTAAATCGAATAATTCACAGTAATGATTTGGCATCATTGAATGGGTTTGAGGCGGGCATGGATTTGAATATCTCGCCATCGGTTACGAAATCCTTCCTAGAATATCAAAAACTGCTGAAAGCAGCCTTTGCTGAATACGCCGAAGAGATGAACATGCCAATAATCCCAACAAAACAATCTGTTGAGCAAGTCCACAAAGAAATTTGGACTCATGTAAAACCAATCGTGGCAGATGTACTTCAGGTTTTCAAATAGTAATTGAATTTGCCAAGTCTGCCAAAGGGATTCTTATTCTGGGTATTGGGAAATCCACAATATGTTTCGTTGTTTTTGGAGGATAAAGGCGACGGTTTTTGGCCCAATTTAGCACATCTTGTTTTGAAACATTAGAAAAATCGCTCCAGGGCCATAACTCTAGTTTGATGCTGTCATTGTTTAGATATTCAACTTCGATAACTGGAATGAGGTTAAGATTTAACTCGATGCTTGCTCGATATTTATGGTGCCCATCAAGTATTGTTTTAGTTGTCTTATCAATCAAAATAGGTTTGTGAAAAAACCCTTGTTTTACCAGCTTTTCCCGCATCTCTTGCAAGCGATCCGGGATGGTTTCCTCATGGGGCAGTAAGTTGTCGATGTTAATTAATGACCACTCCATGTTTAAGTTTGAGAAAAGTTCGCTATTATTTTTTGGGGGCAAGTTGCTCATCATATAAGCATCAATTCCCATATTCCTACTGAGCCAGAATCCTCATTAGCGACTAACAACAATGGAGTCCCCGTTGGTGAAACATCCGCTGAAACAAATTCCATATCCTCAGGGTTCGAAGAGCCATCCACTTGAATCCATTGTTGGAAAGAAGGATTGTTGGGGTCTGTAATATCATAAATCATCACCCCGAAACTTCTCTCCATTGAGACAAAGAGGTACTGTCTTCCGTCCATTTCTCCAACCTTAACGCCTTCTGGTTCAATCCCTTTATTATCATCTCTAGTATTCATTTCATCGACAAGGTGTTGGCCGTTATTGGTTGAATACTGTGAGAAGTCATGTCCACTATCCCATACCATTTGCAAATCTGTTGTCCAAATGGAAAACGACCTTGCCCCAACTCCGCAGATATAATCTAAATCGCCATCACCATCATGGTCGCCACAATTATTTGGCACATTCAGCCTTCCTAACTGGTTCATTTGTTGCATGTTAGAAGAATCTGGAAACCGCATTGGATCGAGGTTTGTCGAAGCAATTCGTATTTCTTCATTTAGGCCGATTTCTAAAATTCCTGATGAACTATTGAAATATCGGTAATCGCGGAGGTCTCCCTCATTTCCAGTTATCAAGTAAGTCACCCCATTAACTGTGTAAGAAGTTATTCCATCCGGCATATACATCGACATAACTGGCCAGGGCTTTGGATTGTAAGCATCTTCATCACTTGCATCGAGTGGATGTAATCTAATATTTACGAATCCCATCGGGATATTGGTTTCAGTAGGTCCAGAATCAGTCATGATTGCTAGATTTAACTCGCCAGTAGGATTGAATTGCCAAGAGCCGGTGTCTACGAGGAAATTGAGTAAATCTATCGGCCCGTCGTTATTATCAAGATCACATAAGTTGGAAGTAGTAATCGTTGCAACAAAAACTTCCAATGATTTGTCATCGATGTAGGCTATCGTACCAATATTATTTGGACAATCGATGGAAAAGTCCACTCCTTCTAAGTCCTCTAGATTATCTGGGGTTTCGTGAATTGAGTGTATCTGTCCTGAAAAATCCCTAATTTCAATCAAATCAGATGAATCATGAACTATAATCAATTGTTGATTACCGATATAATCTAAACCTGAAATATCACCGCCCTGAGTTGGTATTGTTGACAAAGATGTAGTGCTAAATTGTTGGTTTGTTTTATTCAACCAATCGGATGATATTGCGTAAACATGTAAGTCATTATCTGTTTGACCACCTGCTACTAAGAACCCTAATTCGTTTGATTGCCATGCTGTGTCTCGATCTGTATTTGGAATGAATGTTAGTGATTCTAATCCTTGTCCCTCATCAATATCAACTGGTAAATCGCTTAGTGAGACAATTGAATGTGTTTCGAAGGTTGTTGAATAACTAAGAATTTCGACTTGAGTAGTCGATTCATCTGCAGCAAATATTATTCCGTTTTCGTCACATGTTACTGCTTCATAGTCAGATCCGGAAGTGTAACTATCGACTGGAGTTCCTTGATTGTCAATCATGTGTATTGACCCGCTGTCATCGGCTACCAAATACGCCGAGTACGCCGCACAATAATCTAGACCGCTACCTTCCCCGGAACCAAGTAAAGTACCGAGTGAGTTGAACGTAAGTGGCCCATCGTTAACTGCAGAATTCAAACTATCGTCAATTGATAACATGTAGGGGGTGTTAGAAATTGTTTGAAATTCTCCCGAGATGCTATTACCAACGATGGTTAATGCTTCTGGTTTATCTCCATATCTATCGCCGAGTTCAACGAATGGTGATTTCAAAACCGGCTTAAGCCCTTGACTTGCAGCCGTAGGACCTGCTTCTCCCCCAACATAAGCAGAATTAGGATTAGCGGGTGAGAGAGCTGTGACGCCAAAAATAGTCGAAGAATCTACCAATCTCCCCCATGATGTATCAGGGCTTAGTGCTGGGACAATTACGATATCAACAACGTTACCTGCTGAATCCTCCATCGTGACCGACTCGCCGCCGGATGAAATCTTAATCGGCAAGTGATGTGCTCCATTCTCATCTACTGTAACAGCAAAATCTTGGTTGCCATCATTGGTATCATCAGCAAACAGCAGCAAGTGGGAGTTGGCTTGTATTGACGAACCGGATGGAAAAGTGTAAGATTTTGCTGGATCATCATAGAATTTCCAACCTGTTAAATCAACCGTGGTAGATGTGGGATTGAATAGTTCAATATAATCTGAATCGGTTACGCCATCTTGAAATGGATTTGGTGGTCCAGTGGTCACCTTACTTGCTACCTCATTGATGACAATTTGATCACTCACTATAGTAGATGATGGGTCGGTAACTGGTTCATCGACTTCTACATCGTTAATTTCATTCATTGACATCGCTTCTAACACACCTGCTTCGGTAACAGAAGACTCAAGTTCGAGTAGGTTGGTGGCTTTTGAAGTATCAACTCTGAATACCCACTTACTAGCATCCGTACCAGTAAGTGAGTCTCGCTCAATAACTAGCAACTCATCTTGATTGATGGCAACCATAGATGTTACTTTATCCATTTTACCGCCTGCAGAATAAGCTCCGTCTGTTAATTCAACTGGGTAGAGGTATTGCCCTGTTAATTCCATAATTGAGAGATCTATTTCCAACAGTCTAATCCACCGCTCGGTAGTACCTGGTGTGCTCAATGATGTCTGCGTCATAGCAAAGGCAGTTGATTCATGACAGGCAACCGCTTCAAAGCCCTTATTCGACTCGATTTCAGCAATAGCTTCTGGAAGTATTGGTATATCGTTGCCACTCGCTTGGGCTATGGTTAAATTTTCTGGGACTAATCTTGCCAACCGATTGCCGTCACCACCAAAAATTTGCAGTGATGGGATGCTTTCATCCCCAAGCAAAAATACGTTCAAATCATCGACATTACAAACGGTTAAATCTTCGAAATCACCATCCCCATTCAGGGTGACCAACGGTTCAGCGTCGACTGAAATTTGTTGGTTTATGCCGTCATATCTCATTATTGAGATTTCTGAACTACTATCGGATAATAACGCGTAAACTTCCTGCTGTTGCTCATCTGCACCAAGGTACAGAAGTCCCGAGGTATCAGTAACTGGAGAGTCTTCCCAAATCATTGGGTTATGGATTGCTGCACCGGATGAGTGTGGCTTAAATCCAAGTGGCATCAGTCTGGTAAATTCACCATTGATTACATCAAGTTCAGCAACGGCATTCGCTTCCTGTATTGCAACCCAAGCCATGGTTGAATCGGGTGAAACCGTAATATATTCTGGTTCAAAATCAACGCTTAAGTTTGCACTAGGCCCAAAAACCCGAATCCCCTGCGCAGCTAACTCCTCCCTTTGACTTTCGAATTGGTGGAAATATGCATGCTTCACATCATCTTGATTTAATTCATCCAATGGCCCACTGACGTCTATGATAGTCACACTACCTTCTGGGTCTGCCTTGTAATCTGCTGATGGTTGCCCTTCATTGGCAACTAAAATTGTGTTACCATCAGGAGTGAAGGTAATCATATCTGGTTGGTATCCAGCGTTAACAATCGCTAACGCTTTACCAGAAGTGTCAATAAAATAAACTAAACCAATCATTGGTTCGTCCTTGATGATTGGATATTGGATGCCGCTAATTATCTCATATTCAGTTCTCTCTTTGTGAACCGCAATCGCAAGTGTTCCGTCAGAATGTCTAATATCGATGCTGTTTGGCTCGCCTATTCTGGAAAGGTCAACCCTATCTTCTAGGACAGGAAGGGTTGGATTACTCATATTTACAATGTCGATTGATTTTTCTAGTACGTTTACCAAAAATAATCGTTGAGTTACGGGATCATAAGCTGGTATTTCTAATGTACCAAAGGTTCCTGCATCATGGTCATACATACCGAGAAGACGTGCAGATAAGGTTTGACCCTGCGCTGGAGAGCCGTAATTGATTGTTAGCCCATTACAAACTTCTGAATTGTAGATCATATCCGTTCTTTCAAAAACCGTGGTGAAAGTACATCCCTGCCCGGCAAGAATTAGGGAACGGCCGTCTGAGCATGTCAAAACGGCTTCGCCGTTAGCAAGCAAAGCAATTTTACATCCTGAATCCAGATTGATAAGCCTCTCACCTACTGGAAAATATTCGATAGTAACTGATTTATCATCGCAGTTAAGTTTCAGGTATCGGTTGTTTGTAATCTCATAATCGCAATTTTGAATGTATCCTGTATCAACAGTTAACATAACAGAAAGAGGAACACCATTAGCCCCAACACAAGTAAGTTGGGAATTATTTGCATCTAACACACACTCTCTCATTTGAAAATCGGGTAATGGAGTGTATACTGTCTCTATTTCGTTTTCATTAGATACGCACCCCGTTAATAACATAGTACACAAAATTGTTATGATAAAAATTGCTTTCCGCTTCATAATTTCACCTCAGGTCAAACCTCTTACCTCGTTATTCATCAGTACAGTATATTCTGTATGCTCAATGTGAATTTTTACGTAACAAATTGGGAATTCATCTCCTGTACCGCAAATATCTTTTCCATCTTCCATCAGTAAAATGCTTTCACCAAAAGTCCAGACGGTATCTTCTACCTCCTGTATTATCATGCATCCAGTGCCCATGGAACCAGGTCCTGCCTCAGGATTGATGTCTTGGCCAGACATCATGCCGTTTGTCCGGCTTGCCGTTGGTGTCTGATCTTGTTGAAAATTGAC
>JAYXVG010000058.1:0-7875 GCA_036021875.1 Thermoplasmatota archaeon | reverse complement strand
GATCGACTCGGTAACGTATAAGTGAAATTGAACATAAGTGCAGTATCATCTTTTCACTTTCACAATTTAATTAAAGTGAACTAAATTTGATAAACTCAAACACCCTTAACTTAGCGTGATTTCTAAATACATGCGGCTTAACGGAAGGCTAGCCTTGCTCGTATAGTGTAGTGGCCCATCATAAAGGACTCTCATTCCTTTGACCCGGGTTCAAATCCCGGTACGAGCACTTAAGTCATTTATTCTATAGAAATTACGAGTGTTTGATTAGTTCTCATATTTGAACCATTCATCGTTACTACCAACAGGTCGATACCAATCATCTTCGCCCTGTTTGAGCCATTCATAACCTGAATCATCAGTCGATGTTGCTGCTGTTTCCTTGGTAGGCGTGCTTGATGTTTCAACGATAGGTGGTATTTCCTTACCTTCATTTTCGACAAGATTGGTCTGGTCATAGCCAATTTCAGTTTCATCATATGTTGCATTCTCAAATTTATCGTCAAGCTCTGCTCGAAGTCTTTCAAGTCTAATTCCCTGATGCGGGCCAAGCATTCGTAGCATTAGTGAGTATTCCCAGCGTAATGCGATTTGCTCTAATTCATCTCTTGATGTAGCTTCTTTGAGTAACTCCTCGTATCTTGCACATCGTCCATTTCTAGTGGCAAAACCAAATCCTATCCAAGCAAATAATGGTACGCCGCCAAAGATTCCGATTAAGTCCCAAGCACCAAGTCCAACGGCAGTTCCAGGAATTACAATCTCAAAACTATCTACTGGCTTACTGCTAGCAGATAGTGAATCGGTTCCAAGGCGCTCCTCATCAGCATCAGTCCAGCCATCACCGTCATCATCTGAGTCACCATTGTTTCCAATACCGTCTCCGTCAGTATCAACACATTCCTGCCCATTTTCCGGGAATGCATCTACTTCGTCGAGACAGCCGTCTGCGTCTAGATCACCTGGACTTGCTAGTTTAGGTAGGATATCAATAGAGTCATTGAAACCATCATTGTCAAAGTCGTTGAGGAATGGGTCAGCATCAGTTCCAGATTGGTTATCGCCCAGTCCATCTTCATCAGCATCTTCCCATTGAGTTGGATTGTCGGGGAATAAATCATACAGTCTGCCTTGAGGATTATCGCCATAACCATCACCATCTCGGTCAGCCCATTGGGTAGCATCGGTTATGAACAAATCTGGATTATTTCCTAATTGGTTATCTCCGTATCCATCACCATCTATGTCGCCCCACTGAGTTGGGTCATCAGGAAATTTATCAGCACCAATTCCCATTGGATTATCGCCCATTCCATCTCCATCTCTGTCTTCAATTTGGGTAGGGTCGTAAGGAAACATGTCGGCATTATCGCCTAAACCATCACCATCAGAATCTTTCCATTCATTCGGGTCATTAGGAAATACATCGCCTCTATTTCCATCTAAGTTGTCACCATAACCATCACCATCAGAATCTACTTGTTGTGTCGCATCGTTAGGGAATGCATCATCTTCATCGGCAGTAGCATCTTGGTCAGAATCACGCCATCTTGTTGGGTCATCAGGGAACCAGTCACCTTGTGTACCATACGGATTATCTCCGTGGCCGTCGCCATCAGTATCGTTCCATTGAGTGCCGTCTGAGGGGAATAAATCAACTTCAGTTGCTTCTTCAGAATCATTGTCACCATAGCCATCACCATCCCTATCAATCCATTGAGTTGGGTTTTCAGGCAAAGCATCACCATTATCGCTCCAACCATCATTATCAGTATCTCTACAACCGAATCTATCTAGTGTCGAGCTTCCAGCACTCTTAGGACAAGCATCTCCTTGGAAACCGTTCAACTCATCTCCATAGCCGTCTCCGTCTGTATCTTTCCACTGACTAGAATCATTGACATATTCATCTTCGAAATCTGCCCAACCATCAAAGTCTAAATCTTCGCAACCAAAAGTAGAGTTTCGATTAGATGTTCCATAAGTTCGTGGACAATCATCGCCTAAATTTCCTTCAGTATTATCACCATAGCCATCTTGATCTGAATCTAATTGTTGTGATGAATCTTGAGGGAATTTGTCACCTTGGTCTGAGTAGCCATCGCCATCAGAATCAACACACCCAAAGACGTCCCATGTTGAATTGCCAAAGACGATTGGACAGCCATCTATTTCATCGAACCACGGGTCATCATCATCATTATCGTCATACTTATTGGCTATTCCATCACCATCTGTATCTGAAAGAACTTGTAATTGATATGTTCCGTTGTAGTATACTGAACCATTACCGATTGAGAAATTCCAATTAACTTGATTGGTATATTGAGGTATTCCAGAAATGATGAAAGTCGAATTGTTGAATGTAAGTCCATTTGGTAAATCAATGGTATATTGGTAATCATTTGACAAGAAATCTTCTACTCTTTGGCTTCGTAAAGTTAGATTTACTGATTTACTCTCCGTGATTTCTGATAATCTTGTAGGACTATTGATAGAGCCCAATGAGTTTGAAATTACATCTTTGTCTTGATTGCTAACAGTCCCTAGTTGGTATCTAACATTATAGCCAAAACAGTCAATAGAACTGTCTGCAAACAAAACACATGTGTGCCATGTTCCGGTTTTGACAGATTTCAAAATTCTTCCAGGTGGTATTTCTATTTCTGTTGGAACTAACCGGTTTACAGAATCACCAGTTCCAAGATTTCCCCAGTCATTTGCACCCCAACACTTCAAGGAATCATCATCCAATATGGCACATACATGTCGATAATTTATATCAATCGATTTTACAGTTCTTCCCATACCTAAGTCAACAAATTTTGGTGTTGATTCAGCTCTAGTTGAATTTATCCCTAATGTGCCAAATTGGTTTTCGCCCCAGCAGTTGATGGAATAATTATCCAATACAACGCAGGAAAAACCATCACCAGATTCTATTGAGATTGGAGTTCGATTACCAAAATAATATCTATTTCCCGTCGAACTGCCGATTGGATGCATCCCCCAACATAATACTGAATTGTCTGTTAGTATTGCACATGTATGAGCATTGCCAGCAGAAATATTAGTGACATTTAGCCCAGAAGGTATCACAGTAATGTTTTCTGGTTCATCAATAAGGTAATCATTATGAAATCCTTGCCCATTTCTGCCTTGCGAGCCTAGACCCCAGCATGAAACATAATTATTGTCTAGTAGAGCACAGGAATGACCACCGCCTACTGATATTTCTGTCGCAGTTCTGCCCATGCCAAGATCTAGCAATGTTGGTCCGAAATCACCAGCATTTGCACCATTGCCAAGTCTTCCGTGATGAGCATCACCCCAACAGAATACACTTCCAGTACCAGATATTGCACAAGCATGTGCAGTCCAAGAACTATGTTTAACCAAATAATCAGCTCCAAAACCAATCAAAACCGGATAATGAGTATCTGAATTTTGGTTCGAACCAAGTTGAAAATCGTCTCCTTCACCCCAGCAATAAAACTCGTAATCCGAATTAAGGAAGCAAGAGTTGTAACCACCAACAAAAATATCAATTATATTTGGTGAATCAATATCGGTTAAAGTGAGAGTAGCATTACTCTTTTGTGTTGATTTTGCAGTTAAATCGTCATTTAATGAATCAATATCGTAATTATTACTGTTGAGATTGGATAATGACTGGCCCAGCAAAATCAAAATTAATAGTGCTACTATGTGGCTGCGCATGGTTGACCATAGTTAGCCTCATATTATGAATTACTTGCACAAAACAGTAGATATTAGCTGACCGATTCCAAATACCATGGTAAATGCAGATAGTATCCCGGTCCGAGCACGACTCTGTAGAAATAAATTCAATTATATCAATGCCGAAGAATTGGTTTACTCAAACTTCGAGGGTTTTACATGATTACATCGATTAATTCCCATCCATCTAATCATATTGCTTTTTATTTCGGTTCATTGAGATGAGAGAATTGTTGCTGCTGTAATGATTAATGCTAATCCAAATAGACCCAGAGATACAAAAAGAAGGCAAGCAATTAATGCAATTCCCAACACAACAATAACCCCTGCCCCAGCTAATCCCGAACCTTGACCGTCAAAATCCATTATGTATGAAAATGATAATGTTGACCCGGCAATGCCAACAATAATCATAACTACTCCAGATAGTATTATCACTCCCAAACTTGTCTTGCCAGCTATCTTGGCTAATATTTTCGGAAGACTTTTCGGTGGTAGTATTTCACGATTCAGATCCTGTTGAGGTAGATTCCATTCAAATTCTCCTCCACAGTATGGACACTCAAAATCACCATATGCATCATCATCCATTGCTATCTCTTGTTCACAATGGGGGCATAGGATGTCTACCATGATTTTAACGTAGTTCAATACTATGTAGTAATTATGCCAACAACCAAAATCTGTCAAACCCCATTTAGCCATATATAATCTTGATATTCCTAGAAGATATTAGCGCTTAGTATATTTTTCTATAGAAATTAACTGGTTTATTTTGATGCCGAAGCATTGGTAAATTCAAACTGTAAGGGATAGTTATGTCCGACCCAGTCATGAGTCCAGATGGTAAACACATGTGGACAGGGAGTGAGTGGATTCCTGCACCTCCACAGAGCAGCGAGACCATAGCAGCTGACAATGTATATTCTGAGTCAAAATCTCCAACTAATACTATTTCAGATACGGTAATTATGGGTGATTATACTATCCAGCAAACAATTCAGCAAACTAGTGATATTGAAAATTATATGAAAACTATGATTGATGCCTACAAGGATGGCAGAGAAGAGAGAGCCATCGAAATTTATGAACTAGCTAAGAAAATCGATTATGAGAATGCAACTTCATTGTATAATGGCAAATATAGAAGAGAGGTATCTTATCATCGTAGTGCTATACTGATGAAACAATTAGAATTGATTAAAGAGGAAACAAAAATATTCGAACACTCAGATGCTTACGAGATGTATCGGCAACGAGAAAAAAGATGTAAATCTCTAATCCTAACTGCGGAAAAACTCTATCAATATGACAAACATTCAGTAATGGTTGCAGAATTATTTTACGAAATATGGAGTTATGTCCCAGGGTATCTTAAAGGAGGACGTTATGATAATCCAGTATGGCTTGCTGATCAGTTTCTTGAGTGTGGTGATGATGAGAGAAGTGAAGAAATAATAAGAATCCTTGAAAAACGGAATCACAGATATAAAAATGAGACTGCCATATCATACTTCGTAGTTATCGGTGGGATTATTGCGACAATAATTTTCTTGGGTCAATTGTAAATCAGATGTGCAAAAAATATGTGCTCAAATTAACATTTGATTCGAAAATTATTTGATTAGGTAGTGTTGAATTTGGATAGTTTAACTTGAGCAAGATAACATCGAGCATCCGACCCGATGTCTTGCCCATTCTGGGCGCTTCTGAAACCATTTTTCTTCCATTTCTGGTTGTTCATCATATGGCTGCTTCAGTAATGTAAACAGTTCCTCACATACAGTATAGTCCTCATTTTCAGCAGCATCAATTGCTAACTGTGCCATCCAATTACGCAAAACATACTTTGGGTTTGCTTTCCGCATTGCTTCTCGATTGGGTTTGCTGTTAACACGTTTCCACCACTTTTCCAACCATGCGTTCCATTCGTCAGTCGGAATTGTATTCTTGTCATAGAAAGAAATCTCAAGCAATCCAATCTTTGGGGTTTCAATCTTTGATAATAATCGGAAGAAAATCGTCATGTCAGTCTCGACTTTTTGTAGTAGACCGTCGAGTTCGATTACCAAAGCCTCATCTGCCTCGGCAAAATTATCAATCCCCAGTTTTAGTCCCCACATAGCATTTTGATACTCAATATATTTGTTCTCATAATGTTCTAAAACAGAATATAGTAATTGCACATTATCCATTAGCGGCGCAACAGACTCAGCGAGTCTGGCAATATTCCACGCACCAATTTGGGCCTGCTGACCGTAGCGATACCTTCTAGTCGAGGAGTCTGTTGTATTAGGTGTCCAATTGGGATCGTAATTTTCTAACCATCCATACGGGCCGTAATCAATGGTTAATCCGTGAATCGACATGTTGTCGGTATTCATCACACCGTGCACAAATCCCACTCTCATCCAGTGTGCAATCATTTCAGCAGTAGTTGCGGCAACATGCTTCAACCAGGTAATAATTCCATCATCGTCATCGATTGTGTGCTCTGGGAAATGATTGATAATGGTATGATTTAGCAATTGGGAAAGTGTTTCATGATTGCCATCAGCAGTGTGGATTTGAAAACTACCAAAGCGAATAAAACTTGGTGCGACGCGACAAACAACCGCGCCAATCTCAGGAGCTGGGTTGCCGTCATACAGCATATCTCGAACCACCATTTCTCCGGTTGTCACTAGGGAAAGTGCCCTAGTAGTGGGAACTCCCAAGTGAAACATTGCTTCGCTACACAGAAATTCCCTGATCGAGGATCGGAGGACTGCTTTTCCATCAGCAAATCGGGAATAAGGGGTTTTTCCAGCTCCTTTCAACTGTAACTCAAGGACTTCATCAGCGAGTTTTACCTCACCGAGAGTGATTGCTCTGCCATCGCCAAGCTGATGGGCCCAGTTACCAAACTGGTGCCCTCCGTAACGCTGAGCATATGGTTGCATCCCTTTGACTACTGAGCCACCACCCAGAGTTTCAGCACTCCCCTTTTCGATGTCTAGTGTGTTAGCCATTTCTGACGACCACAGTCTTAGACTTGGGTTGGTTGGCTTGGTTGGATTGACTTTTGACCAGCATACACCAGGAACCTGTCTAGGTTCTCCGCCGATTACGCTGTCACCGGGAGTTTCGTCTAAAAATCGGTTTAGCCAATCCAGACTTTCTAAACTCCCCATAACTACACCAAACCAGTTTGCATATTGAATGTGTGGATTTACTCATTGAAGGTATTTGTAAAACGGCTGTTTGCCCTAGCTGCTGCAGTAAACAAGTCGCTGAATGCATCAATGGTGTGCGATATTGGTTTAGAGTAACCTCCGCCCATAAAGACAACTGTTGGTATCGAATTCTTAACAGCCATATCAAAAACAAGTTTATTTCGCTCATTCATTCCTTTTCTGGTGATATTTAGTTTACCAAGGGCATCGGTGGCAAGACCGTCTACCCCAGCCTGATAGAGGATTAATTGTGGATTAAACTCAGTGGCAATATCGATTGCCTGGCTGACCTTTTGCAGAAATTGCTCATCATTTGAGTTTGCCTTGAGTTCCAAATCGTGGTCACTTGTTGCTTTTCGGAAAGGGAAATTTTCCTGACAATGCAAAGAAATTGTTAGCGCTCCATCGATATTCTGTAGGATTGTTGCAGTCCCATCTCCCTGATGAACATCAAAATCTAATATTACCACTCTTTTGTAATTATGCTTCTGCAATGCCATCAGTGCACACACAGCAAGGTCATTGAAAATGCAGTATCCAGAACCAAAATCATAGTGTGCATGATGAGTCCCACCAGCCATATTACCAGCAATTCCACCATTTTCTACAACGTGATTGAGGGCAGCAATTGCCCCCCCCATTAAACGAAGAGTACGTGGAATTAGTTTAGGAGTCCATGGAGTTAGTCCTATGCGTTTGATTTCCTTGTCACTTAGTTTTCCGTTGAGAAAGTCATCAACGTAGTATGGATCATGTCCAATTACTAATTCACTTCTCGTAGCTTCGTTTGGTTCATGAAATAAAAATTGATCAGCATTGAAATTATGAATAATGTGATAAAGAGTGATGATGACTTGTTCAGCTGCACCCCAAGCCCAGCCTCGCGTGAACCTCCCCTACCCTCCCCCGCCTGTTCACC
>JAYXVG010000057.1:1636-7906 GCA_036021875.1 Thermoplasmatota archaeon | reverse complement strand
GCTACAAAGTTGCCGACATCCCAGCAATTATGGGGAGCTTTGACCCGTGTATTGGAGAGACAGATCGCTGAGGTGAAATCATGGACGACAAATACGATCTAAGGGGTTTGATTTTCTCAACCTTTGATGATTTGATTCCACCGCTTCTTGAGGGCACACCGTTAGAGGACAGTGCCAATTCAATTGCTTTTGGAGCAGCAACATTCGCTGTCGTCAACATAGTTTTCCTGATGTTATTTTTCTCGCAATTCGCAATTCTGTGGATTGAACGTAAGGCTGTAGCGCGAATGAACGACAGACGTGGAGCAACCACTGCCCTACGTTCGCTATGGGTCGGTGAAAATGGTGTTACTGCGGGGGATTGGTGGAACATGTTACCGTTCGGCCTGGGTAAACCTATTGGTGGACTGAACAAGTGGCTCAACAACCGATTTGGTAACCGCGACGAAACATTCGCAACCGTTGACCGAGTCAACAATCGCTCGTGGATGGGATATTCCATCTTCCCAGGTTTCTTCCAAAATGTCGCAGATGGTATGAAATTCTTGGTCAAAGAGCACATGGTCCCTCAACGTGCGGACCGCCTAATCTTCGAAGTTTCACCATTTTTGATTGTCTCATCAACTTTACTTATCCTCGGAATTATTCCATTATCCAGTGGTATGTATGCGACCAATCCAGATCTATCGATACTGTATGCAATAGCAATTTTTGGTATCGCGCCGATTGGTGTCTTCTTCGCCGGCTGGTCGTCTAACAACAAGTATACCTTGATTGGTGGAATCAGGTCAGCAGCGCAGTTAACAGCCTATGAAATTCCATTACTACTCACTCTTCTCTCAGTCGCAATCCTGACAGGCACGTTCAACATCATCGAAAGCATTCATTTCCAACATTCTGCAGGTGCATGGAATTTATTCCTGATGCCGCTTGGCGCTGGGCTATTCCTCCTGACGATGATCGCCGAAGTCGAACGAGTTCCTTTCGATATGCCAGAAGCAGAAGCAGAACTGGTTGAGGGATGGTGGACCGAGTATGGCGGTATGAGATTTGGTATGCTATTTATGGCAGAATATATCAGAACTTATGCAGCATGTTTCTTGTTTACTCACTTTTTCCTCGGTGGATGGCACCTACCGTTCCAGGGATTAATCAGTCAGGTCCCACTGGTTGGTGACTTGTATCTGCTCATTCCTGGTGCTATTGTCGTCTTATTGAAATCGTGGCTAGTATTCTTGCTGGTGTTTGTCTGGGCAAGATTTTCATTGGCTAGGATAAGGACCGACCAGATTCTAGAGTTCGGTTGGCGCATATTATTGCCTCTAGCAGTGCTACAAGTCGTCCTTGCTGGAATCTATCGACTTTACCTGTTTGACCCGACTGCGATGAAAGACACGGCAGCCGGTGGCTGGGCATGGGACGCAATGGGCATACCAATGTTCGTTCCAATAATTACAACCGCGATTTGGTTGGGTATATTCGTATTATTCCTCAATGATGAGGATAAGAGTGGTAATACCGAGCGTATGTTCCACGTGTACACAGAAAAGCCTGCGGGAACGTATGTCCCGGGGCAGGAGTGAGGTGAAAATATGCCAATGCACCCCCATGCGAAGCCGAATTTTAGAAATCTATTTTGGTATCCGTTCAAGATTACCTTAATCACTGCGTTGAGGACTTTCCCCATCTTTGGAAAGTTGTTTGGCAAGCGACTAGGTATGGGGTATCACAACACCAGCCATCCAGAATTCCTCGATGATGGTTCCAAGGCAAGAGCTAGTAAGAACAGTAGTTTCAATGATATCAGTCAGCAAGAGTTTGCCCCAGACCGAGTAACGTCAGATTTGTTCCCTACTCTATGGAAGCCACAAACCGTCCAATACCCATATGAGAGGCTGGAAGACATGGAGCCATGGCTCTTCGTTCCCGGCAACTACAACGGTAGAATTGGGGTAATTTGGGAAACCTGCACTGCGTGCAAACTCTGCGTAACTGCCTGTCCAAACGATTGTTTGCACATGACCACAGAATTACGTGTTGATGTATTAGATGGCGCAGATGGCGAACACGGCGGACTGGGCGCAGAATTAGAAGTCGGCGGCTATGCAGCCCAGTTGATTCCAGAGGTCGCTAACACCCTTGATGATTTCAATCACGTCACTGCCCACGCAGATACTCCTGACCAGTGGCGGTTTGCCGAAGTTCTAGACCTGTCAGGTGGCACTGCAACAGTTCGCTGGAATGATTCAGGTATGGAACAAGACATTGACCAAACAGAGCTATTTGTCGCAGATGATCAAATAGTCTCAGGAAGAATTGACCTAGGCCGCTGTATGTTCTGTGGATTGTGCATGGAAGCCTGCGGATTTACTTCCTTCTTCATGACCAATGAATACGATGGTATGTCCGGTTTTACTCGTCAAGATTTGTGGTTTGATGCCAGCAGAACAAGGGTTCTGCCTTCAGTGCACCAAGAAGCAGTTGATGCAGAATTAGCTAAACGGGCAAATAAGGAGAGAGATAAACGCGCTAGGAAAGCAGCAAAGGCAAAAGCCGCTGCAGAGGATGGTGCCTGAGATGGATATCGCAGGTATCGTCGAAGCAGGGGTATTTTTCTTATTTGCAACTATCACTATCGGCGGAGCACTCGGGCTGATTCTAGCCCAGAGGGTTGCTCATTCGATGCTTTCACTAATCTTCTGTTTCATGGCGGTATCTGGAATTTTTATTCTACTCGGGGCTGAGTTTTTGGCCGCAATCCAGATTCTGGTCTATCTTGCTAGTGTTGGACTTGTCGTGTTGTTTGGAATAATGCTGACCAGGCGACAAATTTTGGAGGCGGATTTCGAATGAAGTTCGTTTCCTTGGTAACACGTATTGGCTTACTAGCGTTAGCGATGATTCTCATTTCCGTGCTCAGCGCTGAAGAGGTTTGGGCTGATTCGAGCGATGACCAGCCAACAACCAACGGTTTAGCCGACTCTTTGCTGAATGACTGGGCTCTACCACTGCTGTTTGTTGGAGTGCTGATGGCTGCCTCGATGATTGGTGCTGCCTATCTAATCCGCGATGAAAGAAGAGAGAATCTCTTGTGGGAATTTGGAGGTGAAGAGGAGTGATTGATCCAGCATGGGTTTCTGCCCTATCAGCGATTTTATTCATTATTGGCTTGGGCGGTGCGTTTACCAGAAAGAACGCGATTATCGTGCTCATGTGCATCGAGTTGATGCTCAATGCGGCAAACATGCAGTTTGCGGCAGCCGCAGTTCACCACGGAGACCCGACAGGTTGGGTATACACAATTTTTGCAATTGCAATCGCTGCTAGTGAAGTAGCAATTGGACTGGCAATTTTCCTTGCCATGTATGGAAAGCACGAAACGATATCACTGGACGATGTGGATGTCCTGAGGAACTGAGGTGAGATGATGGCTGGAACCGGAAACGCAACCTATGTAGACAGCGATTTCATGGAATTTGCTCCACTAATTATCTTACTTCCAATGCTGGCATTCCCAATCATCTTATTCCTTGGAAGAGTGTTTAATCGCAACCCGTTTTGGAAAGATAAAATGAAGGAAGGTGGCATAATTGCTCTAGTTGTTATGGCAGCCAGCCTAATAGTCTCATTACTGCTAATCAAAGATCACTTGGGCAGTTTCCTCATAGACAACGACACCATTGATTTCCTTTGGTTAAACACTCACACTTACAGTAGTTCAGGACTTGCTGAGCACACACTAGGTTTCGGGTTATATGTAGACCATATTACGGTAATGCTGCTATTTGTCGCTTCCTTCTTGTGTTTACTAATCAACATATTCAGCATTGGCTATATGAATACAGATCCAATCAATGATAACCGTAATCATCGCTTCTATGCCGAGTTTGTCCTATTTTGTTCAGGAATGCTCGGGATGGTATTGGCCGATTCATTCCTTTGGTTATTCATCTTCTGGGAGATTATGGGTCTCTGTTCCTACCTTCTGATCGGTTTCTACTACGAGAAGCCAAGTGCTGCCTACGCAGCAAAGAAGGCGTTTTTGACCACCCGTGTTGGTGACGTTTTCCTGATGATCGGTTTGGTAATGATGTGGGACTTATTTGGGTCCCTAGACTACGCAGTGGTATTCAATGAAGCCAATATCGAAGCTGTTGCCGCTGAGTCTTCCGGAACCCTCCAATGGGCTCTAGGTATGATGTTTATTGGTGCGGTCGGTAAGTCAGCACAGTTCCCACTTCACGTTTGGCTTCCAGATGCAATGGAAGGCCCTACACCGGTCTCAGCTCTGATTCACGCCGCAACCATGGTCAATGCAGGGTTATATCTAGTTGCTAGAATGTTACCGTTCTTTGGCTCGGAATATCTACAACATGATTTGGTTGACTTAGCGTTCATCATTGCTTTAATTGGCGGTCTCACGGCGGTTATGGCAGCCGCAATAGCCTTTGTCCAGCACGATTTAAAGAAGGTTCTTGCGTACTCAACAATGAGCCAATTAGCCTACATTTTTACCGGCCTTGGATGTGCAATGTATCTAGCCAACACTCTGGATTGGAAGACTGATGATGGCGACCATTACATCGTCGTCATTGCATTTGGAGCGGCACTATTCCACTTGTTTAATCACGCAATGGCCAAAGGTATGCTGTTTATGGCGAGTGGTTCGGTGATTCATGAAGTTCACCACGCTCATCACCACCTGCACCATCACGACCATCATGATGATGAACATCAAGCTGACGACCATCACGGTCATGATGATCACCATGACGACGATTTTGACGCCCAATCAATGGAGAATATGGGTGGACTGGCTTCCAAGATGCCGTTGACCGCAACAGCGATGCTTGTTGGTTCTGCTTCAATAATGGGGCTACCATTTATTGGCGGTTTCTGGTCCAAAGAAGGAATCATTGCTAATGCCTGGCGAGTAGCATTAGATGATCCACGCTTTTACCTGCCCGCAATGTGCGTGCTAATCGGTGCCGGAATGACCGGTTTTTATATGTCTAGAATGTGGCTGAAAACCTTTGCTGGCAAACCCAAGACAGAGGTTGCTGCACATGTTGGTCCAACCAATACTTGGATCAAAATACCGCTGTTTATCCTGACATTTGTTTCGCTTTCAGCGATTCTATTTGCGGGAATGGGCTTCACTCACTGGGCACCGGATGCAGAATACGGACTCATGTCTGAAAAGAGTTTGATTGAGGGTATCGTTTACGAAATAAATCACGCCTTCGCTAATAGTAATACGTTCTTTTTCATCCTGACCTACATCGCTATCACATTTGGTGCTATTGTTGGTCCTGGTCTTGCATTATCTTTGTATGGTGGTGACCTAGCAGAAGGCGAGACTGTAAAACCATGGATGAAGCCGATTATTAGGTTAAATGCGTGGGTCTTCGACCGCTTCAACTTCGATAACAAATCAGTAGCAGAATCAAGCCTGTCAAAAGCACTAGAGAACCGATTATACTTCGATCATTATTATGATATGGCGATGTTAAAACTAGTCGCAGGATTTTCTGATAAGTCAGCAGAGACCGACAAGAATGTTGTTGATGGTGTTATCAAGAAGATAGAAACAGGCAGCCAATCAATTTCTAAGGTAGTCAGATCGATGACAACCGGTTCAGCAAGAGACTACATCCTGATGGTATCAGTGGGAGCACTAGCAATATTCTTCCTAATGTGGGGGGTGGCCTGATTGATTGATTGGATTTCTATTCCATTAGTAGCCTTCCCGCTAATCGCCAGTATGGTCTTGTTAGCGTTTGTCGCTAATGGAACTGAGCGAATGCGACAAAGGTTGGTTGCTCCAATCCGAATGGCTTGTCTAATATTTTCATTAGTCATGCTCACCATCACTACTGGCATGTTCTTCCGCTACTTCGGTGATGTAAGTTGGATGAACATAGCATTCAATGATTATGAGTATCATTTCATCTATTCATGGATTGACACGCTAGGAATTCATTGGGCCGTCGGTTTAGATGCCTTGTCTTTCCCTATGGTTTGGCTGACTACCTTCCTTTTGCCGGTTACCATTATCGCTACTTGGAATGAGAAGCACGGCGCAACCTACTTCCCGCTATTATTGATGATGGGCGGAGCCCTAATCGGCGTATTTGTTTCGCTAGACCTATTCATGTTCTACGTATTTTGGGAATTGACCCTGATACCGATGTTTTTCCTCATTCTCAAGTGGGGTGGCAAAGATCGAAGATACGCTGCGCAGAAATTCTTCATCTACACATTCACTGC
>JAYXVG010000057.1:0-1536 GCA_036021875.1 Thermoplasmatota archaeon | reverse complement strand
TTTTTCCTCATTCTCAAGTGGGGTGGCAAAGATCGAAGATACGCTGCGCAGAAATTCTTCATCTACACATTCACTGCGTCAGTGATTATGCTGCTTGGTCTAATCACTCTTTACTTCCTACAAGACCCTTACACGCTAAATTACTCTGGTTCGATGACCGGCCGAAGTTTCTCTATTCCAGAACTTATTGACAGCGCTAAAGCTGGCAATCTTGGAGACAACTGGTATCTCGGTGCTCAAATGCAAAAGATTCTCTTTGTCATGCTGATGATTGGTTTCTTGGTAAAATTACCCGCTGTTCCATTCCACACTTGGCTACCCGACGCTCACGTTCAGGCACCAACTGGTGGGTCAATGTTGTTAGCCGGAGTCATGCTGAAGATGGGTGCATACGGCATGTTTAGACTACCAATCAGCCTGTTCCCACATGCGCTTTACCATTTCCAACTAGCGTTGATGATTATCGGAATGGTTTCGCTTGTTTGGGGTGCAATAGTTTGTCTCGGTCAAACCAATCTCAAGAAAATGGTTGCTTATTCGTCAGTTTCTCACATGGGTGTAATCTTAATCGGAATCGCCACAATGCAGCCAATGGGCTGGGCTGCTGCGTTGTTCATGATGTTTGCACACGGAATAATTAGCCCAATGCTGTTCGCAGTTTGTGGCGCCTTCAAGCATCACTATCACAGTATGGAAATTGGCGCTATGCGAGGCATGGCACGTCATTCACCGTGGCTAGCAACCTCGATGATGTTTGCGTGGATGGCTTCGCTTGGTTTGCCTTTACTAGCCGGTTTCGTTGCTGAAATAATGATGCTGATTGCGCTTTGGCACATGATTTCATTGGACGGTTGGAGCATTTGGTGGATGGTTGGCCCCGCACTTGTGCTGGCTTTGACAGCAGCCTACTATCTATGGTCGATGCAAAGAACCATCTTCGAGGGTGGCGAAACTGGACAGCCCCCTGAAAACCTCATTGGTAAACCAATACCAGACATATCAAACTCAGAAAAGTTCGCAATGCTGATTATGGCTTTATTCACTATTTTGTTTGGTGTAATGCCCTGGATAGGATTGGATATGATGGATGATTGGACCAAACAAGCGTTTGAAGGACTGATTATGTTTGTTGGCAAAGGAGGTGCTTGAGATGTCCGAAATAAACAGTGTTGAACCATTTGCAGATGGCTTTATCACAGCGTTATGCCCTGAATTAATCATTTTCGTTGGCCTAATCCTGCTAATTATTGTGCCCAACCTAGGCAAAGGAACTGTTAGGATTCCTGGGACTCAAGCGCGCGTGATGTGGTTCTTAGGCGGCAACCGATTTAGTTTAACCAGTAATCCAAAACTACCAGCATGGATTGCCACAATAACCTTAGGCGCTGCGTTTGTTCAAACAATGCTCTCGTTCCAAGATGGCGTAGATAGGACTGCAATAGTCACGGAAAGTGGCAAACAGTTGATGCTGGTAAATGGCTTTAGCCGGGTATTCGAATTAATCTTCTTTGGAGCGTTAACCTTGGCAGCATTTGC
>JAYXVG010000056.1:0-8176 GCA_036021875.1 Thermoplasmatota archaeon | reverse complement strand
GCACTTTTTACAGCATCAAAGGAGTCTTCGCCTATGGCGTCTTTTTTTGCCACGCATTGAATGGATCCTGTCGAATCTCTAAGCACCAAGAATCTAATTTTGTTTGAGCCTCGAGAACGTTTCACCCACCCTTTTAGTTCAACTTTTTGACCGTCATATTTGCCTTCGAGGACATCAGAAATCCAAGTCGTCTTCATATTGTCACCACACCATCCTAGAAGCGCCTATAATTGAAATGTCGCTTAATTTCTAGCATTCTAAAATAGCATAAACATCGACCAGATAATGGAAAACCTCAAACTTGACTTGGATTAATGATGGCCAATGCACAAAGTGGCAGTCTATGCGATTGGTGGTAACGCTTTGCAAAACCCAATGTCGGCTAACTCAGATGAAGCGGCAGAGGTCTTGGCTAAAGTCATGAGTGATGTTGTAGACTTACTAGAATCTGGCTGGGGTGTAATTCTAACCCACGGTAACGGTCCCCAAGTGGGGCATTTAATGCAACTAGACAATGACTACAGTCATACCATGGATGAGTGGGTATCAGCAACTCAGGGAATGATTGGTCACTCTTTAGCACTTAATTTAGATTCTATACTACTAAAACGCAGGCGACCGGAAAGAACTGCCGCAATTATTACCCGCGTAGAAGTAGATCCCAGTGACCACGGATTTACTATGCCAACCAAGCCTGTGGGGCCAATACTCTCGGACAAAATGGTGATGACTGCAGATTGGGATATCGCCGAAACTATTAGTGGTCCAAGGCGGGTTGTGGCTAGTCCCATGCCAATGAATGTTCTCGATTTAGAGGTTATTAGGAAATTAGTAGAGTTAAGAGCAGTGGTAATCTGTGGTGGTGGAGGAGGTATTCCCGTCGTTAAGAAGGATGATTATTATTCAGGTGTGCCAGCAGTTATTGATAAAGATCGCTTGTCAGCCCTCATTGCCATAAAATTAAACGCTGATGCATTAATAATTTCAACTGCAGTTGAATGTGTTAAAAGCGGATTTGGAACTCAACAAGAGCAAGATCATAGGGAGCTTACTTTAGACCAATGTGAGGCATTGATGGAAAAAGGCGAGTTTCCACCAGGTTCTATGGCTCCAAAGATAGGTAGCTTGATGGAGGCTACTCTGCACAACCCTTCCTTGAGTGCGATTCTTTGCCAACCCGGAGACGCATTGAGTGCTCTTAGGGGAGAAGCAGGAACTAAGATTGTTGTTAAGTGATACCACATATTCATAAGTCAATGCTTCCTAGACCCCGACATGAACAGAATCGAAGCAAGTGCACACTGTGATGGACCATGTGGGGTTTATGACCCTGCCAGCGCAAGAGTTGCTGCAGAAGCCGTCCAATCAATGACCAAAAAAATGCTCAGTTTAGCTGAAAATCACTCTGCAGATAGTGGTTCTGCAGCATACCTGAATACTATGAGCAGATATGCCGCAGTAAAGGAAGAAGAGGCACAAAAGTGTAAAAAAGAACTACTCGTTCTTTGGACAGATTTCTTCAAACCGATCCATTTGGAGTCCAACCCAGATTTACATGATATCTTTTGGCAGGCTGCAAAATTGTGCAGTGCCTGTAAAGTCGAGGTCTCAGCACAACACGCTCAGGAACTAATGGATGCAGTAGAAAAAATCCATCACCTCTTTTGGGCAGCTAAGGGAAGAGATGTTCCTTGGATTAGAGCTAGTTGATGGCATGGAAAAACTCCTAGTAACTATACGGGGTGATAGTATGTGGCCGTCACTTACCGACGGTCAAGAAATCGTCTGTACAAAATTTGTTGGTCAGCCATTAAAATTAGGTCAAATAGTTATTTTTACCCACCCTTTTGATAATAGAGTCACAGCAGCAAAACGGGTGACAAAATTGTCAAACAACATGTTGTTCGTAGAAGGAGACAATCCAGATCCGACGGCAAGTGACGATTCGCATAATTTTGGTTCAATAAGTATTGATTCGATTATTGCGCTTGTTGACTAGCGGGCCTGACGGGGTTCGAACCCGCGACCGACGGATTAAGAGTCCGTCGCTCTACCTGACTAAGCTACAGGCCCACTACAGCCTGCTGGATAATGTATTTAATTCTTGATTCAATAATACTCAATTTATCAGTCGGCCTTTTGGGTTGGTAAGTATTTCCACACCAGAATCATTTGCTAGGACTACCACGTCACACATTTCATTGAATAAACCAACCTGAACTACTCCGGCAATATTGAGTATTTTTCTTTCAAGTTTGATCGGTTCATCTATCGATGGGCCACAATGAGCATCTGCAATGTAGTTGCCATTGTCTGTAACGACAGGGTTGTCACCAGACATCCGACAATTAACTCTACAGTCTAGTAACTTGGCAAGTTTCCTAATGGTAGCCTGATGGGCAAAAGGGGTTATTTCAATAGGTAATGGAAACGCACCTAGCACATTTACCATTTTTCTTTCATCGGCTACGACAACCATTGCGTGTGATTCCTGAGCGACTATTTTCTCTCTTAATAGCGCTGCTCCACCACCTTTAATCAAATTAAATTCACTATCAAATTCATCAGCACCATCAATTACTATATCCAAATGTGAACACTCAGACAACTTAACCAGAGGTATTCCTACCTTGTTAGCGAGTTGCTCTGTAGCAAGTGATGTTGGTACGCCTACTATCTGCAAATCTTCTTCTGCTATCCTTCTGCCCAGCTCAATAACTGTGTACTTTACCGTTGAACCAGTTCCTAAACCTACTTTCATGCCACTAGAGACAAACTTGCAAGCTTCAACTCCTGCTTGCTGTTTTAGTAATTCGACTCTGTCCATGTGATACCGTTAATCACTGAGGCTATTGAGTATTGTGATGTATCACAATAGTTTAGCCTTGGAGAAAGGTTTTGACCTTTGATATAGTGTGTGTAATCATGGGAGAGAGTGGAACTAGGCGAGGCTTGGCTGTGTTTCTGTTGCTGCTTTTCGTTATTTCAACTCAGAGTTATTATTTTTCCAATCAAAAAACCATACTTGATGATAGTGATGAAGATGTAACCGAGGTTCTTGGTCAGGCGCAAAAAATAGCAATTGGTTCTTACCCTTACGGTGCAGTTGAGAAAGTAAGAATTTCAGTTCCCGACGGGCAAGTAGTACAATCAATGAATATTGACATTGCTGCTGCGGATCTTGCAACATCAACTGCATACTCATTTACTGATAGCCAAGATTTTGCCAGTTCGACCGCATTTGAAGGCGTTGATGTTAATTCATCTTCTCTTTCGCTCTTACCGCAAGAATGGTCATGGGATTTTGAGTCAGGTAACTTTGGTCCAGAGTGGCGACTTGGCGGGGTTAGTAATTGGTATATTCAATCCAGTAATGTAATTGGCGGCAGTCAAACCGCCCAAGCGGGTTCAATAAGTGCCAATCAAGAAACATCATTAAGCCTGGATGTATCTTCTTTACCGGCGGGATCTGGGACGTTTAGATATCAGGTATCTTCTGAGAGCGGCTTTGATTATCTGATATTTTGCATCGATAATACGGGGTGTAGTAGGTCATCAGGTTATAATCAGCGTTGGGCAGGGATCACTAGCGGCACTCATACGTTTAATATCCCAGCGACAGCGAACTCTCTAACTTGGAAATACACTAAAGATGGCAGCGTAAATTCTGGACAAGATACAGCATGGATAGATGACTTAGTTATTACTCCAACTGGAGGAGCTGGCAATGGCGAAGGATCGTGGACATCACCAGCATTTGGACCCGAATTATCAGGACAAGGTGAGCCACGAAATTATGGTCTGATGTATATGGATGCTTATGTCCCGATAGATTCCGACTTTGAGTGGTCGCTGCTTGATGCTTCAACTGATTCAGTCATTCCCGGTTTTGATGGTCTTACTGACACATACATGGATTTTGGAATTATTGATTGGCTGTCTTATCCATTGGTAAAGATGAGGATTGATATGTCAACAACTACAGGTTCCCTGCCTGTAGTTCATGGTATTCACTTTGATGGTTTGATTCAGGATGACTTTGATTCAAACCCCTCATTTAGTGGTTGGCAATTGAACGGAGTTGCATGGAATCCCGGTTCAATATCTGGCAGCGGTACTATTCAAAGCCCGGAGTATTTCATTAGAAGTGGTTTCGTCGGTGTAAAATCAAACTCCTACCTAAACGGTTCTGCAACATTGTATTATTCAATAGATTCAGGTCAAAACTGGAATAGTTTGCCAAATGATAATCTTCAGTCATTTGGTGTACCTTATTTTTCAGTGATGTTCAAAGCAGTTTCTAATGGAGGTAATTGGGTATTTGATAGACTGTCTGTTGAAATGATTAGAACCAGTGTAGTTGACGGTTTGGAACTTGATATTGGTCTTGACGGCATAAGTGATTGGACAATGGATAGAACTGGAATTGGTCGTTTAGGTGTTCAGGATTTGCTTACGGATGATTCACTCTGGGGCAGTGAGCAGAGTAGTCCATCATCTCCAGCAGAATTTTCTGTTTTTATTCCCACTCAAGGTATTGAGAAATTTGAATTTGCCGTCGCTAGTCCTAGTGTTAACTTCATCAACCCTTACATGACGCTATCTCACAATAATCAAGATATTTTAACAAGCTCATTTAATGACTTTTCTAAAATCACCACTGTCAGATTGACCCAGTCTCAAATTTCTACCATCAATGATGCGATTGACCAGTCAGTAACCGGCGTAAATATAAACGGATTACAATTTGCTGAGATAAAGATAAAGATAGGTTCATCATCGACAAATTCGCTTATTCAGTTTGGCGGTTTAATTGCGACATATGACTCCTCAGTCAATCTAGATTTCATTGGCTCGGACGGATTAATCATTGGGCTTAACAGCATTTTGCCAAGCGCACCAATGGTAAATGGATATCGCGATATTTCAATTCCGGTAAGGATGAAGAGCACTGGAGCAATCCTAATGACGGTAAACTCGATTACTACTGCTCCGTCTGTAAACCCCATATCAATGGAAGTCAGCAATGTTACAGACACATTCACTCCATCAATGAATTGGATAGATGTTACTAGTTCGTTTGATTTCTCTGGTATTGGGGTTAATAACCCGGAAAATTTTGTAAAAGGTGGGTCATGGTTAGTTGATTTCAATCTCGTAGGAGAAAATAATATCGCTCAATTAAGATGTAGTACTTTGGCATTACCAGTTGTTGGAAACGGGGTAAGTAATTGCGTCCAAAATGGCGTCCAACTGATATGGTCTGACCTTGGAACTAATGGAGGGATCTCTATGGCTGGAACATCATCAACACTAGAATTTCATCACCGATTTAAATTTCCAGTAGAGTGGGATGATGAGGAATTCCTCCTTGCTTCAGTGAATATGGTTTCTCAAAATGGACCAATGTTATCAGTCAGCAAATCATTTGGATTGGGTAACTCACAGGGTGTTGAGAATGACATAGCTTTGAAGCACTGGACGGTAGTTGGCCCAAACGGAATTCCTACCGATAATCAGTATCCATATTTACCAAGCCAACGAGGTGAACCAGTGATAATTCAGGCGCATTTAGGATTCGAGGGGGACGAGGGCACGGCCCCGAGAACCGGACATGCTCTAGTTCGTCTACTGGTCAACGGAAATGAATATGGTTCAACCTCAGTAATAAACGAAGGCATTGCCTCAATACCATGGGTAACACCTGTTGTCGGAGAAACCGTTGAATTGGAAATTGATATTCAGCCTTTACGCGGTCAGGAAGTTTCTTATGAAGTACAAAACAATATTCTTTTCCGATATGATGCAGTAAACCCTCAATTACTCTCAATGAACATCGATGAATTTGATCACTTCCAGTCTAGCCCATCCACGATGTTAGAATTTACCATTACGGACCGTCCAGTTTTACCAACGCAATCAAAAATAGTAATTTGGAAATCTTGGGAAAATGATTTCGATCAAGATGGTCAGATAGATATATCTGAAGTCTTGCACTCAAATCTAAAACAACCTGATGATTTAACTATGTTAGAGGGCATTTACCAATTCGATTTAGATACTTCATCGGCGCCAGATGGAGGTTATGTCCAGGGGTGGTTGGAGGTTGCCGATTCAGCAGGTAACATGCTTACTGAATCAGGAAATCTCACGCACCCTCTGTTTAACTTATTAATCAGTAGCGATGGTTCACCCCAGTTGGGATACTCTGAGCTATCATGGGAGTATGGGTTAATTCCTTGGTTGCACCCTGGAGAAGCAATTACTTTGAGCATACCGGTTTGGGATAAAAATGGCGTAACTGACATCACTGACATTGAATTAGACTTGTCAGTCAATCAGCCTGATTCATCAACTATATCATGGAATAGGCAGACTAATGTGTGCTCTAGCTCAACATTGTACATACAAATAGACAGTTGTGAAATGATCGGTGATAGCGGTTCAGGGTTATTCACTAACTCAGGCGAATTCGTAATCAAATTTGAATTAAAATGGGGTTTTGATCCTGATGACAGCATCACCAGAACGCCATTGATTAGATTGACCGACCTCAATCGTCAATCTACCACTATTGAACTAAGTGATTTGAATTGGAAATATTCAGGTGAGATGGAAATTAACAAACATAGCCTGAGTTATTCAACATCAGGAAATAACGACTCGACGATAGGTTCGTGGGTGAAAGCAAGAGAGGATATTACATTATCCGGTTCATTAAATTGGGTAAAAACTCAACGACAAGTTTTGCAGGACCTTGAACTACTAATCACCCTTGGACTAAACCAAGCACCAGTCGATTACATGGGAGGTATGTTCAATGGGACTATTGTATCACCTGCAACACCTGGTAATTATCCCATTGATGTCGCACTTAGAAATCCCCCCAATGGTGCCACAATAATTGAGCCAAACTCCCCCTTGTTGTGGTTCATTGTCGATGATGAGGCGCCATCAATAAAGTCGATTGATTACCCGCTGCCTGCACAAATCATCGAGGAGTCAGAATGGGATTTTCTTGAAATATTGATGACTTTATCAGAAAATAGCTTCATGGATCAAAGCTCATTGAACATTAAGTGGGAAATACATCCATCTGGATTCGGTTTTGCTTCTTCGAGTATAGCTAATGGTTCTGGATTAATTTCAATTTTAGGCGGGATGCCATATGGTGAATCTATAATAGGTGCTTATGGAATAAATGTAGCTTCAGTTGTCCCAGAGGAAATTCGGACTGATGCCCTAGAATTGAGGATTTGGGTAAGTGGTAGTGATATGGCCGGCAATCAGTTTGGTTCAGTTTCTGATGAAGTTTACACGCCACTTGCAGTATGGCAGTTAGAGCAACAGTTACCAGAATATTCTCTAGAACAGCCTAGAATAATTTATTCTGGCGGCTTAGAGGTAGGTAAGGCAATAGATCTGTCAGTTGTGATTCAAAATGTTGGTAAATCAGATGGGGACGCACAACTACGCGTTGAGAGGGTAGAAAGCAATGGAGCAAGAACAATAATTCACTCACAACAAGTCAAAGTAAATTCGGGTAGTATTGGAGAATTCAACCACCGATGGACACCTGACAGGGCTGGGTCTATGTGGATTGAATTTATCATTATTGGAGGACCTTCAAAACAAACCGATACCTTCTATGTTGATAGCGGTGAATCTGACGGTTTCCTCGGTGGCATAGCGGAGATTAACCCTGTTCTGCTAATCGTGATATTGTTATTAGTAGCTTCACTGATTGGTCTGTTAATATTTGGGTTACGTTCGCCCAAAGGTCCGCAAGGGCAACGTTTACCTGCCAATAAAAATTATCAACTTGCTAATCGTCAAATTAGAGCAAACCAAACACATCATTATGCCCAGCAGCAAGTCCCTTCTTCTCCGGGTGACAACCCATACAAATGAAGGTAGAAGAATTCAAATGACAAATACAGAACAGGTAGTTTGAGGGAGTAGGAGGACTGCTGACAGAGTTCGACTCTGAGGAAAGTCCCCTCTCCAAAGCGCAAGTGCCTCACAGAAGAGAGAAACTAGAGATGGTTTGGTCAATGCAATAGAAACGAACGATTTAGGGGTTGTACTATGATGTTGAAAAACGGAGATTTCCCTATTGTCGATGAAACGAGCAACCGCACTGGAGCAAGTCCAAGCAGTTCCTTCGAGATAGCGC
>JAYXVG010000055.1:2613-8193 GCA_036021875.1 Thermoplasmatota archaeon | reverse complement strand
GGAAGTTGGCTAGCCCATCGTCATCATAATCCAATACATTGTCACAGGAGTGCTGACCAAATCCGTTACCTAACTCTTCCCAGGATGGAGTTGACTCGTCGAGGTTGTAATACTCGCGCAAATTGTTTTTCACATCTGAAGTGAGTAGAACACAGTCCCAATTTCCATTAAGCGGATCAAAAAGTGTGAAAGAACCACCCGGAATTTCTATTTCTACCATGTAAGTTGACTCCCATTTGTCGTTTAGTCCATCATTGTCAGTATCTGACCTCTGTGGATCTGTTTCCAATTCCTGCTCTTGTTGATTGGTCAATCCATCATTATCTGGGTCGCCTTTAGGACCTTGGTTTGGATCTGGCCACGAATCTGTTTCATTTTCTTGTTCAGCTTCTTCGACATCAGCCTCGCCGGGATCTTGTTCTAAGGGATCAGATTCACCATCATCCAATGGATTTAATCCGTGCTCGACTTCCCATCCATCTGACATTCCATCACCATCTGTGTCTTCATCAAGAGGGTTGGTGCCATATTGCGTCTCTTCCAAGACATCGGATAAACCATCATTGTCAGAATCTTCCCCTTTGTTAGTCTCAATACCGTCACCAGCGATATCTTCTTCCACCGCACTATCGAAATTTCCCAAACCTTCACTGGTTTGTAAAACACCGGAAATGCCGACAAAAATAGAGCCGAATATTAGTGTCGAGACAATCGCAACGTAAGCCATTTGATTTGGATTTAGAGACATAGTTATCACTCGGGGTAATTCGCCTGTATTAATCTCGACATTTATCGGTTATAGATATTAACCATCGATGCTCCAACTAATGAAATCAATTATATTCCAATCTTGACTCGATACTGACTCTAAAATCAGTATTTGTCAGTTCAACTGAACACACGGATTGCTTACCACTTGCACGTTCCCACAAACCGGTGATTTTACCAATCGCTAAGATAGCATTAGGAGTTAATTCAACAACAAATTCATCAGTCGTTCTCGTAGACCTCTCGTGGCGTACTGAGCCTAGGCCAAATGGCTCAAGATGGGTTTGAATTATAGCATTCCAATTATTCGTTTCATTTAGGAATACATATACATCAGTGGCAAGAAATAATTCTTTGCAAGTTTCTAGTAAAGCCCTGGTTGATGAGGTAATTTTTTGACTAATACCATCCAGTAGCCAATAATTATCAAGTGATTTGTTAACATTATCCACGTAACCTCCAGCATTAAAGATGATTCGATTAATCAAATCACACGGTAAGACACATGATTGTTTACCGTCTATCGACCAGCCAATTTCCTTTCTTTCAATGAGTAGTTCATTTGCCTCAATTGTCTGAATAATCCCATTTGCCCAAGGCATATCTGGCAAACTAACAGGCATGGACAATGCCCTATCGAGTTGCTCTAATTCGCATGCAATTAGAGTGTCAGTTAATTGCCGCCACTGAATTTTATATCTTGACTGATTTTGAAATTCAACTGTTGCTAGGTAAAATCCAGTGATTACAGTGGAGTTAACATGTGAATGTACAGTATTATTTTTGATATCAAAATTTCCCCATCCGAAAATTTCCCACATGGTTAGGATGTACCGCTGGCGATTTCTTTTTGGGAATAATCCAAAATTAACACTGCTCAGTGAATCTAGTATAATTTCGAAGGAATCAGCCGCAGAGTTGTGAAATACTCTACCTAATGGTATTCCCATATTCGACTCAAGCAATGATAAAAATTTGCTGAAATCATTTTCTTGACTTACATACCAAGAATTACCGTATATGTCTACTATATTACCACTGTTACCGCCGCTGAAATGCTTATTGAATTGGTTAGAAAGTTTAGAATCGTGTAATTGATTCTCATCATCTACTAATGGCATGTAAACACTTCAGAGGATATATCCTGATTGTTCATTCTCATTGAAACAATATCGAATAATTTGGAAATCAGATTTCAATTGCTCAACCTCTTTTTTGATAGTGACAGGATCTTTCTTTTCGATTAGAACTTTAGCAAACAATCTGGCCACTTCTGACATCTCATTTTTACCCATCCCGACCCTAGTTAATTCCTGAACCCCCAACCTCAGACCAGATGGATTCAGGGCTTTTGTATCGCCTGGCAACATGTTCATGTTGGTAACAATCCCTGCCTCTTCAAGCAGTTGTGCAGCAACTGCACCAGCACCTGAATCAATACCACCATGTCTTGTTAGAACTTGATGAGAAGCCGTGTAATTCCTACTCTCGGCTAACACATCAAATCCTTCTGCGGCAAGGCACTGACCAAGAGCTTGGGCATTTTGCACGATATCTCTTGCATAACTTTCCCCATATTCTTCAAATTCCGCCAAAGCAATTACTTTACCAGCAACGTGATGAAGATGATAAGAGGAACATGTTCCTGGAAAAATGGCATTATTCAACCGTCTGTGCATTTGTTCATCTTGACTCGACGACAAAAGAAAACCTCCTTGGGGACCTGGGAAAGTCTTGTGTGATGAACCCGTCATTATGTCCGCACCCTCTCTAAGCGGGTCTTGGAATTGACCACCAGCAATCAGACCTAATACATGAGCACCATCATACATAACCTGAGCTCCCACTTCACGGGCTGCTGCAGATATTTCTTTAAGCGGCGTCGGGAAAAGAAATACTGATTGACCAATCAGGCATACTTTGGGACTTATATCCCGTATTAATTTGCAAGCGCCATCGACATCCGGTTCCATACGGTCGATATCCCAAGGGTAGGTAGAAAGGTCGAGATCTCGCAATCCAACTGCACCCATTCTGGCATGAGAAATATGACCACCGTCTGCGGTCGATACGGCTGTTATTTTATCGCCTGGTTTTGCTAGGGCTTTCAGTGCTGCGATGTTTGATACGGTCCCAGATATCGATTGAATATTGGCAAAATTTGCTTTGAATACTTTTTTTGCCAATTCTATCCCGATGCTCTCAATTGTGTCAAATTCATCGCACCCTTGGTAATATCTTTTGCCCGGAAGACCTTCAGCATATCTGCCATGTAAATCGCTGCATACCACTTTCTGGACCATTGGAGAAACAATATTTTCAGAGGCAATCATACCTAAGCCATTTCTATACAGTTCTCCGCTTGCTTTGGTTGCTTCTATAACAGCAATGGCTTTTGAAGTATTTTCTTCACTAGGGGTCCATGAACCGGGTATCTCCGCCATGTAGGTTGGTTGACAATTCGGTCCTTGAACAAATTGCTTGAGTTTTGAATTATTTTCTTCTGCCGGGCCTTCTACGTTTGGTATCTCTGACCTGTGATCTAGGTTCGAATTTTGGCTTTGCAGAGTTTCTTTCTGAAACTCGAGTATTCGTTGGTATACCACGCTTGCCTAGGTCGAGGGTATGAACGGGTCGTGATTTACTAGGCATCTGACCGGTTGGTCTTGCACCTACACCTTTCTTGCGATCGATGTAACTAGGTCTGCCGCGATACGCAACTTTGCCAACTAACCTCTCTAGTGCTGGAGTCTCCGCTCCTTCTTCTTTCGGACGCTTCAGCCACCACCCCTCGCCCAACGGCTTCAACCTCGGAGGTCTCGCTTTTTGCATCTTTCCGCTACGACGTTTCAGCCTTGACTTTACTGCCTTATCTGAATCCTTGGGGAGGTGTTCAGTCAGCCAACCAGGTAGACCTATGTCTAGAATTACTCCATTTACAGATATTAGTATGCCAGATAGCAGTAAGTGTGTGCCAACAGGTATGTTACTTTTGTCTGGTGCTACTTTGAAACGTTTCATTCGTTTTGCATACGCAACCATAGCTTTCTGATCTCGATGACGGATTAATCTGCGTTGTTGACGTAATACTCTTCTACTGGTAGAATGAGCTAATAATAGTAGTGAAACACCCACAACCCCTTCCATTTGGCCATACTCAGTGTAAACAAAAATGCCTCCTAACAAAAACAACGGAATGAGAATGAAGTAATTGAAGATAATCGATAATCGGCCACTCTGATATTTCGGCGTCATCTGCTTGCGAGTAGCTTCATGAGCAGCGACCAACAGATTAGCATTAATCGCTTCATCCATACCGCCTTTAACACCTAAGGCCGCAATTGAATTACATGGCGCTTGATTAATCCATTTGTTGAGAGCTTTACCTTCATTATGGACGAGGGCTACCTCAAATTCTTCGCCATCAACAGGCACCCCTATTATTGCCGAAAGGGCTTGTACTCTAGGGTCATTCTTATCACTCTTGATTAACTCTTCAACTACAGATTTTGCGCTATGCCAATCTCCTTTGTCAACCAAGCATAGCGCCGCAGCAATCCTCGGCCTTACACCTGTGGGGTCAGCTCTGACCAATTTCAAAGCCAAATCTAATGCATCATCGTGCATTCTCTGCGCCCTCATAAGGGAAATCATCGATAGTTGTGCCACACGTGATAGTCTATCGTTGCCCAAAAAATCAGTGCTAGGCTTGGGATTCCAACTTCTAATCATCTGGATTTGTTGTTGTAGATTATTTATACAACTATTATTTTCCCAGTCCCAAAAGTCATCCTCCGTAACATTGCCAGTGAATGGATCTAGCCACTCACAAACAAATGCCAATAACTCTGGCTCATCATAGCCCTCTGGCTGCTCCAGACCCATTAGTGCGTCTCGGGCTGCATCTAACCTGCGTGATGCAATGTGCCCAGTTGCTATTATCATCCTTGCAACATCATCATCACCACCAGCTTGAGCCAAAACTTTTCGCGCTTCCTCGATGGCAGACGGCCACAATCCCCTAATTGCAAGCTCCCACATTCTTGCCCGTGCTTTTTCAAATCTAACTACAGAGGGGTCACCGTCTAACGATCGTCGTTGAAATCTGATCAAAGTGTCTAAGTCCTCGATTAAAGCAGCCTCATCAACTAGCGTCCTCATCCAGTCACCTCCCGCCAACCTAACAGCGCCTTCTCTTCTCTCATCAGGGTTAAGATCGAATCTCAAATTTCTCAGAGTTCCAAACCTGATTATCGATACTAACCATGTTAGCAAGAAAATAAGTTGGCCTACGGCAATAAACATCCAAGTGGCTAGCAACCGCATACCTTCATCAAAGCCATATTTTTCCTCTAAAGTGTCTGTAAATGGCATCAAGTCACCAAATTCTTTGTAACATACTAATAACAACAGAAGGACAGTGTAACCTGAGAATCCTGCGAAAGCAAATTTCAACTGGCGTGTTTGAGCCTCAACTTCGGTTCTAATATCTCTTGGACTATCGATAATGACACCAAAAACTCCTCCAAAACTTTGACCGCCAAGCATCAAGTTACGAGTCAATTCAAAAATAAAGGCCAATCCTACAATTGCAATGTTGAGCGATAGATATAGGGACAAAAATTGTGGCAGACTCTTGATGAATTCCCAGTGGAATAGTATCTCAGATATTAAATCAATACGAACATAAATTGAGTGGCCGATTATTCCCCCATAGTTCAACACCTCAGAATAATTGTCTGGGGAGAGAATCAATACGTAAACCACAGTAACAATTCCGTTTAACGCAGTAATCGGCATGGTTAGTAGAAA
>JAYXVG010000055.1:0-2603 GCA_036021875.1 Thermoplasmatota archaeon | reverse complement strand
TGAAGAATTTTGGTTTGTCAGGGTCAATTGGGTTTTTTCGTCCATTAGATGTTCGCCATTTTCCAATTAGCAACATATTCCATGAGGCACCCATAATCCTCCCGTAAGCAAAAATTGTTGGAGACATAAATACCAACATGGCCAGTGCTAACCAAAATGGTTCTATGACGCCCGTATCAGATTCTTGCAGGCCATACATGAGAGATGCTATGGTAATCCCAATGATAATGAGAAGTGTCAGTGTCCTGCGGAAAAATCCCATCACAGCATTATTGCTTGAAGGTCTTTGGTTTCGGGATAGTTGTGCATTCATTGTCTCCCAAGGTGATATCAAAATTGGTACTCCAACCAGCAAAGCGATAATGTATAAGGATGGAGTATAAAAGAAATCAGGGTCGAACAAAAACTCTCCGATAAGGATTAGAACTCCTGTCATCCCCATCATATACAAGCCCAATCCATAACCAACTGAACCCTCGGATAATAAATCTCTAGCATCGTCCAAATCTCTAGTAACTCGATGCACTTCATACAAGTCATCGTCAATCTCGAACGCTACCTGCAAATTGGCCAGCTGAATCGGGATAAAAAATTTCCACATTAAACCAGCAATAACAAGGGCGCCTCCCAGTGGATACAGATAACTTACGTCAAATGAATTTGCTTCAGCACCCTCTGCAGTGACAAATTCAAATGCTAGAGAAATAGTCAGGACAATGATAAACAGTAATGCTACCGTTCGGGTCCTTTGCATGAATGAGCCAATGAAACTATACACATCAATACTTTGGTAATTAATTGCGATGGCGAGTTAAAAATCGATCAATACGGTCGAATGCCTCATTTAGAATGTCAGTATTTGGCAAATATACCAGGCGGAAGTGACCGGCGCCCAAATCTGCTGAAAAACCACTCCCATGGACGACCAAAACATGCTCTTCATGTAGTAGTTGGAGGACAAATTCTTTGTCATTATTATGCCACTTTTCATCAGTTAATTTCACGAACATGTAAAATGCACCTCCTGAGGATTGAACTTCTAATCCTTCAATTTCTCGTATCCTCTGAACACAAAGGTTTCTTTGCCGCATGATTTTTTCAGAGTATGATTTCATCCAAGTTCGGTCTGAGTCTAGACCAGCAAGATATCCTAATTGTGCTGGTGTTGATGCGCAAAGCCTTGATCTGAGTAGTCGTTCAATACCATCTCTAATTAGTTCTAATCGGCCTTTAGGGTCGTGTATACCTAAGTAACCAATCCGCCATCCTGGTGCGTAGTATACCTTTGAGACTCCATTTAGCACAAAAACGGGAACATCGGGGGAAAGACTAGCAATACTTCTATGCTCACCGGTAAAATCTAGTCCGTCATATATCTCATCAGCGATAATGATGCAATTTGGCCATTTTCGAGCAATTGCCAAGATTCGGAAAATTTCGTCCTTACCAACAACCGCACCACAAGGATTATTTGGATTGATAAGCACTAACAATTTTACATCTTCACTCATCTTTGCTTCAATATCGTCAAAATCTAAACGCCATTCGTCGTCCGGCTTGAGCATATATTCGAGGGTTTTTGCACCGAACATTTGTGGGTAAGCGAGATACGGTGGGTAGTGAGGACCTGGCGCTAAAACAACATCTCCGACCTCCAATGTAGCGGCAAATATGACCTGTAATGCCTCAGTTACACCATGGCAAACATAGATATCGTCTTGTCTCGCTGGCCAACCTTTCCTTCGCTCATCCTGGGCTATAGATGCCCTTAATTCTGGTAGACCATATGATGGAGAGTATCCATTGTTGCCAGATTTGAGAGCGTTAACATAAGCGTCAACCATGTGCTTCGGTGTTGGCAAACCTGGGTAAGCTATTGGGTCCCCAATATTTAATTTGATAATTTCGTGCCCTTCTGATTCTAATTTCGTGGCGGGAACTACGACGTCTCTTATGGCATATTCTATACTAGCTGCACGCTTTGATACAGGTATTTGTTCTCTTACCATTGAATCAACTCAAATCGCTTAACGACAAACCTGCCATCCTTAGCACAGCAGCAAAGTGCTCTTCCTCAACTGGTTGGACAGACAATCTCTGACCCTTACGGATGAGGGCCATACCCTCACACTCTGGATTATTCTTGATGTCTTCTAGAGGAATCATCTTCTCCAATTTCATAACTGGTTCGATATCAACCATAATCCAGCGTGGATTGTCTGGAGTTGCTTTTGCATCGAAGTATTTGGATTTTGGATCTTGTGCGGTAAAGTCCGGATAACCCTCTTTGGAGATTTTTGCAATCCCTGCGACATGGGGTGGTTTGAAATTTGAATGATAGTATAAGACAAAATCACCCTTCTTCATATCATCTCTCATGATATTTCTGGCTTGATAATTCCGGACTCCGTCCCAATGTGTCCAACCATCGGCAACCAGTTGTTCATACGGGTAAACGTGGGGCTCTGATTTCATTAGCCAGTATGCGACCATAGTATATCCAATCGTTCCCGCTCTTTTGAGATTTGTATTACCAAGCGTCTTTTACTTCACCGGATATTACTGCATCTAATACATCAACATCGGCTTTCTTATCAACAATC
>JAYXVG010000054.1:0-8264 GCA_036021875.1 Thermoplasmatota archaeon | reverse complement strand
CAGAAATACAAAAAGAGGTGGCGCTTGGATGAATGCACTACGATCACAAGGAATGATGATAAATAATGAAATTCTTGTAGAGCGTAAGACCTCGAGGGACTTACTCACCTCAATAATTGATAATAGGTTATTCAAACAGTGTCAGAGGATGAGAAAATCAGAATTACAACCATTACTATTGATTGAGCTTGGCGAGGTAGGTAATTCACTTCATCCAAACGCCGTCTTGGGAGCATTAGCACATGTGACTCTTGATCTAGGAGTACCAATTATTACGACGAAGGACTCAATGGAATCAGCATATTTGGTCTACTTAATTGCTCAAAAATACCAAGACCTATCAAGTCATATTAGAAATTATATTCAATACAATCCGGTTGATGAAAACTTAGTTGAAGGTTTATGCGCTGCCGCATCTATAGAAATATCTAATATGGTAAATAAACAAGCAGACTCTGAAAACCTAGTTGATAGATGGTCCAACAGCGCTTCAAAAAAACAAGACGAATTGTTATCTTTGATGACCAATATAGGAGTTGATATTTGTTCAGGCTTAATATCGAAACATGGATCAATCGCCGGAGTATTCAGGGCAGGATTGGATTTATTAGCAGATGATTTGGATGAAGAAAATCTGCGGAAGATGACTAAGTTGTATTGAATTAACCACCAATCAGAATTGCTCTGGTGCGCAATTGTGCTAGCCTGTCTGGATAATGGCCAAAAGCAAATGCAATTAATTCGGCTAAATGAACGACAGGTATACTTGTGTTCTTACCCGTTTTCCTACCGGCTTTGGTTTGATATGAGTCCAAATTTGCGTGAGACACTGTGCACGCGCTTACCATCAGGTCAGCGCCATTCGATTTTGCATCAGATATTACTGAGGATATCAATGACATAACTGGTTTTTCTAGAGTTAGCAAACTTGGGGCACCAACGCTCTGACATTTTAAATCGTAGTTCACTGGAGTCCCGCCCAAAGCAATGATTAATTGTTCCAAGTATGTTGGCATAAATGGGTCATCGTTGCCACAGAAGCCATCCCTTTGCATGTTAGGGCCATAATATGGAGCAACTTTCATTTGTATTGGGTTGACGACTGCATCTGTGACTTTATCGAGACCGATTTCTTCAACCAGGTAATGCAGCAAATGCCACGAATCAGCGTCACCTCGATACTCTACTCCGGTCGAGCGAGCGATTAGATTGTTCAACTGCGCAGCATATACAGGATCTTCTCTCAAGTCCTGCATCGTATCTTTCATTATGCTGTGACTTGTAGCGCATGTGGTCATAATATCAAGGCCTTTTTCTTCTGCTAGTGCTAGATTTCGAGCAACTAAAGCATGCTGCAACTTACTAGATGCTTGCTTGATGATATTCCCGCCATCACTTGTTGCAGAAGGTAATTCGATTAGTTCAATTCCCAAGGTCTTGCAGAGAGGTTGAATGCAATCTTCAACTTCAATTGACGCTGCTCTAGCAACATTTCCGGGATAATATGCTATCTTGGGCATCAATATCACTCAGAATCTCTGGTCTATTTCATTGAAAAGTCCTACAACCTGATGGTGGTTTTTTACTTTTGAATTGAACATATTTGGTATTTTACCAATTCCAGCAGGTGGCAGTATTAGTGCTTGCAAGCTTCTGATTGGTGGGCCGCCGGTTCTGGTAAAGCCTAGAACCATTCTAGCAGAAACACCATCAAAGATATTGCTAATCAATCCCACAGGACCGAGGACTTGTCGATACAGTGTTGTCTCATTCAACTTTCCAGTCCATTTCACGCTGCGACCATACCACTTGACTAATCTACCATGTGGACCACGGTAGTTGGTTTGATTCAAGATGTATGCTCTGATATTATTGAGACCATTAGAGGCTGTCTTTCCTTCGGAGCCGTAGCGAGCTATAGAGGACAAATCAGCTTCTCCCCAGACCCCTGTTGGATTATTTAAAGAAGCGATAAGGGAATTCTTGTATTTCTCGCTGGATCTTGGGTCATTAACTCTATTCCAACGCTGTAGATGTAAACCTGGACCTTCGTATTTTGAATCGTAATTCACTGTATCAGACATCGAATGGACCAATTGATATGATTTTACATCGCTACTAACGTGTAATCTTACAGCATCTTCAGATTCCATTACTCCAACAGCAGTGCCGTTGATTAGATATGCTCCTTCTCTAGGGCTTGAGGTCATCCAAGGCTTTGCTTTAATGCGGTTATCCTCGAATTTTGAATAATCAACCATTAGATCTCTGATGACTGGATAACCGGATAAAGGCTCGATTTTCATTCGACCGTCAGCACCAATTACCTCGGAGATACATGTTGTGTCTGCGAGAATTAATCTGCCGTTTATTCTAAGCCCCGCAGTAGGTGAACCGGTTCCGTCTCCAGTCCTGAATGTTAGGCTGCCATCGACATTGCTCTTTACAGCGGATAGCATATCTTGGACTGATGCATTTGCAGGAAGTGAGCAAACAATAGTATCCCATCCAGATTCAGCAGCCGTAGGGCAATAGCGGAAGATTTCTAGGGTTACTGTTAATTCGGTTTTATTGATTAGACCGGGTGCGAAGTCTCCTGAGACTTCGTCCTCATCGCCGCTGGAACCATAGGCGATCATTTCTTCTAAGAGTTCAATCTGCAGGGTTCCTGATGAATCAACACAAGCGATCTTCGGTAATGCCTCAGCAACCCACAACGCCCACGGCGGTTCATAATCAACATCACAAAGTTGGATTTCGTGAACTTTGTTTGCCCCTAATTGTTGATACTTATCGTCCCAATCAATGCCTGCTTTACAGAATTCATCGTATGCAGTGTCGCCAATTGCGCAAACACTGAAATGAACTCCGGACAATGACGGTCCTTGTGATGTCACAGTCTGCCACAGTGATTCAGCATTGTCAGGCATTTCTCCTTCACCCCAGGTTGAGGTAATTATCAGGGTTCTTTTGTGATTAGCGAGCGTTGAGGCGTCGAATCCATCCATGTCGTATACTTTTGGAATCAGGCCGTAGTCAGCGGCAAGTTTTGCAGTTTTTTCAGCCAGACCTGCTGCATTACCTGTTTGCGAACCAAACAATATTGCTAGCGATCTGTCGCCTTCCATCAAGGCCATCAATTCAGCGCTTGCTGCGCCAGCAACTGCGACTGCTTCAGCGGCTGGAGCAACTGCTTCAGCGGCAATTTCGGCCGGTGCTTCAACCTCCACAACCTCTGCTCCATCAGTAACAAGTTCGAACTTGATAATCTCAACAGGACACGCATCAGACGCTTCTAAAATTAGTTCCCCATACTGTGCACCAAAGTCGCCAGCTAACGGCGCTTTGCCGGTGTTTCTATCCAATACACCATCGGTTCTAACAGCCGCAAGAATCTTTGAGGTTTCATCCGTGACCTCAAAGACTTCCGGAGCAATATCTTGACATGCGTCACAGGTAATACAATCCTCTTCAATCCAAACCTTAGCGACAATTGTCATTCACGCTCACCCGGGGTTATTGTTCCCTATCCGCCGTAGTCTTTGAAGGTTGCTTGCTCTCCCGTAGGGAGAGACTTTTCTGTGTGTTAGATTTTACCGGTTAAATCACATGTGGAAGTCGCCCATGTCACCCATTTCGTCGCCCATAGCGACACCTTTGGATGAAATTACGTCATCAATTCTTAAAATCATAACTGCGGTTTCAGTTGCTGACTGGATCGCTTGTTCAACCACTCGAATAGGTTCCAATACATTGGCACCTCGCATGTCTACTACACCACCCTCATAGACATTGATTCCTGCATGAGATTGGCCATCAGCATGAGCTTTTCGCAATTCAATCAGCGTGGTAACTGGGTCAAGTCCAGCATTTTCTGCTAGAGTGCGCGGGATGATTTCAAGGGCTGAAGCAAAAGCTTCAATCGCCATCTGCTCTCTTCCACCAACGGTTTCGGCGTAGGTTCGTAGATCTCTAGACAATGCGGCAAGAACACTACCGCCACCAGTTAATACTGCACCGTCTTCCCAAGCAACAGACACCACGCCAACAGCATCATCAAAAGCACGCCTTATCTCATCTACAACATGCTCTGTTCCACCTCTTAGCAACACCGAAACTGATTTCGCTTCTGGGCAGCCAGTGATAAACGTCATTTCAGATTCACCAATTTTTTTCTCTTCAACTCTTTCAGCATGTCCGAGATCATCACCGGTTAAGTCATCGAGATTTGTCACGATTCTACCACTTGTGGCTTTAGAAAGTGCTTCCATGTCGGACTTTTTTGCTCTTCTAATTGCGAATATACCAGCTTTTGCCATGTAGTGTTGGGCGAGTTCATCAATCCCTTTTTGACAAATCAGAACATTAGCGCCTGAATTCTGGATTTTCTCGACCAAGCCCTTGATGTAGTTTTCTTCTTCTTCGAGGAATTTGGACAATTGATTAGGATCGGTAATCTGGATTTTCGCATCGACTTCAGTTTTCTTTACCTCAATGGCGGAATTAACTAACGCAATCTTGGCACCCTTCACAGACCTTGGCATTCCAGCATGAACTCTTTCTTTGTCAAGAATAATTCCGTCGATGAGGGTTGAATCCTTAATTGAGCCACCTTGACGTTTTTCGACTTTAATATCTGCTAAGTCAACTATTCTCTGATCACCATCGATAATGCCAACTGCATTGACTGACCTTACGCATATGTCGGCCATAAACGACTTCACTGCGCCAGCTGATTTGCCAGTAAGTGCGGTTTTGGCAACTTCCATTAATACAGAGTCATCATTTTCAGTTGCGATTCCATGACTTTCTAGTAGTTCGACTGCTTTTTCTGCAGCCAACCTAAAGCCTTCACAGATAACTGTGGGGTGAACATTTTGCTCAATCAAATCTTCGCTTCTCTTAAGCAGTTCACCCGATAGAACCACAGCTGTTGTAGTGCCATCAAAACAATGCTGCTCTTGAGTCTTGGCAACTTCAATAATCATTTTTGCCGCTGGGTGTTCAATATCCATCTCCTTGAGTATGGTTGCTCCATCGTTCGTGATGACTACATCTCCCATAGAGTCGACCAGCATCTTGTCCATCCCTTTTGGTCCAAGTGTTGACCTTACTGCGTCGGCTACCGCCTTGGCTGCTGCAATGTTGTTCGATTGAGCGGTTCTACCTCTTGTTCTTTGAGTGCCATCTTTCAATATGAAAATTGGTGCTTGTCCATTACCATACATGTCTTCGCCTCATAGTCTGCGAGAACAACCAAGTCTTGAACCCTACGATTAATTTTACAACCACGAGAAATCAGTTTTGTTGGTTTTGTGACAACCACATCTCGCCATATGCATTCCATTGTTCCATAGTCCAGCCTTCTGGCAGACCACTATCTGGAAGCGGAGGGCCTGACGATGCTGCCACAGGTGGTTGGTTGTTTATCTCAGGCACGGACTTGGGCGTCACCTCAAGTTCTGCGCTTTGCGGAGGCATAGAAGCTGGCACACTTGCTGGTGGACCAGACGGAACTGTTGGGGCAGAGATTACCGATTGGTATGTCGATGTCAAACTGTCTTGATATCCGTCTTGGCCCCAATTTGCATACTCATCATCATCTTCTTCTACATTCCGTAATATGCGGATTGTGACCACGATACCACCGATTATGATGATGATAAATCCAAGCCATGTGGCCGCTCCAACAAAATCAAAGCCGCTACTGGCATCATCATTGGTTTCAATAATGATCTTCCTTAGTTGGACCTGAATGTTAGATTGTGCTGCATCACTTACTGTATCTGAGCGTGCCCAGAGTATTATTTCGGAATCAAAGGTCGGGTTTTCGAGCGTTTTGAGCGTATCTTCAGTCACCTCAAATCTGATGGTGACCACTCTAACCGAATCTTCACCGATCCCAAGAACAAATTGCCGGTCGCTACTATCAATCCTAGACTTATACCAACTACTTGAGTTGCCGTAATCTATGTCCATGGAAACTGACTGTGCAGTTGAATACTGATTTCGAACAGTTACTTCCAATACTACTTCATCCTCAAAATTATCAATAATCACCTGCTGTGATGGTAGAATTTTGAGCCATGAATTAGAACTACCTACTGAGTAAGTTGAACCACCTGTCGAAATAACGTTATTATCATAAACACTCTTCCCTATTATGACCATTTGCAGATTACCGCTCACTCCAGTATCGAAAGAAAATTCAACCGTAACATTGTAACTTGCCCCGCTATCGATTATCGGTGTGTATAAACCGTCTACTAAATTGGTAAATTGGGCATTCATGCCCTGAGGAAGATTTAGACTCATTTCAAAAGTATCAGCGATGTTGCCATTGTTAGTCACTTCAAAGGTCATTGATTGAGCTATATCACCAGGAATGTACGACTGGTCCGAGATATCTGTTTCTACTTCAACACTGGCGGTTTTTCTTATCTCTACTGGTATCACCTCACTTACAGACAGGGTTTCATCATCAACATTGGTTGCTGTCACTATTACCTCGTAGAATCCCTCCGGTAATCCTGTGGGCATTGGTAGGTTCAAAGAAAAGGTCCAAGATCCTCCCCACTCATCTAACAACGGGGATTGCACGGTATCCACAAATGCGCCAGACTGGCGATACTTCAACGGGAAGTCATTCGTTACAGTGATATTATATGATTCCTCATCATTGCCATTGTTAAACAAAAACATCGATATTGATTTTGACTGGTCGTTAGCAAATCCTTCGACAAATAATCTACCATTATCATTGCTAAATAGAGCATAGTTTGTTTCAAGTTCGAAATCACGGTAAATAGGTACGTCAATTATTCTGGTCAATAGCGTGTCACCAACGACATCTCCGCTGGTTCTTGAGGCTCTGATATTGACATTAACCTGGCCAGGTAGAGCTCTTTCTTCTGCTGAAATTAGTAAATTCAAGTTTGCCGAAGTCCCTTTGAGCATAAATACCGATGTGATTGCATTGCCAAGTTCGTCTTGAACTGTTCCTGACCATAAATCTTCACTAAAAGTTGAAGTTAGTTGGAACGTAGAATCAAGATTTCCGGTGTTGAATAATGTAAATGGCAGAAGTTGTGATTCACCTGGATTCATTGTGAGAGCAATTTGTGATGATGTTGAGGTTAATCTTACACTATACTGCGAATTGATTGAAACAGTCGTTGCGACTCTGGCTTTTTCGCCAGTGTTTGCAGAACTTGCATCGGTGAACCATATTTCCCAGTCTTGAATCTGAACATCTGCGCCCGGCGGGATTGATAGATTTGCCCATACCTCAGTAGTCTCGAACGGCCCTATTGGTGGAATAACGACATTGAAGTCATTGTCATTTGGGTTGGTTGTATCTAATCTTAGTTGTGGTATGACAGGATCCATCCACGAAGCATTAGTAACATTGGTTTGGGCGCGAAATTGCACGTTTTTGTAGCCGTTGTTGGTGACTAGACATTTCCATGAAACTAGGTCGTTTGGAACAGTTTCAAAGCCACCTACTGGATTGTCACAAGTTGCAGTTAGGGTATAACCATCGACTTTGGAGATTCCAAACTGAACAAAGTCATCGAAGTGCATACCTTGAGTGGCACCAGAACTATCAGAACGTAGAACAATGCCAAAACTCCATGAATTACCACCCAACAGCAAATCCGGATTTAGCAATTGGGGGTTTTGTGACCAAACAGTCTGAGGGTCCCATGAAATATTTTTCCATTGACCTGGTATTGGACTAGGGTTGATTTCTGCAACATCCCAGTTAACTGATTCAAGTGGATCAGTGAAATTGCCGTTTTGATTCCAAAATTCAAGATAAGCCGCGTCTCCTGCCCCCATTGTCCCCCAAGCCTGTAAGTGGACCTGTGTTGAAATGTATTCTTGAGAGCGGAATAATTTTCGGCAAACCCACGCCTGCTCAATATTGGTGAGACCTGCATCAAGTGCATCACTATTGCAATTGTTGCTAGGGTTCTTGTATGAGTGAACTAGCCTATCAAAGGCGCTTGACGGGTAAGTGTTACCTCCCGGTAGCGACATGCGCCAATGAGAGTTGCCGACTGCTGAGTCTCCATTGTCCTTATACCAAGAACCGAAATCATAAGCATCTCCGCCACCTATTGGATATCTTGCTGGTCTAAATGTCAGAGTTGTTCCAGGCCCCTCTCCATCCATCAGATCCTTGTGTATTGCAATTGGCACCTGCTTTTCCATGATGTCATTGTCATTTCTATCATCGTTAGTAAAATTGACAGAAGCCC
>JAYXVG010000053.1:0-8360 GCA_036021875.1 Thermoplasmatota archaeon | reverse complement strand
TCCCGTGTACGCTTCAACTTTGAATTCTCCACCAGACGGAGCACTCGCACCTGGAGCACCAGAGTCTTTCTGCTTAGGCTAGGCACCACCCTTGACCTTGCCAGCTCCTGACCAATAGGAACAACCATTGCCATCGATGAGGAACTGTCCTCCAACATTCTCTTCGATTACTACTGTGATTTCAGTCCACACATTTTCTGATATAGTCAGGTTTGAAGTTGGGTGTTTGGAGATTGAGTATTCGCTAGAATAAGCGATTTCTCCATTATTTATGTATAATCCCCAGCCGTAATCACCCAACATTGTAACGAAATGTATTCCATCTGTGTCTGGCATGTTAATTGAGGCAGTAATTGATAGGTTCCCAGTCATTGAAGGTATTTCATCGTCCACGACAATATGATCGTCATCACCATCAAATCTGAGTGCATAGTCCACTGCCTCGCCTACTTCGACTACCCCGTATACTGGGAAATATTGGGGGTCGTCGTCCAAGTCATTCCAATTACCCGGCTGTATATTGCCCATATTAGTTCCAGCAATGTGAACAAAATTTTCTAGCTCACCACCGGATGGCTGGTCTTCTCCCCAGTTTCGGTAGTGAAATGGTGTGCCATCATGCCATCGATAATCTTCTTCATCTTCAGTATCTGATAGTCCTATCCACAGGTGTCTTGATTGTCCATCAAATGAAGCAAATGTGTCGAAGACCCATTGATTTTCAGCGGCGTCATCGATTGTGGTCAAAAACCCATCCAATGCTCTAGCAACGAGGGCTGATTCAGACCACGATCCTTCGCTCAGTAGATGGTAAGTTTTGTTGTTTGATGGATTTACTGCAGTATGTAATATTTCAATGTCAGAAACTGATTGAGCTTCAGAATTACTGACTAATGCTGGAGATGCAAGCGATAACAAAAGTATAGCAACTAGGGAAACTGACCGGGTGTGAGCAATCATGTAAACAGAATGTGCTTACCAAACCACCATTAAAAACTAGTGGTATAGTGATTACATGTTATCTAGTCATCTTTTTGCCACCGATTCTCAACTCAGTCTCCAACGGCATTTGATGCTCCCAAGCAAATTCCTTTACTATACGCCAGCCTTTTTCTGAGCCTTCATAGTCCTTGACTTCGATGATTTTGTTCCTTGTATTTGCTTTGAAGGCTGCGACGGGTTCGGCATTCTTGAAGACTAGGTAAGCAGAGCCAAATCCAAACCTTTCTTTCAAGACATCAGCAAAATAAGGTGATATAGGATCGCTAGGAGGTAAAACAAAGTCTCTGATTGGTCGAATATTTTTTGCCTCATCAAGTAATTCTTTACGTCCCCAACAGACTTCGTGTAAATCTTCAATTAGGAAACCTTTGATTAGAGTTCCGTCTTCCTCGAAGGAGTTCAAAACAGATTTAATTTCCTCAGGCTTAAACGGAGTTCCGGCAAGTCTCATGAATTGTTTGAGCGTAATAATTGGATATTCTTTTACCATATTACGCAAGTATTCTTTGCGTAACTCTATCGGGTCAATAGTAGAGTTTGGAGTTACAGTCCTAAAGCCACCTCTAAAGTCTTGGACTATATGTCCTGTTCTGATTAGTGGCTGAACTAACTTGCGAAATTCTGATTGCGATAATGCGTGTCTTTCCTTGAAGATATTGGGGTCTGAGTTGGTTGAGAAAAAGTCTACAATATCCAACAAATCTTCGTCTGCAGGAATACCACGTATAACTAGTAAATCTTGGAAATGTTCGTATGTTGCCCACACTTGATGTCCGCGTAAGTTGACCCCCTGATGTAATCTGTTTGCACTGGCCATGCTCTTTAGGTCAGCCCGGTATACTTCGCATCGACCCCTCAATGCAAAATCGTCTCGAACTTCTGGAATTTTACGCATCGCAATAACCTCATTTTCCAATCTTGTATTCTGATGAAGATAATGTCGATGAAATAGAGCTCGCTCGGCAATTTCTCTTGGTTGTGGGTCTACAATACCCCCTCGAATCATCCTTTCCCCAGTCAGTTTGAATCCAATATCTTCCAAATATTTTCTAGTTTCAGGGTTTAATTGAGATACTGGCTCGCTGTTGAAATTTGTCAAAACCGCAACATCTACCAATTGATCGGAGTGATTATCCAGCAGGGCTGAAAAGGCTTCACAAAATTCCTCAATGTAGGCATTTGGTATGTGCAGATCTTTTACTTCGAGGTAGTCATTAACTTTGAACATCAAAACTTTCCCAATTGGGTCTACTCCTTTGAATACAGGCAGGTACCATCCTCGATCAAGAATACTTCTTACTTCCCAAATAAAGCGAGAAACATACGGATCGGATTGTGTGAGAATTCTCAATTTACCATCTTCTCTGCTTGGCCTCTTGAGTAGCTCTACCTCCTCTGGCATACAGTAGAATGCTTCAGGTTCCGGGACGAGCGACACAACTTTGGCAATCTTGCCAGTTTTCTCTAAATTCATTAAAGCAATTGTCAATTCTTCATATGACTTTGTGACAAAGAATCTGAGCGTATGTGACTTTATTGGTCCGAGACGTTTAATCACATCGACCAAAGAATCTTCAAACGAAGTTGGCTGGTAAACGCCAAGAACACGGTGGAATAATGAGAGCTTTCTTCTCCTGCCTGGTACATCCTCAAATTGTTTGACTACGAGCATCTGACGCTCTAAGTTGTCCAATGCTCGTTTCAAATCTCTTTGAAGGGATTTGAACTCATCCCCTTTCGGGAAATCTTGCATAATTTCTTGACGCGTGACATTTACCCCTGGGGGTATTTTTTCAAGCAACTGTTCTTCCATTGGACCTATCCAAGGTTCGGGTTTGAGCCCTAAAAGCATAGGGATATTTTTCTTGGTTGTATAGCCGATGCGGTTGTGCAATAACCGTCCCATTATAACATCTGAATCCATCTGTAAATCTTTCCAATCTTTGAATCTAAACTCATCGACTCGGTAAAGCAACTCCTGTTGTTTTTGGAAGATTACATGTGAATCAAATGCCGAAAAACCATCCTCATATTTAGCAAATGATTTGTCGAAAACCATATTTTGAACCCAGCGGTATTCTACAACCTCTTCCTCGCCTCCCGTTAGACGGTGTTCATCGATTTTTAGGATATATTCTGCATCTTCTGTTTGCTTGTAGAAGCCAACTGAAATGACATTTCTTGACTCTAACTCATGCAGAATTCGGTCAACTAATTCTTTAGAGAATGGCAAACGTGATTCTATTTGATCTGCCATTTTCGGCCCTTCACTGCCCAACATCTCAATTATCTTAACACGCATTGCAACGTGGGGGTCACTTATTTTCATGGTTTTCCATTTCTTAGGGGTTAATCCATCATATTCTACTGCGATTTCATATTCCATACCCTCTGTATGTAAGTCTCTCAAATCTTTGACATCCTTTCCACCATTGGTAGCTAAGCACCCTAGAGTTCCGTGTATTTCCGCCATGTAGGGTGTGAACCATTTTTCATCCAATTCAACAGAACCAGTATTCCTGATTTTTACAATTTCACCAGTTTGACAGAGTTCCTGAACCCAATTGCGAATAACTTCTTGATCTATATCTTTTAATTTTTCAAGGTATAGTGGGTTGTTGAATGACTTTTCTAGGCCACCACCGTGAGACATAAGTTGCAAAAGTCCGTCAGAACTACTGGGTATGGGTGCTTTGTTGAGAAAGTAATCGTTCAATTCTTGCTCAGACAGCTCTGTTGCTAGGCTCCTTGTTCCAAGTAATCTCTGAAGAATAGTTGGGTCGATATCTTTAACCAAAAACGCCCTTGTCTTCATAGACATAAGGTCTTCAAAGGCTGACATGAACAATGACATTCCTAATCTAGATGGAATTGTCATTTTTTGATGAACTATTCTTGCTCTCCCCTCGACACATAATTGAAGGAAGTCGTTCAGACTATTGAGGTCGATATCGGCAAACATAATTTCGTTTTTAGCCTCCCTCATCAATAAACTATCCTCTATTGTTCGATGTTTATTGAGCAAAGCATCGGCTTTTTGTTGGAATACTTGCGGACTAATTTCATCTGCTCCAATACGCTTAGGAATTATCAATGACCTACCTGCAACTTCCTTGAATCGCTTGGCAAATATCTGCGTGTTGATAATGTAACGCTCGATAACTTCGATATGATTTTGGCTCTTAAATGAATCATACATATCTCTAGGTTCTATCTCTTGTGATGTTCTGAGCAGAAGTCCGTTTTCGTCAAATGACATTTCGATTACACTAATGCCATTGGATTCAGCAAGTCCTGCTAAGAAATAACCTAGTGCAGTGTTGAAGCCTCGACCTCTGCAAGTCGTTATCATGTATGTTGGATGTCCACCACTAATTATCTGTTCAACCAGAATTCTATTTGGGTCTGGAACTTGGAAAGAGTCAATCGAATGCTCCTCCAAATGTCGTGCAATGGAGTTGGATACAATATTCGACAAACCGTATGCGTCACAGAGAATCATCCTCGGATCCATTTCTTTCCTAAGTGCGACAATACAATGACCAATTAAATCTAGTAATGCATTAGATAATTCGCGCGAACGAGAACGAGCCTCACCGGACCAAGATGGGACTGTTGGCCTATATCCAGTCACGGCAGTCACGTTTACTCGAGTTCCTTGGATATTTGTGACTCGATATGTAGATCCACCAAGTAATATGACATCCCCACTACGTAAATTAGAGACAAATGAACCACTTAACTGACCCAAAACCGAACCTTCAGCATTGAATACTAGGTATGAATTATCGGGAGCAATAGTTCCTATGTTTGTATAGTAAATCATTCTAGAATAACCACGTTTTCCATAAATATTTTCTTCCCAGTCTACCCAAACTCTACGCTCTTCTTCTAACATGTCTAGAACTTCTATGAAGTCATCATACTCGAAATTTCGATAAGACCAAGCATTGACAATCACTTCATATGCTTCGTCAATATCTATCTGATTAATTATGACTAAACCAATCATGAATTGTGCGACCACATCGAGACAATTTTCGGGAAAGTGTAGGATGTCCATTTCACCCTTCTGGATGGCTGATTGTAGTGCGGCTAATTCAATCAAGTCATCAACACTTGTTGGCAGAAATCTCGCTCTAGGTATCCCGCCAACATGGTGTCCAGCACGTCCAATTCTTTGCAGTGCAGTAGCTATGTCACCGGGGCTTCCAACTTGAATAACGAGGTCAACCGAACCAATGTCGATACCCATTTCTAGCGATGAAGAAGTCACTACCGCTCTCAAATGACCGTGCTTCAAACGCTTCTCAACATCCAACCTGATTTTTTTATCCATAGAACCGTGGTGCCCAGCAACCAAATCCCCCAAATGCGGACGTAACCTTTGCACAAGCGTCTCAGTCATTTTTCTAGTGTTTGCGAATACCAAGGTTGTTGTATGGGCAGCAATTAAGTCAGCAATAACTTCGATATTTTTTTCTAGAACTTTCATTACTGATAAATCACTAAATCGGTTATCTGGGATAATTATATCCATATCGAGTTCTCTTGATCCGGAAACTTTTGCAATACAAACTTGGCTTTCCTCTCCTCTGCTTTCTCGGTCATCGCTTGACACTAGGTATTCAGCAACTTTTTCCAATGGCTCCATGGTTGCGGAGATTCCAATTCTTTGAACTGGAGTCTTTAGCAGAGTATCCAAGTATGATAGGGTCAATCCGAGATGAACTCCTCTTTTTGTCGGCACAAGTGAGTGAAGTTCGTCGACTATCATGTACTCTAATTCACTAACTATGGGCTGAAATTTTGGTGAAGTTATCGCTATGGCGAGGCTCTCAGGGGTTGTGATTAGTATGTGAGGAGGATGTTTAAGCATTCTCTGTCGTTCTGATTGAGGCGTATCTCCAGTTCTCAGACCAACCTTAATCTCTTGCGCCCTATCTGGAAGATATCTCTCTGATATTTCAGTCAGAGGTCCGATCAGATTTCTTTGAATATCATTTGCCAGAGCTTTAATTGGTGAGATGTATACACAGTGGACTTTTTTCTTGAGTTTTCCATCAAGAGCCATTCTAACTAACTTATCAATTATGGTCAGAAACGCTGTCAATGTCTTTCCGGACCCAGTTGGTGAGCATAGCAGTAAATGTTTCCTGTCCATAATTGCCGGTATAGCAAGTTTTTGGGGTCTGGTAAAGTCAGGAAATTTATCTTTGAACCAATTCCTAACAGGTGGAGATAGCATTGCGAGTAATCCCTCGGTATCTTGTGGATTATCAAGATACTCTATCTTTACCATTTTGTTTCACTATCCCAGTGGTCCCCAGTGGACGCAACAACTACTTCAAAACTTCGTTAACACCAGCAAGCGAATTTTTTTGATTTCATCTAAGAAAATAATACCTTAGAAGATGAAAAACATTCGACGGCAGGTGACGGCTCTCCATACTATACCCTTCGTCAAACGATTAAAGAACAAATCCAGCAGAATATCGGGCATCCTAAACATCAGACTCCCGATTTTGAATGACCGCTTTGAATTTCTCATAACTTTACCCATTTGTTTTTTCCATTCCCGCTCATAATTAATTAGTGGTTCACCATCTATGACGTGTCTGGCAATAGTCTGGCCGGCAATTCTTCCGCCTACCATTGCTATTGTTATACCTGCACCGTTCGACGGTAGGACCATTCCTGCTGAATCGCCAACTAATACAAGGTTGCCCTTGATGAATTTCTTGATTGTTCCAGACATTGGTAAGGAACCGGCACCTTTGAAGGTGGTTTCACCAGGATATTTGTCAATGAATTCTTCAGAGTATTTGTTGAGTGACTTACCCTTGGCAAAGCTTTTTTGTATTCCCAAACCAATATTTGCACCCTCTGATTTAGGGAACATCCACGCATATCCTCCAGGAGCCATAGAGCCAAAGTGTAATTCTACAGCGTCCCCGTAATCGCCCCCTTTCAATTCAAATTTAACTGGTATATTGACTGATTTTTCAGACCAGAATTTCCTTCTAACCGGGTCATTATGACCCCCTGCACCAACAATCACATTTGCGGTGTAGGTCTTTCCATTACGAATTTTTACCAAGTTTTGTTCAACATCCTCAACATATGATTCAGTCAAGTATTCTGCACCGGCATTCTTTGCCAGTTCAACTAATGCTTCATCATGAGCAACTCTATTTAATATCAAACCCTCAAAATTGTATGATAATGACTTGCCAGAGGGTGTTATGATATTCATTGTGTCACAAGTTCTGGAAATTGCATGCTCAGGTGTCTGAAATAAATCGTCCATGTCTGGGACATCTGGACATAGACGCCGCATTTCGTCATTTGTCGGTACCAGTTCACCACATTGCAATGGCGTTCCAATTGACGCTCTGGCATCAATTACTAGAACCGAAATGCCCGCTTCTGCAGCGTAACGAGCCACAGTGCTGCCAGCAGGACCCCCGCCGATTACAATCACATCGTAATCGAAATCTTGTCCCATGAGGTTGCCTATCGGGGGTGCTTCTTAACCATGCGTATTGGTAGGTTTTCACAAATATTAACGGTCAGTTTGAAAGGTGATAAACAACACGACACACATGGTAAGGACGATGGATGGAGAGTCTGGACAACGGTTAGAACGCCTGTCTGGTATGTTAAAGAGACGGGGATTCATATTACCTGCTTACGAAATACATGGCGGTTCGAAGGGTTTGTATGATTTTGGACCGAACGGGGGAAGGCTAAGAAATCGGGTAAACCAAATGTGGTTAGAACATTGGATATCATCCGGTAACATCGTTGAAATTTCCTGTCCCACCATCACGCCATACGAGGTCCTTGAAGCAAGTGGACATGTCGGAGAATTCTCAGATTTCATGACCATTTGTTTGGCCTGTGAGGAGGTTAGTAGGGCAGACATACTTCTGGAATCAGCTCACTCAAACCCAGACTCATTGTCAAAATCTGAACTTCAGGATTTACTCCATCAAACACTGCCCTCATGCCCAAGTTGTGGGGCAAATACGTGGTCCGATATCACAGCTCAAAACTTAATGTTCAACACAACAATCGGTGCCGGAAATTCTGGACGCTCTGGATTTTTGAGACCAGAAACAGCTCAAGGAATGTTCACTTCATTCCCAACACTTTATCGACACTTCCGTGAGAGATTGCCATTTGGTGCGGTTCAAGTTGGGAAAGGCTACAGAAACGAAATCTCACCGAGGCAAGGAATGATCCGCTTACGTGAATTTAACATGGCTGAATTGGAATATTTTATTGATCCAGAGATTCCCCCAGAGCATGATTTTACCCAGTGGTCAAAGATTGAGTTCGATTTGATAAGCGAA
>JAYXVG010000052.1:0-8434 GCA_036021875.1 Thermoplasmatota archaeon | reverse complement strand
CTTATTGTTTAGCGGTAAATCCAGCACCATTGATTATCTCAATAATTTCGTTTACAGCCAAATGTCCAGAGGTCGTAATAACTCCTGAATTCAATTCGTGAGAGATTTCAGCATTAGTAATATGCGGATTGGCGGTTAAGACTCTGGTTAGTCTGGATGAGCACCCGCCGCAGGTCATGCCTACAATAGATAGATGGAATACATCCATGGCCATAGCAAAACCAATTGTTCGTAGTTTTAATGAGTTTGTATAGTTATGATTCTAAGAACTCACTGGCTGCCACCAGCGTAGTATGACTGAATTTGTCACTACACTAACCGACGAGAGTGCCATTGCCGCTGCGGCGAAAGCAGGTGGTAACAAAAACCCTGTAAATGGTAGCAGCAATCCCATAGCAAGAGGAATTCCAATTGTGTTGTAGGAAAAAGCCCATGCAAGGTTTGTTCTGACTCTGCGCATTGTCGCGTAGCCTAATTCCACTGATGAGACAGCATCGATCAAATCATCCCGAATCAGCACAAAATCAGCAGCATCGAGTGCAATATCGGAACCGGCACCCATTGCAATACCGACATCAGCAATACTCAATGCAGCGGCATCATTAATTCCGTCCCCAATCATTATCACTTTTCTACCGTCTTGCTGTAAGCGCTCTACTTGAGCAGCTTTTTCATCAGGCTTAACATTCGCAATAACATTAGTTATGCCCACATTTTCAGCCACAGCATTTGCTGAACTAGAGTTGTCACCGGTGAGCATTATCACCTCAAGCCCAAGTTGTTCAGCACGCTTTACTGCCAGAGATGAAGTATTACGAATTAAGTCACTAAACTCTATCCATCCAAGCAGACGTTGTCCTAAGCAGACTAAAACGATCGACACACCTTTGCTGGCTGCAGTTTCGATTTTTGTTGCCATGGCTTTGTCGAAATCAATGCCAATATCCTTCATTAACTCTAGATTGCCCGCGGCAGCAACTTGGCCATTATATTCACCGACCATGCCCATGCCTGGTATCGTTCTAATGTCAGCAATCGCTAATCGCTCGTTGGTAACGTTAGACCAGGATTCAATGATTGCCCCGGATAACGGATGTGTTGATTCTTCCTCTAGCGCAGCAGCAATCGAAAGAATCTCTTTAACCTCACAATCGATTATTTCGATATGGCTAACTTTTGGTCTTCCGACAGTAATTGTTCCCGTTTTGTCGACCACCATAACATCAGATTTGTGAACTGATTCAAGGGCATGAATTCCTTTAATCAACAGGCCGTGTTTGGCTCCTACACTTGTTCCAACAACTAACGCAATGGGGGTTGCTAAACCCAGAGCACAAGGGCAGGCTATTACCAGAGTGGATATAATGACCATCAATGCTAATTCAAAGCCGGAATTCATTGGATTATCTACCCACGTGTGCCCTATTGACGCCCAAAATATTCCAGATATTATGGCAAGAAGTACGACAATTGGCACAAAGACTGCGGAGATTCTGTCAACCAGACGTTGAATCGGTGCCTTGCCCATTTGAGCTTCTTCAACCAATTTTATGATATTAGCAATCAATGAGTCATCGGCGGGTTTGGTAGTTCGTATGTAGATCGTACCATCTAAGACAATAGTTCCAGCAAAAACCTCATCACCGCTCTGTTTTCGGACTGGATAAGCTTCACCAGTCATCGTCGATTCATCGATACTTGCTTTGCAATCTTCCAAAGTACCATCAATCGGAATAGTTTCACCAGTCAGCACTTTGATAATGCTTTGTGGTTTTACCGCGCCGGTGGCAATCATTTCAGTGTAATCGTCTTCGAATACTACCCTCGTTTGATTAGGTTGTAGTGTCATCAGAGAGTGAACTGCATCAGTTGCTCTTAATTTAGCAACAGATTCTATGTAATTTCCAAGTAACACGAAACCGATTATGAATACGACTCCGTCAAAGAATACGTGCTCGGCTTGGGAGAAAATTGTTGGGAATGCGGAAAACTTTCCGGCAAATGTGACTCCAACAGACCAAAAAAACGCGACAGAGGTTCCCAAATGTATCAGAACGTCCATGTTAGCATCACCTCTCCGTAGGGTTTTCCAAGCGTTGGTGTGGAACGATATCCCCGACCAAAAATATACCGGTATGGTCATAATAAGCGCCGAGAATAATCGGCCATCAAACCCTGCAAAATTACCCATATCATCTGCGAACATTGTAAGATAGATTGTTGGCAATGCTAACATGAGTGCTAATCCAGCCTTACGTCCATCATTAGAGACTTGCTTCTCTAGTCTTTCTCTGAGCGGCTTGGATTTATCATGTCGAGTGGCAGTAAATCCACCATCACTAATTGCCGAAATAATCTCCTCAGTTACTGCTTCATTTGCTATTTGATTAAGTTGTATACTTGCAGAGTTAAGTGGTAGATTAACCGCTACTGCTTTCACATATTCACTTCGCTCAACAATCTTTTCCACCGAAGCAACACAAGCAGCGCATGTCATACCACCAACGTCGAGTTTCAGTATGTCACTAGTCATCTTTTACCACCTAATCTAGTTTATTACAAAGGTAATTCGGCTTACTTCGGCGCAAGGTCCAACGACCCTCCCCATATGTCGATACCCCTCAATCTACAAGGATATTTCTCACCGAGTCTTGCTACTACTCGGTATTGACCATCTCTTCCGGGCTCTGCAGTACTAACTTCTAGACCATTCTCATCGATGTTCAGTCGCCGCTTTGAATCCATTTGGCGTAAGTGCATACGTCCCTGAATGGCGCCATCATCATTCAGGTCCAAATATACCCAAGGAGTTCTCAGACTGACAATCCGGGCGGGCCATGACTTTTCGATGATTGGCGGATAGGTATTTTCTGAGGTAGAGTCTACCCCGCCACCACGTAGAAGATGGATATGGTATGCGTTGGCAACAAGCTCCCATTCAATGAATTTGGCAATGACCGATTGATTACTGCAGTGTTCAGCAACATCTGCAGTTTCTTCCTCATCATATACCCAATCATCCCCTCTTAGCATCGCTTTCAACTGTCGATGAACCATCAGGTCAGGATACCTACGTATCGGGCTAGTAAAGTGTGCATAGGCATCTAGGTTGAGCCCAAAGTGCCCGAGATTTTTGTGTGAGTAGTTCGCTCTTTGCATAAGATGGAATAATCCCTGGTCGACGACCCGGCGGGTCTTATTGGCGAGACTAGATGCCTTATTTTGCGCATCCATCAGGGAGTCGAGAATATCTTGTCTTGCTTTGGGGTCAAGAACATTTGACAAATATGGGGGGATATCATCAATACTCTCAATCGTGTCTTTAGTATCACTGATTGGTTCAATGGTAGTATTGGCCCAAGCACCCAAAAGATCGGATAACTCGTCAGCGTCTGATTGTCCGTGGGTTTTGAATGATGGCATAGGTAGTTCGATATTAACACCTAAAGCGGATAGTTTTGCGTTTAGTTCCTTAACCTCAGCAGAATCAGGAGGTGCATGACAACGCCATGGTAGCGGTGCGCCAGCACTACCTAGCAGATTACCGACGCAGGCATTTGTTGCTACCATGAAAGACTCGATCATTTTGGTAGCGTCAGTTGGCCATTTTACCATGACTTTGATTTGCTCATCGGGTAAAATACGGGGCCGCATTTCCGCATTTGAAATATTCAATTTTACCTCTTTTGCTTGCCAAATGGCTGCCAACTGGAACATACTTTCGAACCTAGAGTCACCGATTGCATCTTCATACGACAGATTTTCGATAATACGGACCACCGCTTCGTGAGCATCGGTTCTAACTATCTTACCCTCTGAGTCTAATTCCATGGCAATGACCATTGCCAGGCGGTCAACTTCTGCTCGCAATGAACACAAGTTGTCTGCTAGCCGTGGAGGCAGCATAGGCAATACTGTGTGGGGCAGATAAACCGAGGTCGCTCGAGCTTTTGCAGCGTGGTCAAGCCTAGTATCCTTTTGCACGTAATGGGCAACATCAGCAATTGCCACCCAGAGTACTGTCTTATCATCTTGCTCAGTCATACATACGGCATCATCGAAATCTTTCGCGTCATGTGGATCGATTGTGACAAAAGGCAGGTGACGTAAATCAGTCCGGCCTTGTTTGACCATGCGATTGCCATCGACTTCAGTCTGTAGGTTACTGTGTTCAACGAGTTTTTCATCGTAGTATCTTGGAAAGGGATTTCGCCCTTCACGCTTTCTTGCCGCTAATCGTAAATCAAGTAACTCAGTAATCGAGAGTTTTTGATTTTGTAGCAGCAGGAGAGCAATACTTGGTGTAGAGTCTTGAAACCTAAATCCGCAGCGCGTATCAGCAAATTTGCAAATCTCTCTGATTAGGTCGAAGTGGCCCCATTTCCTTAATCCATCGCTAGTGAGTGCCAAGTCCTGCGGCAGTTCATCACCGGACAGTATTGCATACCACGATTGTTCGATTATTCGATAGAGAGATTGATCTGATTCGCTGGCTAATTTAGGCGGACCTTGGAATAAATCTCCCGGTTTCCCGTAGCGTAAAAGAAATGATTCCCACCTAGAAATCGCGGCTTTAATTGCGTTGATTTCTTCATCACTCCTCATGGTTATGGCTCTTGCCTCATTGGTGGTGAAGAACTGACCGTTTTTTCTTATCACTGCTAACGATTGATCAAGATTGGACCGGAAAACGCGCTCAGCTTTTGGCTCCTTGGCGAATCTAGCCTTCATGTTCTCAGCATCAATCAGCAATTTAGCAATAGATTGAGCATCCCAAGCCTTGGCAAATAGTTCGTGTTTGTCCTCAATGGCCGCTGCCATTCGCTTCCAGAGACGCTCGCCATCACTGAGTTGTGGACCTTTTTGTTGTCTTCTATTGCGATTGTGCTTTTTACCCATGCAGTATCACAATCCGGTCTTTCGCAACTGTTCCAGCGCTTTTCTCTGTTCATCATTTAGTCCGTCAACCTCTTGCATAACGAATTCTAGATCTAGGTCGCCGCCTTGAATTCCAGCTCCGCTCATCCGCCTTCTGTCGCCAACCTGGGTATTGGGTGCAACAGTGAGCAGACCTTCTTTTCCTGATGGCAGTTTCACCTTCACTTTCCCACCTAGCATTAGTGTTGAAAATTCAGTCTGAACTTCTTGTACTAGCGTGTCGCCATCCCAATAACGTCCTTCTCCTGCGTCAATCCTAACGGTCAGTAGGACATCTCCAGGGTCGCCTTCGGGGTGGTCATGACCTTGACCCTTCATTCGCTTGACAGTTCCATGTTTGACGCCAGGTGACAAATTTGTTTTCATAGTGACACTTTTAGCTTCCATTGTCCCGATAGAATTTGGTTTCAATCTCTTGAAGGTAAAGGAAAATGTGCCACCTTGCTCTGATTCAGCAACGGTCAAGTCAATACTCACTTTGATGTCACTACCTTTTGGCCTAACACTGCGCTGTGATGACGCCCCGGTTCGATTACCAGTGAACGGATTACCACCCATGCTTCCCCTCATGCCGCCAGAGAACATCTGTCCTAGAACATCCTCGAAACCACCACCCATATTACCAAATCCGCCCCCTCTCATGCCACCACCAAACATGTTAGCCATCTGTTGCTGTTGGTCAAATTCTCGTCGCGATTCGGCGCTGCCAATCTTTTCATGAGCGGCTTGAACCTGCTTGAATTTTGCTTCAGCGCCAGCATCTCCAGGGTTACGATCGGGATGGAACTGGCGGGCTTTTTTGCGGAATGCGCGCTTTATTTCGCCATCACTGGCGTCCTTACTTACACCAAGCACTCGATATGGGTCCGGCTCCGCCATCATTGGGTCTTCCGCGCCTCTACCTCATCAATTTTAGTAGTGGCCTATTGGTAATAATTACAGAAAATTAGGGTAACTTGGTTATCCGACGCGGTTATATTTGGGAGGCATTTGGGATGACAAGCCAGAGGTCATACCATGTCCAATGAAACTGAGAAAAAGCGTTCCTTTGAAGACAGAGTTCAGGACCGTCAAGACTGGATTGAAGCCCAGTTTAGAAGAATTTCACGCGGTTCATGGGCGAGAATTATCCGCATGGCGCGTAAACCATCTCCACAAGAATTCAAACAAACTAGCATAGTTTGTGGAATAGGACTATTTGTTCTAGGCGCAATTGGTTTTGGCCTACTGGTTCTGATGGACAATTTCTTCCCTTGGCTAATTCATGATGTAATTGGCATTGGCAATTAAATTGATAGGTGAATAACATGGTTGAAGCATTTGTTGCATTTGTGAGATTCGAAGAAAAGTTGTTACTACTGCGCAGAAACAAATCCGACGGAGATTTCCCAGCATTATGGGATGGCGTCTGGGGCATCGCTGACACCCAAGAAGAGGTACTTGCTAGGGTCTCTGAAGCAACCAGCATTCCTATCGAAAATCTACATTACCATTCAACAGGTCCTGAGCGAGGTATCGATATGGGACGTTCGTTAGTCGATGTTATGCCTATTTTAGTCGTCGCATCTAGCGATGAAGTAACCCCGACTGGTAGGTATAGCGAACACGAATGGGTCGACCCAGGTAAAATTCAGGAATACAACTGTATCTTCTCCAATATCGATATGGATAATGCACACTCATTGTTTAGAGAGATGTATGGCTCAGTAGGCTCCTTCCTTTACATCGTAAAAACCGCAATTGGCTCAGAACAGCGAGTCGCCGATGAAATGCATGCAAGACTCCATGGTAGTGGTTCATTAACCGCATTGCAAGGCGACATAATGTCTATTCTCCATCCAACTGGAATGCGAGGCTATGTCTTTGTTGAGTCAAGCGCAATATATCATGTTGAGAAGCTGATCGGACGCTCTGGTGGCCGAGATCCAACCTCAAGAAGAGGAATCAATCAAACCCCGTTAAAGAATGCCAAAACCGTATTGCCCGGTGAAGCACCACTTGCCGACATTCTACCATATCTAGAGCCAAAGGCTGTTACCTCCGGCATCGAAGTAGGTTGTATTGTTGAGATTATTACAGGAGCCTTCAAGGGTGAGAAAGCTCGTATCTTGAGTGTTTCAGATTCAAAGGAAGAGGTCGCAATGGAACTATACGACCAACCAATTCCAATGACAGTCAACATGCGTGGTGACCACGTAAGAGTCATTGAAAGAGTCGAATAATTACTCCGAGTAGCGAAATCCCTCCAAGTAGGGAATCTACTGATGCAAACATTATATCCCCAATCTTCTATACTATGTCTATGGAGATAAAAGAAATCTTAACGCCTAAGAATATGCTGATTACACTGGGGACTATTGTCATAATAATGTCGCTTTGGGGAATGACCCACGGAGATGAATGGGCAGAAATTGGTTGGGGCGAGGGGAACGTCCTTGCCCACGATGAGGCGTATGAGGAAATGTGGGCATTACATCTGATGCCACTAGGGGTTATGGCAATCATTACTGCCATGATTGTAACTGGCAAAGAGCTTGCAAAAATTGCAATGTTTGCCCCAATAGTTTTGGTAAACATGTTGGGTGGAATGCTGATTTTGACAAGTGATAATGGCTACGGAGGCACACCAACAGGAGTTAGTGCTGCATTGGCTGGTCTGATGATGTTGGCAACGGTACTAACATGCGCGTCTGGTTTTATGCACAAGGGAGCTGCAGAAGAATCAGGTGATTAACAATGATGGATACACTAACGGATCCTCAAATTTGGCTGATTTTGGTCGCACTTGGGCATACTTTACCCGGAGTTATACTAGCAACAAATTGGGCTAATGATACAGCAAAAATGGTTGCTGGTTGGATGCTTTTAACATCGGTTACCCTAGTTTATGCTGCTATTTGTATGGATGGTGAAGAACAGGCACGTCTATCTCTTGTTTTGGCTGGACCAGTTTGGGTTTGGTTTGTAGTGTGTATCTCTCAAGGACTAGAGTATACCATGGGCAAAGAAGCTATTACAATGAATTGGAAGGACAATGCTCCACCCCTTTTGCTGTGGGGAATTCTTGCACTAACTGGCTTGCTTAACTCCGGTTGGGTTTGATTACCGGCGCGTTAGATAGTGACAGGTCAAGCAAATCAACGACAAATTGAGTATTAAAGCCTAAGCCATCATTGATAGCGGAAGGCTAACACTCTTTAGATGACGCGGCGCGGTTAAATAGGGGAGTTTAGTCGGCAAGATGCCCACGTATGTGAGCATGGAGTTGAAATAATGCCAAAACCTTGGACATCACATCTCATCAGAGATGCTCTAGGAGTCAAGAAGTGTAACGGTAGTATGGAAACCGCGACTGAAGACCTACCTTTAGAAAAGGCAATTGAGGTTGCCAAGAAGAAGCATGGCGAAGGTCACCTGACCGGTGCGGACTTGAAGGCACAAACACGCGAGGTTATCGGAACCTGTGTGTCTATGCGAGTCAAGATCGACGGTCACT
>JAYXVG010000051.1:0-8504 GCA_036021875.1 Thermoplasmatota archaeon | reverse complement strand
ATGATGTTGCCCAGAGAATAAAACCGATTAACGGCCCTGCAGAAATGAATTGGGAATTTAACCAGATGGAAGCAGATCGTGTTCAGCACTTCAGGGAATGTATTGAGTGTTTCCTGTGCGTAAACACATGCCACGTATTGAGAGATCACGAATTATTCGATGATTTTGCTGGACCGAGAAATCTTGTGAGATTGGCTCAATATGAAATGCACCCATTAGATTTGGAAGATCGAATCCCGGAAATAAAGAAAGAGTTTGGAGTTGAATATTGTAACATAACTCGTTGCTGTACTGAAGTATGTCCTGCAGGAATTCAGATCACCGACGATGCAATAATTCAACTCAAGGAGCGTGTAGTGGATAGATACTACGACCCACTGCAAAGGATTTGGCGCACACTAACGCGCCAAAAAGTTCGATATTGAAGGAGATAATCATGACCTTAGCCATGTTGGCGAAACATACTATCTCTACTATATTCGCTGTTTTTCTCATCAACGTAGGTATCGCACATTTTACCGATACCCAATGGTTTGAGCCCATTGTCCCTGATGCATTGGGAGATCCAACCTTGTGGGTTTTGTTGACAGGTGTGCTGGAGATTGTTTTGGGAATCGGCATAATTATCCCCCAGACTCGTAAGTATGCTTGCATTTTGTTGGTTGCATTTTTAGTGGCGGTTTACTGGGCTAATCTCAATATGTGGGTCAACGATATTCCATTGGATAATCAGACATTTGCAAATTTTTGGCATATCTTGAGGTTGATTGCTCAACTAGTTATGATTTTAATTGCTCTTTGGGTTGGTGATTGGCTACCATCTCGGGCCAAGTATCAATCAATTGAATAGTTTGCATCTTGATAATTGAGAATTCAATTTATCATGAATAAAAAAAAGCCCCCTCGAAGGCCGAAACCTTCGAAGGGGCAGTTATATTCCTCGGAATATATCAGTTCATAAGGTGTCAATTGACTCGAAAAAGCAGCTCAGAGGTGCTCAATTCCGGTTTTCTTGACGTTTGCCTTCTTGATCTTGTCAGGAAGCCAAGCTGGGCCGTTTGCAGGCTTGTCAACCATTGATATGCTGCCTGTGAAGCAGTGGACTCTCTTGGTTCCACGCTCTCTCAGGCGGATATCGGTGTGTCCACGGGTTGCTGCTTTTAGGGCTGCACCACGTGGTTGTTTGCTCGCAAAAACTTGGCTTGTATCTTTACCGCCCTGCATTAGGACGAAATATTTTTTATCAGACATTTTGGATAACCTCCGGGTTAAAGTAAATTGGTTAGGTATATAGTATTTATGCCGAAAAACCGCTATACTGCTCTACATATGGGGCGCAGCACCCCTTTCGAACCATGAAAATCTAACTAAACAGCGTATGGAAAGCCATATCAAACTACATCTGCACCAGCAAGAGTCTTTGTATTTATTACACCCTCTACAGGTCTAATTGTTTCGACTACAGTTTTTGCAATTGACGCCAAGTTTTCAGCAACCAATTTTACAATCAAGTCGTAGTCGCCGAACAAAACGGTGATATCGTCTACGTTTTCCAGACTTTTGATGGTGTTATATGCTTCAATTTCCATACCGGGAGTGACATTCACCAACACATATCCAACAGCCATGCTATCGTTAACCCTATGACTAGGTACATAATGAATTATTCTAGAGAAACATCCGGATAATGATAAATCGATATAAAAGGTAGATTTTTCACACTTTTTTGCGAACCAAATAAGTAAGACACCCCTCCATGCCTGTACTATGCCGGAATTGTACATGGCCAGGACCTGTAAATGGGGAGTGCTGACCGTGGTCGGTGGAGAAGTATGGGACCACAGCGGCGATGCATTGATCACACCGGCCAATAATCGACTTTCTGGTAGAGAAGGATTAGACTCAATGATACACGCTAAGGCAGGACAAGAGCTGACCCAAGTAACTCGTAATATATGCCTAGAGAAAAGGAAGATAAACGCACCGCCATGTGCGGTAACCCATAATGTTGTGACTGAACCATTCGCCCTTGCAGCTAATTACAAGTATATCATTCACGCAGTAGGTCCAGATTGCCGACGACCTAGTCAGGATGAGTCTAGAAGGCAACTTTTGCCGGAGACATATCACAATTTGTTTGATAGATTCAAAGAAATGAAGGATGTCAAAAGGATTGTTTCACCACCAATATCTATGGGGATCTTTGGTTACCCCCATCGAGAAGGTGCGAGAATTACATTAGAAGTTTTACTTAATCATCTAGACGGTGAGGAAGACCCAGGCTTCAGGGAATTTGTGTTGGTAATTAAAGAAAGAAACTTCATCAATAATATGCGCACTGTTTACCGAGAATCAGAAGATCAGTTGCCTGGTGTTGATACAACCAGCATGTAGGTGGTTCTTTGGTTGACCTAGTTCAGTCGGTCAGCGATGCTTTTCCAACCGATAGGAAGAGTTTTGACTCTGTAATAATGATTTCAAACAGTGCTAAGAAGATAAGACAAATACATTCGGCGATACCCAATAACGTAAATACTACGATTTTAACAAGTAAATCGAGGGTTATTGAGTCATTTATTGATGATGATATAATTGTCCAAATGATGGATGAATCACTATCATCCATGGGGCTGCAAGTTCTTTCCCAATTACATGATATGATACTCCAAGCAATTGGGGAGGGCCGCATCTCCCGAGGCGAGAAAATTTTGGTCGTACTCGCCGAGCCAATAGATGGAATATTTTCAGTTGATACTACCATGTTGAGTGCAAATCGGTTTGCCTCTCTGGCCTCTGAAATTAATGTTGACTTGGAGGTCTTAACCAAGGCTATGCAATTAGCTAGGCATATTGGGTCGAGAGGAAGAGAAGGCCATTCTGTCGGAGCATTATTCGCTATAGGATCTCTACCGAAGTTACGAAAATACTCAACCGCCTTGGTTCTAAACCCTTTCAAAGGTCATGATGCTGATAAGAAAAGCATCCTGATGGATGAAAATCATGAGACATTAGCAGAATTTGCATGGCTAGATGGTGCTATTTTCTTTAACAAAGATGGTATTGCTAGTGATGCAGGCAGATATATTCAGGTTCCTGCCGGAACTCAGCCAAAGTACGGTGAAGGGGGAAGACATCTAGCAGCCAGAGCAATATCACAACTTGCGGAGTGCGCAGCGATTTGTGTATCATCGGCTGGTAAAATAACCCTGTATGTAAACGGCAGAGAGCGGTATAAGGTTCGTCTTAACTAATCATTCAGCTTCTCTAGGGTTTGCCTCATACGGATTAAGGCCAGTTTCTGCAGAGTTAATCCTTTGACTTATCAGCATTAAATCATCTCGGACGGCTGCAAGAGATGCAGAGTGGATGTTTCTGCCAACAATTTCTCTGGTTCGCTTAATTGCTGCAAGTCTTTGATTTCTATCCCTAGGTCTTAATTGCTCGCCGCGCAGTGACATTAACCAATCCTCAAGCACAGTTTTACCCCACTCTGGCGCTCGCATCTTGGCCGCCAGAATAATATCCGAATTTCTGTGCCTGAACCTAACCCTGCCATCGTTGATTCTTGTAGCTTGTATTGAGCCGGGATTCCAAATATCTAATGGAATGTGTAAATGATGTTTAATATCGACTCTATCTCTGTCCATATTGATTGCATTCTCTTTGAATGTAAAATCCGCAACTAGAACACTACGTGGTAATTTTATGAATACCTGAACGGTTTCGTCATCCTCAAACCATTCAAGAATTTCTAGCGGATTTTGCCCCCATGTTTCATCACACCATTCTGCGATGTCATCTCTTATTGGTTGCATATTATTGCCTCTGAGGTGATATTATTCAACTTTGTTCATGTTTTGTTAATATTCAAATCGAGGGACAATTTGGCCAAGCCATGGCTGCTAGTTGGGGGACAGTTAACTTTGACTGGTCATTCATCTTGCTGCTGATTTTATCATGGTATTTAGTACTGAGAGTTTGGGAAAAAAACGGGACACTTGATCGATGGAACGCATCAAGAGTCTTCGGTGTAATACTGATGGTTCGCAGTAAGCGCGGGCTAAAGCTTCTTGACAAGACAGTAAAACCTCGTGGATTTTGGCGATTCTACGGAGAGGTATCATTATGGGTTTGTGTGATCTCTATGCTGCTAGTTGGACTGTTGATGATAATTGCCTTCATTACAGCGTTAATCACACCACCACAAACTCCACCTCCAAGCGCAAGCGAATTAGTCGCAATTCCAGGTCTAAACCCTGTAATACCACTAGGATGGGGTGCTCTAGCATTCATCGTTGCGCTGGTGATTCACGAGTTTGGTCATGGCCTGCAAGCTCGCGCACATGGTATGAGAATCAGGTCGTTTGGACTTTTACAATTAGGACCATTACCGTTAGGAGCATTTGCTGAACCTCAATATGAAGAATTAACCAGTGCACCGAGTAAAGAAAGAATGCGCATGTTTGCAGCCGGACCGGCGACCAACATCTTTGCCGCTGTGGTCTGCTTAATCTTCCTGGGGGGTCTTGCTGGACAGTTTGTAGCCAGCGAATCTGGTGTCCATGTGAGAGGCATAGTGCAAGATGAGGGCGCGGATATTGCTGGATTACAGCCATGGGACACCATCCAGTTTATCGACCAGTCAAAGGTAAGTAATGTTGATGATTTTTATGATGTAATGGAAGGATATTCAGCAAATGACACTATTGCAGTAACTGTTTTACATAGTGACGGGCAAGTCGAAATTCTTAATGCAACCTTGTCTGATAAGTATGATTATTACGTTAATCTCGGTTGGTCAGAATCAGATTTAGCCACACTTGGTGTTGAAAGGGGCGACCCATTCCTCGGTGTAGAAGGTCTCTCTGGAGGTACCGCAGGTATTGATCGCCTTGCCGGTCCGTTGTCCCCCAGATGGGATGGAAACCTTTTGCAAAAATCACTAATGGTTCCTTTCCACACACTGAGTGTGCTAATTATACCATTCGAATTGCAAGGTGTGGCAATGCATCCATTCGAGGAATCATTGTTGCAGGCGGATGACAATTCCTTCGCTCAAACTTTAGGAACAAATGGTTTGTTATTCCTTGTCAATCTATTTTTCTGGCTTTTATGGGTGAATATACTGTTAGGCTTCACTAATCTAATCCCGATGGTCCCATTTGACGGTGGTCATATGTTTAGGGATATGCTTAGAAGTATCCTGAATGGAATAAAACGGGTGGGACGTAAACTGAAATTCTGGGATATTAATCCTATGTGGATTGAGCATATATCGAGTAAAGCCTCAAACATATCTTCTCTAGCCCTACTCGGAATGATATTATTTATTCTAATTATTCCCTATTTTTAGTCGCTAAGCTCTGCGTTTCAGTAATTCCGCTAAGATATCCCTAGTTCTCTCAGGCGGTTTCAATTCTTTTTCACTGTCAAAATCAATATCGGTGGAGGTATTACTAGTTCGAGTTTGTAGGTAACTCATGTTGGTTTTGCCCAATTCATTTTGAGAACAAATAAGCGCAACGAACTCGTTCAACTCCATTCCTTCATTCCAGTTAAGGTAAGGTTTACCATTGCGGGTCAGGGGCAAATCTGGTATTGATGGTGCAAGTTTTCTTAGCTTGCCATGCAAAGTCTCTGTCTTGACTCTAAAAATTCGCCATGAGTCGCCTCGCACACCTTTCAATCTATATGCGTATAGAGGCATCAAACAAGATCGATTACCTTCATAAACCAATGAATTATACTGCTCAACAGTTCTGCCAGAAAGATAAAGTTTCGATTCTTTTGATGATTTTACTTCGATTGGGAAACAGATATCGCCTCTAAGGGCGAGTAAGTCGCCGGATCCTTCAATACCAGAACCAGCAGCTCTAACCACTAAGAATGGTCTCTTTTCTATAAGTTTCATTCGTGCTTTCTGTAACTCACTGCAAGATTTTATCACAGCATTTACGCCTTTGTCTAGGCCAGCGAGAACCTGTCTAAGTTCTCTTTCGTATTTGCTGCTCACACAATACAATCAATGTCGAGCGTTTTTGATTACTTCGGTAAAATAAGGTGACAAACTGCCTGTTACAACTATAATTTCAAATTCGGTAGGTTTGACATTGATGGTATGCTGGGGTAATTATGACGCGGTTAGCAATTAGGACCGATAACTTTCGTTTGTCTTACAAGTTAATCGATAAACTACGTGCAAAATCGCTAAATTTCGAAATATTAGATATCAACTCGCCGGTCCCTGATGATAGTATAGTCTGGTTTTCCGCTCCTTCTGAAATAATTGATTTCCCCTCAATTGGCACACCAATTCCTGTTGAAGTTGAAACAATTGACCAAGCCTTGCTTTCAGCATTGCATCAAATTAAGGGCAATAATGCATCGATTTCACTAACAATTGGAATCGACCCTGGGCCCTATCCGGGGATTGCATGGTTGGTCGATGGCGCATTTTGCGGAATCATTCAACTAACATCGATTAGTGATTTATTGCCAAACCTGGTCAAACTTACGAAGATTAGTGATTTTGAAAAAATCCTTTTGAGAGTTGGTGATGGTGCGCCGCTAATAAGAGACAGAATAATCAATGACTGCCTATCGAAAAATTGGGTTATCGAGCAGGTTGACGAAAAGAAGACATCATCTGGCCTTATTCGTAATAATCACTCAACCTCTGCCTTGAGGATTGCAGCTCAACCGGGCGTGAGGATATGGCAGCAAAGAGAGATAAAGCCAACGCAAGGGGAAATAAAATACATTCAAACTGAAAGTAGGAAACATTCGAAAGGAGAATTCACTATCTCTCGGGCAGCGGCGATTTTAGTTGCACAAGGCGAAATAAGCATGGATGAAGCATTAGCAAATCGTTCTGACTATTCTTCTGATGAGTAATCAGTTTCTAACCGTGCTTGAATCATTTCGGGAGAATCCTGCATTATTTTTTTCACAAGTGCCTCTAATCCAACCGGAGCAAAAATTATCCCACCTATCACCATTGCTAGAAATAGAAATGATGAGCCTGGAACAAACTGAGTACCGGGAGAACTTGGGCCGCTCAACATTAGTTTTACCGTTCCCAACCAAGGAATTTCTCCTCCAGCAACACCTACAAGCCAGGCTTCACGCACTGGCCCAGCAACTCCGGACGTACTGTGAACACCAGATGAACCATTAACGACTAAACCACCTTGATCGACTGAGCACTTGTTATTATCACCTAACGTCACAATTCCAGCATGTTTAGGTTGCCAATTCCAGACCACTAGATAAGGCTCAACGTTTGCGTGAGCGAATCTCTTGCAGTCATAATATCCTGCGCTGTAACCATCGAAGCGGATTGTAATCGTTTCTGAGTCGGTCACATTAGTACCCGGTACGGACCATGTTAACACGCAAGTTCCCAATTCTCCATCAGCATCTACAACCGCACTATCCCATGTACCGCCCTCTGGACAATGTTCAGATTCTGTTGCAGTATCAGACACTGAGCGATTAGGTGACAGAGTTTGGCTTGGTTCAACACGGAGTATCGCCCGATGGATAATCGGCGTGCCCTCATCACCATTTTTCTGATAAATTATTACATCGCCAGCCATTCCATGGTTCTCGTAGCCAAAGTACTTGCTCTGCGTGTCACTAGCTTCTGCAAAAGTGACTATATTGTCATATGGTGTGTTCATAACCAGAATTAAATCTCCAGCATCTATACTACCAACTTCACCATTTTCTTCATGAATCATAGAAGAGGATTCAACAACAACCAACGGTGGCATAGTGCCGGTGTGGGCCCATAGCCCAAGAACTAAGAATGCAATCATTGCTACAGCGAGAGCCATTTCTCGCAATAGATTATTCAATGGGTTTTTGGTCAATTTTTACCCTCATTTCCGCTTCTTAAGGCCTTTTTCAACCAAGAAATCATCCCATGCTGCTGCGTGTCCAGCACCGAGAATCTTTGCTGCTTCATCACCTTCAGATTTACGTCTTTTAAGTTCTGATGTGGCTTCAATTTCCTTTAGTTCAGCTAATACATTGACATATCCACGAAGGTTGAGAAATTCTGGCGTGGCGACAATTAAGATTAGGCTTGAAACTACGATCATTCCAATTGCAGCACCAGTGAAATCACCCCAATTTTCGTCGCTCTGCAGGAACATCAACTGATACACACTGATCATAAATAAAATCGCTGAAGCCCCAAATGCTGTTGCGCTTAACATCAACTGTCTGCCATGTTGTTTGGCCCATAAATCACCAATTAAACCCATAAAACCACCATTGCTTGTTCGATGGTATTAGGTCTGAGTTCTTTGATGTTTTGATTCCTAAATGAACTACAAATAATCAAATGTGATTGCAATAACCCTACAGTGAGGGGGTGGGGAGAGTATGTCTAGCGTATTTTCTCTGTTGCATGAAAACTTACAAAACTCTCTCGCTGCAAAACACTGGCAGCCAACTCCAATTCAACAATCTGCAATTCCAAAAATAATTCAAGGTAA
>JAYXVG010000050.1:0-8577 GCA_036021875.1 Thermoplasmatota archaeon | reverse complement strand
ATCTGCTATAGATGGGGTAGTTTTAGTAGATGCAATTTCTAAATCTTTCGCTAACTCAGGGTTAGCAGCTTTCCATGCTGTAAATTTATCAGTCCAAGCAGAATATTCCGCTTTTAATTCATTTTTACGATTATCAAATCATGTAGAAATGGTTCTAACATTTGATACCAGTCCTCCAGAGGTGAGTATATTGGGTGCAGAATCCTCGGTAGAAATGAGTTATGAATTATACTCCGCTAACGTTGATGATGGCTATGACAATTCATTAATTGCTATAACTTGGACAATTACTGAACCAAGTGGGTTGACAAGAGGTATTTTGCAATCTGAGATGGTGACTGACACAAGTGTTGGGATTGAATTCAACCAGTCTGGTGATTGGAATATATCTGTTTTAGCAATAGACTCTGCAGGTTATTTCACTAAAGAGTCAGTTATTATCGCTGTAGCAAATATTCCACCTCAAATAAACTTCCATGCATCTGTAAGCACAAACCAGGTTAATACTGAATTAATTTACGATTCTTCAGACACCTGGTTCATTGACGCATCATTATCATCAGACACGGTTAATGACCTCAATGGATTGAAATTTAATTGGATACATGACGGCGAGATAATTCATAACGGACCAAATATCACGCACTTAGATTATGATAAACTTGGTAGGTCCATATTGATTCTACAAGTAAGTGATTCAGACGGAGCAACCTCAGAATATTCGTTTCAAATAGAATTGACAAATAGTGAAAATACAAACAGCAAAGAAAATATATTTATTGGAGTATTTACAATAATCATAGTGTTGTTACTATCAGTCTTCCTACTAAAGAGGTCTCGAGTCAATGAACCAAGATTCAATCTACCGAAGTGGGACAAATAAACCAACCAAGGTTTGAATAATATTGGTCAACTGGGATAAGCATGTTTGCGGAGATATTCACTCAATTGGGTAAGATGCCCAGACCAATCTCTAATCAAGAGTATGAGCAAAGGCAAACTCGATTGTACGATAATCTCAGGGAGTCGGATTTGCTAATTCTTTGTTCCTCTCCAGTTACTATACACTCAAACGACGTTCACCACCCATATAGAACTCAGAGTAACTTGCTATATTTGACCGGATGGATGGAACCTGACGCAGTTTTCTGTGCAAAACATAATGGTGATAATTGGGAGTCACACTTGTTTGTCCAACCCAAAGATACTCTCAAGGAAATCTGGGAAGGAAGACGACCCGGTGTCGAAGGAGCAATTGCAAATTGGCCTATTGATAATGCACACTCAGTAGAGGATATTGAGGTTATACTTTCGAAAATGATGGCTAGTTCGTCTCGTATTATGCATAGGATGGGTGTAAATTCCGAAGTTGACAGTTTGGTTGTTGAAGCAATTAAAAAACGGGATAGAGCAAGGCAAAGATTGGGTTCTGGACCAATCTCAGTTGAGGACCCAAGTAATCGAATCGCTGAGATGAGGTTAATTAAATCCGAATCCGAAATATCTCAGATGAAATTTGCCTCTGATGTTTCTAGTTTAGCACATATAACTGCAATGAGACACGGTGGCAAGGGTGCGACAGAAAATCAACTGCAGTCAATTATTGAGGGATTTTTCAGATATGCGGGCACATCTGGGTGGTCTTACCCATCGATCGTCGGTAGTGGCGAAAACGCCACTATACTTCACTACAAACAGAACGAGGACAATTGTCAGGATGGCGACGTTGTTTTGATTGACGCAGGTGCAGAGTTTAGAGGCTATGCAGCTGATATCACGAGGTCATGGCCTAATAATGGGAAATTTACTGATGCTCAAAAAGAGATTTACCAATTAGTTCTAGATTCTCAATATGCTGCAATAAGTGAGTGTGTGGTTGGTAAACCATACAACGCTCCACACGAAGCGGCAAGAAAAGTACTTGCAGAGGGATTAATCAAGTTAGGTGTAATTGGTCAGAGTTTAGATGACGCTCTTGACATGGAGACAGGTGAACTCAAAAATTGGTATATGCACAACACAAGTCACTGGATTGGATTAGATGTTCATGATGTCGGAGTATATCTTCCAAATGGTCAGCCTCGTTTGCTGGAAAGTGGTATGTGCTTGACAATTGAGCCAGGGTTGTATTTTGGTGCTTGGAGACCAGATGTAGATTGTCCTGAAAGGTATGCAAACATTGGAATTAGAATCGAGGACGATGTTCTTATCACTGACAATGGACCTGTCGTACTTACAGATAAATGTCCAAAAACAATTGATGAAATAGAGGCGATTGTTGGTAAGGGCATCTAGGTGGTTAAATGTCTTGGCAAGCAATACTCCAGCGTCAGCAAGAATGGAGTGTTGAAAGCGCAATAGAACATAGACTTTCGATTGAGGATGCAACAGAATTGTATGCCAATGCCCCGATACATGAATTGACCATGGCCGCAGATAAGCGTCGCAGATTACTACACCCAGGTGGAAAGGTAACTTATCTAGTAGATCGTAATGTCAATTATACGAATGTTTGTACTATTAATTGCCAGTTTTGCTCTTTTTATCGGCCACCAGGTCATGATGAAACTTATACCCAAACCTTCGATGAAATCTCTGCAAGGGTATCTGAACTTGAGGAGATAGGTGGTTCAAGGATACTTATGCAGGGAGGGGTTAATCCAGACCTTGAATTTAGTTGGTATGTTGATTTAATTTCCTACTTAGTAAAAAATCATCCAGGTATCCACTTAGATTGTTTTAGTCCAATTGAGATTGAGGGTATTGCCGAAGTATCAGGAATGACTACATTGGAAGTTCTTAGAGAGTTACAAAAGGCAGGTTTACACGGACTTCCTGGAGGTGGAGCTGAGCTGCTAGTTGATGATGTCAGAAAAGACATATCACCCAAGAAAGGGAGTCCAGATAATTGGCTTAGGGTTATGCAAGAAGCACAATCTTTGGGACTAACAACTAGTGCGACTAATGTGTTTGGTTTTGGGGAAACGCTTCGGCAACGAATTGAACATATGTCTCGGATTAGAGATCACCAAGACTATGCTATCGAACACTACGGTAAAGGTTTCACGTCATTTATTGCTTGGCCAGTCCAGCTAGAATCGAACACCTTTGGTAAAAGAAATAGAGGGCAAAATAAGCATGTTCTCGGGGCCGGTCCAACAGAATATATTCGTCATTTAGCAATATCTCGTTTATTCTTCGATAATATATCGAGTATCCAAGCTTCATGGCCGACTATGGGATTAGGTATAGCGCAAATTGCATTGTTATCTGGCGCTAATGATGCAGGTTCAACCATGATGGAAGAAAATGTTGTTTCAGCTTCTGGAACGACCAAAATGTCGGCTTCAGAAATAGAGTTACAAAACACAATAATCAGGGCTGGTTTTATTCCAGTAAAGAGAGACAGTGATTACCACCACTTAACAACGGAAATTGCCGAAAACCTATCTGAAAAGTTGCCTGCACCAATACCAATACAATATTGAAATCAACTCAGCGATAATGGGTGGTTTGTTTCGGTCCTTCCAGAATTTACTACTGCATCGGTGACACAGTATAGTGCTGGATGCTTGACCTTGAGTGGCTGAACCCACAATAACTCTGGATTATTGCCTCGATTGATGACTATTACCATCTCCCAGTGAATTCTTATCAGGGGGGAAAAAATTGTTCCTGGCCAATCACCGCTTGGCGGTGGTATAGTAGTAATACCATCTTTTACCTCGACAATCTTTGATTGTTGCATTATTCTCATGGGTCTAAGAAACAATCCACCCTTTATTTCAGTGGTCTGCATAGGTGAATCCTCTCCACCACCAGTCCCATCATCTAAATCGACAGACCAATGGTGCGGTAACTCAGTAGTCAAACCAGGTGCAGGTTGACCATTACGGTCCCTCCCTAGTGCGTCTACTAAAGCGTCTCTGCTTGGTGGTAATACTCCGACACGCCAGAGTACCGACATACTCTCCCAACTATCTTTTGCCTCAGGAAAATCTATGCTAACTTCAATATTCTCGCCAGAAGTTGTATCACTATGGAAAATGATTGTTGGTTCATGAGGTTGGGAGCGTAAAAATTTCCTCTGCTTGATCAAATCAGTAAAATTTGCTGTGACCCGCATTAGTATTGGGATAAACAAGATGGGTACCACTACTACTGCTAGAACCGGATAATCAAGCAGGCCAAAGCGTACTCTCCCAGTTCCAATACTTGGAACCCCCCAGGTACTAAGGAGTGGCTCAACGAACAGGTATGTTAGAGCAAGTAGCAGAATGGATACTGAGAAATTCATAATTTTTCGTGCATGTTTATGGACAATATTCGGCGTCAAATACCATCCAGTTCGTTGTTTATGGATAATCGAGTCTTTAGGAGCAGCCTCTAGCATCCCTTGTGCATGTTCTTCATCTAATTTTAAAGTTGAATTGTCGAATTTGTATCTTCGCTCTACTAACCACGAGGATTTATGGCCAATTCGGAATGGTGGTGGCATAGTTCTAATTTTTTCATAGGCCTCTAGTTTTGTTACTTCCTCAGAAATGTTGGTTCTACTAACTGCTATAGGTAGTAGTTCTGGTTTAAATCGGTAACTTTCAAATGGTGGATATTTAATCCGTTCTTCCAGAATTAGTTTACCCATTGGCTTCACCTCAACTGAAAATCATTTTCATACCTGCTTTTAAGGCTAATTTTCGAAACGCTGGAACTTTCTTTAACAGGGCCATGCCGAGTGGAACTGGTTTTTCTATGTCACCGATGGCGTTGATTAATTCCACAACCTCAGGTTTTGCAAATTGTTCAAAATGCCGGTCTAGTTCATCATCTTCACAATCACTGACAAGTAGGTTTCTTAGCGCCCTTGCTCTACTTTGCTCTTTTCGCATCTTTTCAAAATGTGGCCTTGCGATTAGTTTTAGGCTATTTTCATTTAGTCTATTTTCATTGATTGCTATTGATAATTGATCAACTATTCCGTTTATTTGTTCAAACCCTGGCCCTATCCCTCCACCAGTGGTTGGTTTGGCCATGCCAGCAGCATCCCCAATAAGGATAACTCGATCTTTGTAGGCCTTTTTTACCATTCCACTTGGCACAGGGCCACAGTATCGAGCAGTTTCTCTGATTCCAGAGAATCTTTCCTCCCACAAAGGATGATTCAATAAATTACTGTAGCATTCTTCGATACTTCTACCCTCTAGGCGGTCAGCAGTTGACCATAATCCAATTCGACAACTGTCGTTACCAGATGGAATTACCCATGCAAAAAAGCCTGGAGCTATTTCTGATCCCGAATACATCTCTAACCAGCGTTTCCTGTATTGATAACCGACAACCTCAGTTTGAAAGCCGACCATCAGTTCTTTTGGTCGACCCATTTTGAAGTGTCTACGTGTCCATGAATGTGCTCCATCACAGCCAATCAACAATTTTGTTGAAATTTCCAACTCTTCGCCATCTCTAATCAGCGTTAACTCTACTCCATCTTCTTTGATGACAGCATCCTTTGGTTTAGCATTCAACCATAGCGTCGCACCCGACTCCATCGATTGTTTGACGACGGCTTCATCGAAGAGTTTTCTACAAACAACATATGTTCTTACAGTTCCACCTGTTCCAACTGGCACTAAGGTCCCTGATGGTCCGTGGATTAGTGCTCCATCAACCTCCTCTAGGATGGTCTCATACAGACCTACCTGCTTCATTGCATTGGGGGTAACAAGCCCAGCACATTGAAACGGTCTACCGATTTCATTATGCTCTTCCAGTAATAGTACCCTGTGACCTTTTTTAACTAAAAGATTAGCAGTATGTCCACCTACAGGCCCGGCTCCAACAATCACGACATCCCAATCGTGATTGCTTTGCTGCTCGTCCATGGTATGGTCACATATCTGACCTGTTTTATTCTTGCGTGAACAAAGTTCAGCATTATTCACTTTTTAGCAAATTTATAACCTACGGATTGATTCTTTTTTAGATAGAGTACCGAAGTGAATGGTTTTCCAGATTTCTTTGATATAAAATCATCAAATGGTCCGATTTGACCGGATTCAATAAGTTGTTTTGCTTCATCTCTTGTTATTTCGCGTGAGGACATTTCACGAGCAATTTGTATTTTACAATCAGTCCCATCATTAGCCGGCTGGAAGAAGCATGGTGTTTCGACAATTTCTTGTTTAGTTTTAGGGCAGGTGGCAACAACTCCAGCAACTACCGGGAATTCTTTTGCACCAACTGCGGCTTTCCTTGGCGGAAATTCAAATTTTACACGATTCCCGTCTAATCGTAAATATGCACTAAACGGACGCCCCTTCTTTGATATGAAGTCGTCAAGTAATTCTGACTTGCCTTGAACTAGAATTGATTTTGCTTCATCTTCAGAGATTTTCCGTTTACACATTTCCTGGGCGAGACCTCTAAACTTGCATTCTTGATTATCACAAGCATACATAGTTGAATTGATTCTTATTTTCCCATTTTCACACGAGGGACATGCACATAATTCATGGTCCTCTGATGATGATGTTGATTCTCCGCCTCCGACAAACTCAACATTGCCACTATTATTCATTTTAACGCTCGCTACGTATGGCTCTCCATTGCGATTGAAGAATCCGTGTAGATCTGTCAACTCTCTATTTTCTAACAGACGCTTTGCAGTGTATCTATCGAACCATCTGCCACTGGTATTTTTCCAAAATATGAAGTCACATCCTGAGTCTTTTCCACTGTTTTTCGGGCAGGTGTAGGACAACACAGTTTCTGTAAGATTTTCATCACACTTAGGACAACATCCAATAGTTTCAACATTGTTAAACAGGTTACTTCGATCATGATTCTTGATTTTATCCACCATTTCCTGCGCTTTATCATAGATGAGGCTCATGTATTGTTCCCGGGAAAATTTTCCATCCTGAACAGATGATAATTTAGCCTCCATGTCCCCTGTTAGTTCAGGTGAGGTAATCCATTCTACAGGAATGGCACGGAGTAGTTCAATTAACTTAATTCCACCAGGAGTAGCCCTTAAACTACCTGACCTAGCTCGCTGTATGAAATTTCTCGCAATTAATTTCTCTATGGTTTCAGCTCTTGTGGCAGGAGTTCCTAACCCTTTGCCTTTCATTGCCTCTGCCATTTCATCATCATTGATGCTTCTACCGGCATGCTCCATCAGCGACAATAATTTTGCCTCTTTCAATCGGTTTGTAGGTTTTGTTTGCTCTTCCTTAAATCTATGATCAATAAGTTCTGTTGGTGCGGGGTCGGATGGTAACTTGTTCCATTCGTCAGGTATTTTGTTACTCTTGGGCTTTACCTCACGCCAACCCGGTTCTTTGATTAATCTGACTTCTTTTACAAAATCTTGATTGTCTTTTGTTGCAATTCTCGTTTGAACATCCCATATAGCAACCGTATGAAATGATGCGAGAAATTGCCTCGTAATTAGGTCATATAGTTTTGCTGCATCCTGGCTTAACTTACTGTTTGGCATTTTACCAGTAGGAATGATAGCATAATGATCAGAGACTTTAGAGTCATTGAAATTCCGTTTTACATTGGTTAAACCACTCTTAGCCAGTCTGTCACAGTGTGGTTTGAATTCAGTCTGCGCAGACAGTTTTTTGATTGTCTGGTTGATTGTTTCTTTCATGTCTTCAGGGAGATGTCTGGAGTCAGTTCTTGGATAGGTGGTTAATTTGTGTGTATCGTATAACTCCTGCGCTACGGAAAGAGTTCTCCTTGAGGTCCATGACCACAAGCTATTGGCTTCTCGTTGTAGTGAGGTTAAATCATAGTTAAGTGGTGGATTTTCTTTAGCATCTCTATGTTTTTGAGTAGTTGAAAAGTCTCCACTTGAGGACAATATTTTTGCTAAATCTTCCTTTTCGCTAGATTGGGTTATCCGATGTGCTTTAGTTAGCGGGTTATCTTTGTCTTCAACATTATTGCGCCTTTCCCAGCGCCCAGTCCATGCACTACTCCCTGCCTTAAAATCCGCCTCAAGTTCCCAAAATGGTTCAGCATTGTGGCCTAGTATCTCCAGTTCTTTGTCCACAATTAGTGCTAAAGTTGCTGTTTGAACTCTGCCCAATGACATCGATGTTCCGTCTTTACGGCCGGTTCTCAAGAAGGTAGACGCAATTCTTGAGCCATTCATTCCTATAATCCAATCTGCTTCAGCTCTACAAACAGCTGCGTCTCTTAGTCGGGAATAACTCGTTGAATCCACTCGGCTGTCAAATGCCTTGACTATCGAATCGGGAGTCATTGATTGGAGCCACATACGACTCATCGGAACCTTTGATTTTGCATACTCTACTATTCTGCGAAAAATTAGTTCGCCTTCTCTTGCTGCATCACAAGCATTGACTATCTCAGAGCATTCTTTGTTTGATATGAGCTTTTTGATAGCAGTTAGTTGCTTACGATTACTCCCTCGGCCACTGTTGGGTTTTAATTCAAAATTTTCCGGGATAAATGGTAGGAGGTCGATGCTTTTTCGCCAGTCTTTAAGTCGCTCGTCATATTCCTCGGGGGTCTTCAATTCAAGTAAATGACCGACAGCCC
>JAYXVG010000049.1:0-8605 GCA_036021875.1 Thermoplasmatota archaeon | reverse complement strand
GGGATCCTAATTGTCATAGGGCAGTCAGCCCCCCAACGCCATCTCAGCATGGCGGCATTATTTACCAGAGCATTAAACCCTAATGCTGCAAAACCACCAAACTGAATTTCCACCATAGGACGCATACCAGATAATGCCGCACCAGTGCCAGTGTGTACGATAACCGCTTCGCAGAGCGGCATATCAACCAGCTTGTCGTCGTGACCTGAATTCTTTAGAGCGATATTCATGCCGAATGCACCCGCTACTTCCATATCCTCGCCGATGAACACACAATTGTCACCATGGCGATTAGCGATATCAACCATTGCTTGTTGAATTGCTCTAGCATAAGTCCAACCTCCTTTTTCTGCATATTCCAAGCTTGATATTCCAATCTCAAGTGGAGAAGGTGAGTGCTCAGCGTTGCTAGTTTTAAGGCGTGTTAGGTGATTTTCATGAGTATCTGCATCGCTTATACTGGTTACTCCTTTTGTAACGGTTTCGGGTTTAGGCCAGTCCATTGCCAGCAGTTTCGCTCGATCGTCATTAACCAGTTCTTGCTCTACTGATTCCATCTCGATTATTGATTGTTCATCAAGACCTAAATCCAGCATTAGTTTTCTGTGTGTGATAAGTGGGTCCTTTGCAGCCCAATAATCCAACAATTCTCGATCGACATAACCTGGTGGCGTGCCAGATTCATTCCCAAGGTAGAGGTCATCATGATGATGGGCGTGACCACAGCCTCGCATCGTTTCAACGTGTATCAGTGTTGGCCCTCCACCTTCCAGAGCAAATTCCCGGGCACAAGCGACGCTAGCATACCAAGCAGCTGGATCTGAACCGTCTATAGTCCAACTCGGGAAACCCATTGCCTTGGCTTTGTCTGCCCAGATTTCCACACCAGACTGATTGATAGGTGCTGTATCGAGGGCAATTTGATTATTTTGTAAAATGTAAGTTATTGGTAATCCTCTGGTTCCTGCGAGATTTAGCGCTTCCCAAAATTCACCTGACGAAGAAGCTCCTTCTCCTATGCATGCTACGTGAAATCGAGACTTTTTTTGCTGCCATGCGGCAAATGCTAATCCAGTCATTGTCGCACTAGCGATTGGCAACGGAGCTGTTGGCGGCAATACTCCGACATGCCAAGCACCAATGTGTAAATCTCGTCCCCCTGCGTCATCCCAGCCACCGTTTTGGTTTGAGCCAACTTTACCTAAATTTGCCGCCATCACGCTCAGTGGAGTGTCTCCCATCGCTAATGATAAGCCAACATCTCTTATCATCGGGGCAACTAAGTCGCCATCATAGCCATCGGCGGGTTTAGCATTTAAATCGCTATCTGGTCTGGTTTCCAGTGCTGTTGCCACTGCCACAACAGCCTCCTGCCAAGTTGAGCGGAAACCTTTGCCACCAAACTTTGAGCCATCGGGAGTATCTATACCATCAGTAAATATTTCTTTTAGAGCCTCATCCATCATTCGAGTTCTGGTCATATTCCTTTGCCACTCAAATCGATGCTCGGCAGTCACAGACATGTAGTGCGCCAAACGCCTAAGCATCAAACGCATGTCAACCAAAAAATGGGTATTTCTTCGGTCGATGAACGATGATAGATCCCTGCGCGGAATGACTTCTGTATCGATATCACTTCCCATCTTTGCTTCCACTTGAGCAGTTAGAGAGCCTTCTAAAGCTGTGATGAAGTGTTGGCAAAACTTTGTCCATGAAGGTGCTTCAAACTGCTTGTCAAATGAGTCGATAACATGGTCCCAGACATCTGCAACAATGGAGATTCGGCCATCATGTTGTTGCGCAACAAATAGCAATACTTCGCGCTTAGCAGCATCAGCGAGCAGCGGTTGAGTGAATTCTAATTTAGCACTTGGCGACCAACTCGAGCCAAAAATTTCCGGTAGGTCTCCCTGCGCCATGTCGTGGCCACATGAAACTCACATACAAATTGAACGATATCAATTATATCGATTCAACCTTTGAATTCAGGGCATTCTTAGTAATTCTAGCAATGGATATGGTGATAAGAATTGATGCGATTACCCCGATTATAAGCAGAGCACTACCAATTGGGGATTGGGTAAATCCATCCATACCATTTCCACTGAATACTAATTCTCCTGCGGCCAAGCCGAAATAGGCATATGCAAGTGAATATACTATACTTGAAAGATTTGAAATAAAGAAGGTCCTGGTGGTTATTGGGCTACTCGCCATCACATAATTCAACCACTCATCAGGAATAACCGGTGATAATCTGACCAGAACTGAAATCTGCATCGCTTCCTCAGTGATCGCTGACTCGAGGTCTATCAGTCTAGGATCTTTAGATACAATTTCGGAAATATATCCCCTGAACATCCAACGCCCCATTAGAAAAGCAATTATGCCACCTAATATGGATGCGACGAAATTAACAACTACGGCAATCCAATATGGAAATAGGGCACCAGCACCAACCTTCAAAATTGGAGTTGGGACCAAAATAACAACAGCTACTGTGACCATCAAACAATAAATTACCGACGCCCAAGATCCAAGACTATCGAACCACTGAATGAATTCGCCAACATCTTGAAAAACAAAATATCCGATAATAATCCAAAGTGAAACCATGGCAACAGAAAAGTATAGTCTGAATCGGCTAACCTTTTCTTGCTTCAGTTTTATGTTGGGATACGAACCCAAATTCACTCCTCCTCGCCATCCATTCCGTCAATCACTTTGACGGTAGGAAAAGAGGATAGCACGTCGCCAACCATTGCTGTAATATCCTCTATTTGGGTAATCAAAGTGACATCGTCAACGGTCCCGGGACGGCCCAAGCTCCACATTAAATCATAAACCAACTCGTTAGTTAGCCTAGTCAATTTTAACACCTCTGGGTCAACTCCGAATAACTCATCATCGGGACGCAAGGCGACAAGGTCTGGTTTTTCATCAAGTACATCGGTCATTACCGACTCGACCTCATTTTGGATAGCAGATGCTTGTTGTTCAAGAATGTCTTCCATTGTGGTCATACCACCCTTAAGCTTGGTCGAACCTGCTTTACCTGAACCTAGTTTTTCCCCTTTGCTAATTTTCTGGTATGAATGATCTTGGTTAGATTCGACCTCTTCATCATCGCCTTGCTGGGCAATAGCCTGCTCAGGGTCAACATCCTGAACCAGATTATTGAGCGCAATTCTAAGCATCGCCGCCATTGTCGAAGGGTCAAACATTTGCTGAACTTCGATTCCCTCTTCATCCATTTGAACTAATATTTCATCGATAAAACCTGGATTGATTTTTTCCGGGCCGACCAAGCCCTTCAACATCGGCAAAGCCCATGTTGAATCACCCATCAGCATGGCAACATCAAAACTACCACCACCTGAACCTGGTCCCTCAACATCTGCTGGTGGTGGGACAAATTGTTTCCTTGCGTGCTTGTTCAATTGCTCGATTAATACCTTCATATCAATCGGCTTGGCAATTACCTCTGAAATTCCTGCCTTAGCAGCAGATATCAAATATTCTTGGCCTGAGTTCCTAGACAAGACAACTATGCGACATTTGAACGCAAACTCGGGGTCACTCATCAGCCGTTGTGATGCATCAATTGCGTCCCCGTTCTGCCAATCACCATCCATCAATACGATTTCTGGCATGGTTGCTAAAGCAGTCCCCTCTGCTTGTCTGAGCGTACCTGCACGGGTGATGTCAAAGCCCTCTCGCTCAAGAGTGTTGGCCAGTAGAGACCTGCGACCCTCGTTCTCGTCAGCAACAATCACTTTGGCCAAAAAGTCCCCCCCTGAGTAATGAACAGAAACTCCAACATTTGAACCTCATCCCGTAAATTGGCCAAAGATGGGTAAAAATCTATTATCACAAATAAGCGGATTAATTTAAACAAACCAAAAAAAAGGGAATAATGAAACTATATCCAAATTATTCTATGTCTTCGGGAATGTGTTTGCTCCAAGCCATTATTCCGCCGTCGAAATTATACAGGTTTTCACCTGAAAAGCCTGCATTAAACAAATACATCGCAGCCATTTGGGAGCGCATTCCACTTCGACAAAGCAAGATTATGTCCCTATCTCTCGGTATTTCCTCTTGCTTCGATAGAATGTCCTCATGAGGAACTTGGAGGTCGGTGAAGGAAACTCTAGTTTGAGCATACTCACTATCTGAACGAACATCGATTAAGAATGGTTTCCAGCCGCTGGACTGCTTTGCTTGATACTCTGCAACCGACAAGTGCTTGAACATGGCCTGACCATTAACTGACGGTTTTTCTAATTGACCTTCATTACTGCACCAACCATTATCCTCGAACATTTTTTTTACCTCGGCAAGATCTGGCTTAGTATCGTGATTTTTGGCAAAATTTAGCTTCTTGAATACCATTTGGTCTGCATCATAAAGTAATAACTTACCAGCCAGGGTAGTATCTCTGCCCAGTATGACTTTGATTGCTTCTGTTGCTTGAATTGCTCCGATGACTCCAGGCAATACTCCAAACACTCCGCCATCTTGACAAGATGGAATCATATCAATAGGTGGAGGCTCTGGGAACAAATCACGATAACATGGACCTTTGTTATGATTGAACAAACTTACCTGCCCCTCGAATCTATAGATTGAACCATATACCCATGGAATTCCAAGAATACTACATGTGTCATCAACTAGATATCTTGTTGGGATATTATCTGTCCCGTCAATTACCAAGTCCCAACCAGCGATTATATCCTGAGCATTATCAGGTGACAAGCGCTCATTCCAGATTTTCACATCAATTGCCGAATTAATGTCTAGTATTCGTGATTTTGCCGACTCCACTTTAGGTACATCGAGTTCGCTCTCACGGTGAATTATCTGTCTTTGTAGATTAGATAAATCCACCACATCATCATCAATTATTCCAATATGTCCAACACCGGCCGCAGCCAAATACATCAAGGCTGGACTGCCAAGTCCACCAGCCCCAACCACCAATACCCGTGCAGCATCAATCAATCTCTGACCCTCTATGCCAACATCAGGTAGAGATATATGTCTGGCATACCGGTTTGTGTCGACCATGTCAATCGGAATTGATGCTAATTGATGAATTAACTGGGTTAATCAGTGAATGTTTTCTTCAAGCCACTTTTCAGCATCCATTGCAGCCTGACACCCCATCCCTGCAGCAGTAATTGCTTGCTTGTAGCGTGTATCTACAACATCACCTGCAGCAAATACTCCTTCTACCGAAGTCATCGTATGCTGTTTGTGGATTATGTAACCATTCTCATCAGTATCTAATTGGGAATCTAGGAATCCTGTTATTGGTTTATGGCCGATAGCAATGAACGCTCCAGAGGCCGCAATCTCCTCGGTAGAGCCATCTCTTGGATCTTCTAATATGGCTCCTGTCAAACCATTTTCATCCGAGAGCCACTCTTTTACTTGTCTGAATGTTTTGATCTCAATTTTATCATTATTTGCTGCTCTCTCGTACATAATTGTGCTCGCTCTAAAGACATCACGTCTATGAATTAATGTGACTTTCGATGCGAATCTTGTTAGGAATGTTGCCTCTTCGCAGGCTGAATCTCCCCCACCTATTACCAAGACCTCCTCATCGCGGAAAAATGCTCCATCACAAGTAGCGCAGGTCGAGATTCCTCGACCCTTTTGCTCAGCTTCACCAGGTGCATTGAGCCAAATTGATTCAGCACCGGTGGAGATTATTATTGCCTGAGTAAGGAATTCTTCCCCTTCAACCATTACTTTGAATGGACGCTGTGATAGGTCGACAGATTCGACATTTCTGTCTTGAACCTCTAGACCGAACCTCTCGGCTTGTTCTCTTAATTGCATCATCATTTCTGGCCCACCAATACCCTCAGGGTAGCCTGGGAAATTCTCAATGTCTGAAGTTAGCATCAGCTGACCACCCGACATGTAGCCTGCGAACATCAGTGGATTCAACATTGCTCTTGCAGTATACAGTCCAGCGGTATAACCTGCTGGCCCTGAACCAATAATTACCACATCCCGAACATCACTCATCAAATCGCCTACAAGTTTGAAAGAGGACACGCACCTATTGAATCTTTACATTCAATTTATCTAAATTCGCTCAACAGTTTTTCTAAACAAGCAATTATCCTTAGATTTTCATCTTGGCTTCGCACTGCAAATCTTACATAACGTGAATTTAGGGTTACACCCATGTTTTCCGCATCCCGGATGAACACATCTTGCTCGCGACATAATGCGATGAATTGATTGGAAGAATGAGTTACAGAATCCGGCAACTGCGTCAGGATATAGTTGGCAACGCTAGGATAGGTTGTGAAGCCGAGTTTACGCAAATCCTCATTGAAGATGTTGCGGTTTTCATGCACAATCATGTATTGATTTGAGTAATAATTTGGATTTGATAACGCAGCTATAGCACCTAACTGGGCAGGTAAACTCACGGCCCAAGGCGGAATAAATCGTCTTAGGTGTAAGGCATTAGCTGTAACTGCGTAGGCTACTCTCAGCCCTGAAAGTGCGTAACATTTGCTCATACTTTTACAGATAATCAATTCATGATATCTCGAAGTAAGTTTCTCTAATGACACAGCATCATCAACATATTCGATGTATGTCTCATCAACCCAGATCATCTTACAGTTTGACTCACCATTTTCCGGGTCCAATATATCACTAACGGCAGAATTTAAATTTGCGTTGTAAACTCCAGTAGGGCTGTTAGGATTCACAATTATCACCGCGTCATGCGTTCTTGCAAGATTCACAAACTCCGCTAAGTCGATAGCAAAACCGTTTTCAGGATATAAGGGAAAATGAGTGACTTGACATCTTATTAGGTGAGTTAAGATATGTAGATATTCACCATACATCGGAGATAGAACCAACACACTTGACTCTTCGTTTATCATTTGAGGCAGTAACGAAAACATTAGAGACGATGACCCGGATGATACTAATACATTTTCCTTGCTGATTTGACGTACTTCAGCAATTTTGTCAATCAGAGGTTCGCATTGTGTGGGAGGCGATTCGTGACAACTACTAATGAGATTTTCTGAAATTACCTCCATGACCTCCGGGCATGGTGGGAATGGACTGTCCAATACATCAGCAACAATCAGCTCATTTCTCCGCTTGAAGTCAAACCCGCTCTCATTCCATGACGCACCACCGTGATAACAAGCATCATCTTGGTAATCTACGCTTGTCAATTTGATGTTGCTTAACTCGGTTTCAACCAATTCACAGAGGTGGCTAACTGAAGCAGACATAGGGTAGAACACAATATCTCCTGCTGACGCTTGAAAATTATTGAGAATAGTCATTCCTATTTCTTCATACATTGGCAAAACTGAGGTGTGCCCCATTGCAATAATAGCGTCAGCCCCATTGCTCTGAATGAATTTGAGCGCTCCTAACATCAACAATCTAGCAACTCCACGGCTGCGATATTCCTCATTGACGGTCAGACCGCGGACTTCGTAAATGATTGATTCGCTAGCAAAACTGGAGTTTACTGCATCTAATATTTGATCGCCAAAATACTTCGTAATGCGAAAACTTTCGCTTTCCGGAGAATTAACACTAACATAACCGATTAGGGTTTCTTGCTCGAGTAAAACTAAGAAATGCTCACCTGGGTCGTCAAGACTTCCCTGATCATTTTCCGGATACTGCTGCAATTCTTTTGCGAATACATCATAACGTAATTTTTTGAGTTGATTCCAGATGTTATCCAACTTAGCTGAACCAGATAATCCATCAGCATCCGGGCGTGAAAAATATGACAACTTCTGCATGCGTTTGGGACAGAGTCCGAGTAATTGAACAATATCCCTACAATTGGCTCATGTGGTTGACTGCATCAACCGCCGCTCTTGCATGCTTCTCAATTCGAGGCTGTATGTGTTCAGGTTCAGCTCCTGGACCAATAATTCCCAAACCTATCGGCTTGTTGAAATCAAGTTGCAAATCAATCACTGATTTAATCACTGCATTACCCATTGCAGCCCCGTGCAAAGTCTGACCTTTCTCGATTATACCCAAGCAAATTGCTGCATCATATTTACCCAAGTATCGTTGTATAGCCAGCGGTACCTCCATCGATCCAGGAACCCAGATGACTTCTGCGATTTCTATAGAATATTGGTCGGCTTGATCTTTGGCATAATCAAGCATGGATTCAATTTCTGATTTGTGGAACGAACCACACACTGCAACTATTTTCATTATTCAACACTCCTCTCTGCTAGTAGTCGCTCGATTGTTTCAACAATTAGTTGTGTGTTACTATCAATCTCAATATTAACGACGTCACCAACATTTTTTGACTCTAGGGTAGTAAGACGCATTGTTTCTGGAATTATGTGCAGGTCGAACAACCCCGAATCTACTTTACCGACGGTCAAAGAAATTCCGTCTATCGCGATATAGCCTTTTTCGGTGAGGTATTTTCTCATCACTGGCGGAGCTAAAATGCTAAGAGACATTTGATCCCCTGTTTTGGTTTTTGATGAAATAATACCTGTGCCAAAGATATGTCCAGACAATATATGGCCACCAACTTCATCACCAAATTTCAACGAGC
>JAYXVG010000048.1:0-8898 GCA_036021875.1 Thermoplasmatota archaeon | reverse complement strand
GTCTGCTATGCGTAATTGTTCTCTAACTAGGTCAACGCCAGTCACCATTTCAGTAACTGGGTGTTCAACTTGTATCCTAGTGTTCATTTCTAAAAAGAAAAATTCACCGTTGGAAGCGAGTAGAAACTCTACTGTTCCGGCACCGACGTAGTTCACAGCCTCAGCTGCCATGACTGCCGCAGCGCCCATCCTCGAGCGCAGCCCATCAGTCATTACGGAACAAGGAGACTCTTCAAACACTTTTTGATGGCGTCTCTGAACGCTACATTCTCGCTCACCTAGGTGAATTGTTCGTCCGTGTCTGTCTGCCAAAATTTGTATCTCAACATGTTTAGAACCTGTTAGCAAACGCTCAACGTAAATACGACCGTCCCCGAATGCTGCGATTGCTTCTCTCCTGGCTCCTAATATGCCTTCAACTAAGTCGGCGGGATCTGTTACCTTTCTCATACCTTTACCACCGCCACCAGATGAGGCTTTGAGAAGCAATGGGTAGCCAACTCTTTCACTAGCCCTCTCAATGGCTGCAATCATAATTTCTTCCTCCTCGGAATCGATTTCCTCGCCCGGTATCACCGGCACTCCAGCTGCCTTCATGGTCATGCGAGCAGTCATCTTATCGCCCATCATTTCGATCGCTTCCGGTGATGGTCCAATCCAGGTTACTCCAGCATCGATTACGGCTTGGGCGAAATCTGCACGCTCAGAGAGGAAGCCAAAACCTGGATGTATGGCATCTACATCGTGCTGTGCAGCGATTTTGAGTATTTGTTCTTGGTTGAGATAAGTTTCTGCAATGGTTTCGCCAGTTAGTTGAACTGCAACTGTTGCTAATTCTGTAAACAAGGTGCCTGCATCATTTTGTGCATAGACTGCTACTGAATTCAGGCCTGCCTCATGGCAAGCTCTGATAATTCTACAGGCTATTTCTCCCCGATTGGCGACCAGCACAGTTTTCATCATGAATCACCCAATCAAGATTTCCAGTCTGCATCGCGCTTGTCCAAAAATGATGATAGCCCTTCTTGACCCTCTTTCGAACCACGCATTCTGCTGGTGAAATCAAGTGTGTATAGTCTCAATTCCTCATCAGTTCCTGTCCACCTGTCGAATCCCAGTGTCAGTTCCTTTGCCAGAGTGACGGCGCAAGGTCCAGAGGTCATAACCTCCTCAATCAAATTCCGAACTGACGCTTCCATTGCGGATTCGGAATCCACAACCTGCTCGATGAATCCGGTTCGTAAAGCCTCTGTTGCATTTATTCGGCTAGCCTGCATGGCCAATCTTCGGAAACAAGCCGAACCCAAGCGTCGGTAAACATATGGCCCAATTACCGCAGGCAATATTCCAAGCTTACCCTCCGAAAGAGCAATTTTGACATTTTCTGTTGCAATAACATGGTCTAAGCAAGCCACAAGTCCAGCACCTCCACCTAGCGCTACACCGGATACTGCCCCAATTGTGAAACAAGGGTGAGACCACAATCCATTAAACAAACGATCTAAACGTTCAGAATCACGTCGATTATCTTCTGGGCTATTTGCGCCGGCATCTCGCATCATATTGATATCCGCTCCCGCACAGAAGTGCTTGCCAGTGCCGCTCAAAACTATCACTCTGAGGTATGGTTTGCCATCTGGATCAGTCAGCTCGCCAGTATATCCCGCACTTCTTGTTGCTGTCCATTCAAACAGTTGACAAAGTTCATTGATCATTTGAACGTTCATAGCATTGTATTTTGATTCCCGGTTCAATGTGATGTTACATATTGCACCATCGATTGATGCGGATACTAATTCTGTGTGAGGTGGTGAGGTCATTTTGTCCATAAAAAAAACTCCAATTGCAAATTTGATTTTCTAATTGATAAATTACATCCTAAATACGCCAAACCTATTGTCAGGCAGTGGAGCATTTCTTGCTGCTGCTAAACAAAGACCGAGCACATCACGGGTATCACGGGGGTCAATTATTCCATCATCCCATAGTCGTGCTGTTGAATAGTATGGACTTCCTTCTGTCTCATATTTGTCAAGGATTGGTTGTCTGAATCGCTCCAGTTCTGCTCCTTCCATCGGCGCCATCCCTTCTCTGGCTCTTTGATCTTGTTTAACCGTAGCCAACACATCTGCTGCTTGTGGACCGCCCATAACTGAAATTCGACTGTTTGGCCACATGAATAAAAATCTAGGATCATATGCCCTACCGCACATGCCATAATTACCTGCGCCGTGTGAGCCACCAATAATTACGGTGAATTTTGGAACATTTACACATGAGACTGCGGTAACCAGCTTTGCCCCGTCTTTTGCAATGCCGCCAGCCTCGTATGCTTTGCCAACCATAAATCCCGTAATATTCTGCAAAAATACTAGCGGAATCCCTCTCTGGCCACACAATTCAACAAAATGAGCACCCTTCATAGATGATTCTGAAAATAGAATTCCGTTATTTGCGACAATACCCACTTTGTGACCGTGAATGTGTGCGAACCCGCAGACTAATGTTGTTCCATAACGAGATTTGAATTCGTGAAATCTAGAACCATCAACTATTCTTGCGATTATTTCTTTGATGTCAACCGGCGTACGGTTATCCATTGGAATCAGTCCAAGTAAATCCTCGATATCGTGTGCGGGTTCCTCTGGCACCTCACTTGCCGCTGGTGTGAGGGCACGTGGACCTAGATTTTCTACTATATTTCTGACTAGTCGTAGTGCTTCTGGTTCATCTTCAGCGTAATGGTCAGCAACACCAGACTGGGCGGTGTGAACATCAGCACCACCTAGCTCTTCAGCCGTAACTTCTTCTCCGGTTGCCGCCTTAACGAGCGGGGGGCCGGCCAAGAATATTGTTCCATTACCTTTGACGATTATCGATTCGTCTGACATGGCTGGTACGTATGCACCTCCAGCAGTGCATGAGCCTAATACCGCAGCAATTTGCGGGATTGAATCACCAGACATTCTAGCCTGATTTCTAAAAATACGCCCAAAGTGTCCAATGTCTGGAAACACCTCATCCTGCATTGGTAAAAATGCGCCACCTGAATCAACAAGGTAGATACAAGGCAAGTGATTTTCATGAGCTACCGTTTGAGCTCGAATGTGTTTTTTTACCGTCATTGGGTAATATGAACCACCTTTTACGGTGGCATCGTTTGCTACAAACAAGCATTCTCTACCATGGACCATGCCAATACCGGTAACAATTCCAGCACTGTGGGCTTTGTTATCATAAAGGCCATAAGCAGCTAAAGGTGATAATTCAAGAAAAGCCGTGCCAGGGTCAACGATTCGTTCGATCCTCTCTCTTGGTAACAGCTTACCTCGGCTTCGATGTCTATCAACGTATTTCCCGCCGCCGCCGTTTGATGCAACTTCTAACCGGTGTCGAAGTGTTGAAATTAATTCTGTGTTGTGGTCTTTGCGTGCTTGATACTCTGAATCTGCCCGATTTACTCTGGTTGGCAATCTGTCCATAGTACCCCTCATTGCAATGCAAGGCGACTCGACATTTAACGATTCAAGTCAGTATTACACATCGAGAGTCAGCCGCCCAATGTCTCGAAGGCCTGGAGCCAGTCCAACTATCAACACTGCTAATACAATCAGCATGCGCAGGTGAATCTGACGACGCTCAACTCGCATTTCAACAAATAGCCAAACTATTGCCGCTACCAAAGCTGCCTTAACAATGGCAAAGAGCCACGCACCTGGAGGATTCTCTGATTCCATTAGCGGCTCTATTCCAAGAGAATCGGCAATTCCAACTCCAAACTGAATTACTGCATCACTTACTGGATGCTTTTCACCATAACCAAATAGGTCAATGCCAACCATTGTGGCGAATCCGTCGCATAGTTGTCCAAATACCATTGCTAACACCATCGGATTGGCCATTAGTGCCTTACGAGATAGCTGCTCTATGGGGTGTTGTGATACTTTGTCGCCTGCGTCTTCCCACGCTTTCAAAGTAATCCCAGCGGGCAAAACTCCAGGTTGATAATCGGTCAGTTTGATGTGTCTTGCATCATCTTTACCGTAGCGATACAGATAGACACACACAATTGCTGGAAGACCCAACACAATTAGAACTGGCCAGAGAGGTTGTGATTCAACTAACCGCCCGCTTTCTTGTTGCCAAGGCGAGTCTAAGAATTGAAACCAGTGAAATAGCCCCATAACTGATGCTGCACTACCAAACGCAATCAAGCCCCTCGTTAATGCAGGCCAATCCGCTGTCCGGACTATGATGAAGAATAAGCAGTATAGTGCCACTGGGAAACTAAGGATAATCCAATACATACTGATGTCTGGGTGTGTCGAATAACTCGGTTGATACAACAAACTCCAATGTAAAAACAGCAAAAAACCAAGAATAACAAATAACACTGTCCGGCTCTTTTCTCGGTCGATATCCTCATTTGAATCATCCCATTTACCAACTAACTTATGCGAAATAAAGCCTGTCGCAACTAGCCAAAGCGCTAGATGAATATGGATTATTGGTGAAATTAGTAACCAATCGATATCAGAATTAAAGAAATCTGAATCTTCCAGAACTCGCAATACTGGAGCAAGAACAACCCAAGCGATTAAAGCATACATCATACGATCGTCTGCTGGCAAATTCATCTTCCTGAAAATAGCCTGTAGGACTACGACGCATAATAACACAGTCGTAGCATATAGTGCAGTATTTTCCGGTGAGTAACCAGCATCACCCGCTGAGCCTGCATCCTTGACAATTGGATCCCAAACCACGGGTTTCAAGCCATCGACCCAAAAGATATCATTGGCGAATATTAGCCCCAGAGATACTATGGTAAATAATGCAACAGCAAACCAGATTGCTACTTTCTCAAGTGGCGAATAAAGGGTTGAATCTAGGGAACGGGGTTCATTTTCGAACAGCGCCTCAATTTCTGCAGCTGTTACCATGTCACAGACCACTTACCCATAATTGATGAATATTAGGTATGTAGATGCTAGCAGATTACTCTTCTTCACCATCTTGCAATCTTGCAATCAGGTCTGCTTTCTTGCCACCGACTGGTAGGCCTTTTGCTTTTAACCGCTCTTTGAGTTCGGCAACGGAAAGTTTGGACAAGTCCTCATCATCGTTGCTATCGTCACCTTCTAAATCTGGTATGACTCTTGGTTCGTGAACTTCAACAAATGATATTTTACCACACTCAACGGCGTCTCTGATCATGGTCACTAAGCGGAATTTTAGCATTGCAGCATTGGTATCGAAGAGCATTGCTTGCGGTAGAACAATAGACAGGTCGTCTCCCTTGAAAGATACTTCAAATCCAGAGTGACCTGAATTAGATTCCAACAATCCCAAGACCTTGTCTTCCTTACCTTTCACTTCTTTGACCACTGTGAAGGTATACTTTAGGGTCTTACCAGACATTGGATGATTGTAATCTATTCTTGCTCGGCCTGCAGCTAGGTAGGAAAGATAGCCTTGGCGACCATTGATGTTGACTGGAGCACCCAGATATAGTGAGTTTGGATCTTGAACCGCTCTTCGTAACTTGTCAATGCTGATCGTTTCTACCAAAGAGGGATCTTTCTCACCGTATGCATCGGCAGGAGCGATTTCAACATCGACTTCTTTGCCAACTTTTGCCTCTTTCAAGGCAGTCTCGAATCCCGGAATTAGATTACCGCTACCGACAACACAAACCATAGGAGAATAGTTTCTTCCCTCTTGATACATTTCGTAGTCTTTAGCGATTTCTTCTCTTGTTGTTTCAATCAAGTCACCAGTTTCTCCGCTGAATAAGTCGTAATCAACATGAATTATTGCACCATCTTCCATGATATATCCTCCATTAGGGACAGTCGCCCGACTGACCTCCCCTTCATAATATCTCGGTTAACCAATCGGTTACTCTTCTTCAGATGATTTAGGTGTAATCGTATTCAGTTGCTTGTTTTTGTGAATTCCAGCAGATGTTACGCCCAACATTCCGAGCATCATAATCGACCAGCCTACCCAGACTAAGTGAGAACCGGGCAAATCATAGATTGTTACTCTGACCAAGTTGACGGACTCCAACCCATTTGAAGCCGTTTGCTGCATAAGCCCTTGTGCTTGCGTGCCATCGAAGATAAACACCATATCACCAGACCACCTTGACAAGACATCAACCTCCGACCTAGCAGTGCCGGTTCTATCAAACCTCAACATTCCGGGCTCAACTGTGCCAATCTCTTCAAACTCGCCATCATGATAATCATATACAGTAATACTAGCTCCAACAAAACCATCACCCACTTCTAGGTTTTCATCTGAAGCGATTAATTCGGTAAACTCAAAGCCGTAATCACCGTCGATTATTATCTCATCTCTGACCAGTGTAATGCGATGACTAGCGTCACCCCTGTCGACTAACACGGTAGTTGTAATGTGACCTATTAGCAGTAATAACAGACCAAAATGCACAACGTGAGCATTAACCGGTATTCTAAGCCAGAATTTCTTCTTACCGTGTTTGGCTACTTGTTGTTTTATTTCAAACGCAAGAGGGCCGACTAAAATTAGTAACATTGGGAAGGAAATCCACGCAATGAGGCCTCGGTTGATATATTCAGACATCGCTGTGGACGAATCACCACCAAGTGTGTCTGAAAAGAATATTGCCATAACAATTGAAAAAAGAATCACACCAAGAACAACATAAACTGTGGTCTTTGGATTCGACTTTCGCCTAGTGTAAGTCAACATTGCTGCGGCAAAGCCGAGCAAAAAAGGTGCACCGTAGAGTTCATGTGCATCGAAATTGATACTATCGATACTCTCTAACAGGATTACCAAAGTCAAGACTAAATACAAACTGACAAGCATTACAGATGACCATAATGAAATTTTGTTGAGTTGTTTTTTGCTAAGCCATCCTGCCGGCGTGCTTGATTGATCTTCCTCGACCAAGAAGGGAGCCAGAAATACCAAAATTACTACTGCTGCTGTGATGACGCCGATCATTCCGGACCATGCCCCTGCTAACCCAAGCATCACACCTAGACTAGCCCAAATCCATTCTTTGGATGCATCATTTGAGTAATACATTGGAGTGAAGAAGATGATAAATAGGATAATGAAAAAGGCTTTTGGAATGAGAATGTAGAGACAAATTGGTATTACCAGTATGGTTGGAAAATACTTGCCATAATAGAAGTTCCAGTTTTCTGTATTTCTGGTCAAGGCCGGATTAGATAATTTATCTAAACCAACAAAACAAATCAACAGGCCGAATATTGCAGCATCTGGAACCCAATGATATAGGTCTGCGCCAAAGAATATTGCCATTGCTGAACCAACTGTTGGAATCAATAAAATGAACGACAAATTAGTGTTCTCTTGACCGTGATTTGACCGTCTTAGCAGCATCAACCAAGAAGCCACCAAAAGCAGTATGAACATCAGGTATGTCATTATCTCGACCCCTGCTATTGGGTCATTTTTTAACAACATCATGCGGGAGAAAGCATCATTTGGAGCTGAACTAGTATCTGAAGTGACGAATGTATGCACAGATGAGGCCCATACACCACCCGCTCTGGTCACTAAAGTGGCAAACAGTGCCAGAGCGCCAACAACTAAACCTGCACCAATCCAACCGTTTTCGCTTACTTTACCTGGCCTAGTTCGCATGTGTGAAAGGCCAACAAGCGCTAACCACGGTAGGAAAGAACCAGTCTCTACAGGATCCCAAGCCCAGTAACCACCCCAATCAAGGATGAGATAAGCCCACAAACCACCTAATCCAATTCCAATTGTAGTTATTAGCAGCCCAGGACGAGCAAGTGATATCATTCGCCCATCAATTCCATTTGAGTCCCCGGTGAAAATTCCCGACAACGAAACTGCAGAAATGAATATGCAAAATGAGTAGGCAAGGAAAATAATTGGTGGATGGATAATCATTAAATCTGTTTGCAGTAGTTCATTCAACCCTGAACCGATGAAGAATTCCGGTGTTTCTTTAAACGGGTTGAGAACCAATGCAATGAGCAGCAGTGTGAGAGAGAATCCATACATTACACGCTGCCTAAAATCACGCACTCGGGACGTTTCAAGTGATTTGCTAGTCATGGGCTTACGCCAAATCCAAGCCAATAGCGATAGCCAGACAACCCACATCAGAATCGGGCCTTCACGGGCTGCCCACGTTGCAGCAAAGCGATACTTCATCGGCAGAGACTCACCACCAAATGCTGCAACGTATTGTAAGGAGGTATCGTTTACCAAAAATCGGCTGGCTAAAGCAAAAAAGGGCAGAGCGAGAGATAAGTGTGCCACAATGGATGCTGGTTTTGATTTCTCATGGATGGCAGGATCAATGAGCAAAACAACCGCTGCAAGGCATGCTATCCACAGTGTCGCCTCCCACATAGACTGCACTACCCCCGCTTAAACATGGATTTATCTCTCGTAATAATCTGTGGATCGAGAAGATTACCAACCAAAGTGTTTTGCTCTGCTATAGCCGAAAGAAAGTAACACTGAGATTACTTTCTTGCTTAACAGGACTGGTTTACGGATTAATATCTTGACGCCAATTCCGAGTTTTTGGAGTGGCGACATATTACCAAGTTCGTCTGGCAAACATTTTGCCATGATAGACATTTCTTCATCTGTTAGTTCATACAATGCAGTCTTACCCTTGAGGATCTTGTGGTATGGTGGAAACTTCTGCTTCCATGCTGTTTCATAAGCCACCAGTGACTGTTTTGATAAATCGCCAGCAGCGATCGCTTTAGCTATAACGCCGGCTGCCTCTCTACCGGACCACAATGCCAAATGAGAACCTCCCTCAAACAAAGGAGATGTGAAACCTGCTGCGTCACCTACTAGAATCACTCCGTCCTCAACAGTTACATC
>JAYXVG010000047.1:0-8947 GCA_036021875.1 Thermoplasmatota archaeon | reverse complement strand
ATTACAACATCTGATTCATAACGTTACAAGGAACAATTTATCTGATGAAGAAAAACTTGCTTTACACAAGTTACTTGCTGAGCACTGGAGCCGAGATGAAACAACCGAAGGGCTGGAAAATTATTTGTATCATTTGTCATTCACGAATGCGGAGAGATTTATTGAAAAGTTATACGCTAATGTTGATTCACTAGACCGTCTAAATTCTGCAGCGATTGCCAGTATTGTGAGAAATTGTATCAATATCAATGGCCCGAATTCGGACCTCGCATTTATCGAATCAAAGGTTGCTGCTTTTCGATTTGAACCAGGGATTATTCGCGACAATCTAGAATACCTAACAACTGAACAAAGTCTTGAGATGAAGTTTGCTTTAGCCTTTATAGAAGGTCGAATTAGTGATTGTGACATAATGCTAAGCAGTGTTCTATTGCAAAAGTCCGCATTAGAGCAAGCGCGTATGCTTATCATGTTGGCTAATTTGATACTAGAAGACCGACTACCTGGAGAAGCAATTTCCGAGAATAACCTAGCAAAAGCAGAATCATATCTCAATCAGATCAAACCTGCTGCCGTTCAAAGTGAGCGACAGTCCGTTGTTGTGGCAATGTCGTTGATTAAATATTCAATCGCTATGTTACGCGGTAATATTGCCGATGCGGAAACAATCATGCAGACACTGCTTAATATCGGTTCACTAGAAGATTCAATAATAGTGCACTTACGGACCAAGTCAGAGATTGAGAAACACACTGACTTATCCAAGCCTATTGCTGATTTGTGTGACCTTGTTGATGCAAATTGTGCAATTATTACAAGTAAGTTAATCTCCGAATCTCTGAAACTAAGACTCATTGAAGTCTTGATGGAAAGAGACTGTGGGTTAGCGAAATCTCGATTTGATAAGCTGGCGAAACCAAATAAGTTCATGCGTAGTAATGCTTCATTACGATACTCTGCTAGGTGGTGGCTGTTACATTCAAAGCTGTTTGAGAGGACTAGTAAATCTTCCTTGAGAGAGTCATTAGCAATGTATAGAGAGGCAGGTTGTTCTAAAGTTGCTAACGAGTTGGAACACAAATTCCATGCACAAATCTAAAGTTCTGCGCCGATCAGTGTTTTGGTTTCTACGATGCCTTGCATTGGTCTTATATCTTCGACAATACATTTGGTCAACTCATACTCATCATCCGCTTGCACTCTGGCAATAAGGTCATATTCACCGAATAGCATCCAACCATCAGTAACTAAGCCTATTTCTTCTAGGCGACCTCTGACGGCTTTTTCTTGTCCCGGCTCAGTGGTTATCAAAACAAATCCAATAGCCATAACAACACCTAATATTCTACGGCTATCAAAGTCTGTGTGTCTTTGACTCCGTCAATTTGCCTAAAGTCGCTCATTAGCATACCTGATAGTTTCTTAGAGTCCTTTGAGCTAACTCTGGCAAGTAAATCATACTCACCATAGAGTGCATGAACTTCGACTACAGAGTCATGGTCACTAAGTGTCTGATACACTTCACGCTCCCTTGCTGGGAGAGTTTTGAACAGCACGAACGCCTCTGGCATATACTTCCCAAAGGTAACAGTTTCTTATTGCTTACTGTAATGACTCAGAGGTTGTAATTCGCTCATTAAGACGAACCATTCAAATGCATGATGGAGTAAGCAACATCTATGGATAAGGGGACTCGGACTTATTTCCCGTGTTTCTTTATGCTGACAATGATGTTGTTCTTACCTCTCACTTATGTTAGTCCAACGAGTAGCATATCGATGCAAGATGATTCAGTACCTCTAACCTCCGGCAGAGCTCAGACAACGTGGAGTGGTGTTGTTGAATTAACTGAATCATACACTGTAAATGTAACAGATGAACTGATTATTGCCCCCTGCACTGTGGTTAAGCTAGCCAACGCAGCAAGATTATTTGTTGACGGCCGGATACTTGTCCAAGGAGATTCATCATGTGCTGTAACCCTTGAAACGATTAACACGGGCCTCCATTATGGTATTCAATTCAACCAGTCATCCTATGGCAGAGGTTCGATAATAGACAATCTCTCAATCGTTAATTCAATGTATGGGGTTACAATCTATGGTTCAAATCCAGTGTTAAATAATGTTACGGTGGTTAATCCATCTAGAGTTGCAGTGGATTTATTTTCGAGCGCTAATCCAACTATCAGAGATTTAGTCGTCGACCAAGCAGGTAGAGGTTTTTCTTATGCTGATTGGCGTTATGGAATTGGTCTATCAGTTGGTGCTGGATCAGCCCCAGTTGTTGAACGAGCAGTCCTCAGTGATATGCGGATTCGCGGGCTAAATATCTGGGGTGATTCAGGCGGAATTTTTAGCGGGGTTACCATAGATAATGTAACAGCAGAAGGTGCATTGGCAATTTCAGCAGGAGTTTGGGTCGAGGATAGTCGCCCACTGATAACAAATGTTTCAGTTGACAAATCTGACTATGGTATATTAATCCGTCATATCGATGACGGCGGCTATACGAGGGCAGTAGTACGTGATTGCTTAATCACGAATTCGATGTATAGAGGAATATATGTTGACAAAGCTAACCACACAAATTTCACCAATTATGAGTCCGCAGATTTCACCAATACGGTGGTCCGAGGAACTGGTGGACCAAACGCAAAAACCTCCAACATCGGATTTGCTGCAATCGAAGTTAATGCGACTGGAGCATGGTTTGAGAACACACTTATCGAAGATTCAACCACTGTAGGATTGAGACTGTACTTTGTAGATTCCTCGACTACATTTAGGAATTTAAAAATAATCAATTCGGGTGATGTTGGGCAAGGTGCTCACGCTGCTGGCTTAGCTATTAGGTCGTCTTTCTTTGCTCCAACATTTGACGGATTGGAGATAAGTGGTTCACCTGGGCCAGGTGTGTCGGCAACCTCTGGTGGTGCTATGCAGGGCTCTAATTGGTTTTTACATAACAATACAGAGGACGGCCTATTTGTCGACTCATCAACACTGATTATTGACGACTTGCACCTTTCAGATAATGGGCAGTCTGGTGCTCACATATTTGATTCTCGTTATGTGACTTTGTCCAATTTGACCGCAATTGGCAACGGTAACCTCGGTCTTGTTGATGTAGAGCAAGCAGGTCTATTGTTTGAAAAATCAAATGATATCGAAAGTAATTCTGGTGACGTAACATGTAATCATTGCACAGTATCCAATTCTGCAGGCATTGGAGTGATGGTCAAGGATTCTGTCGATCTATGGTTGAATCATCTGCTAGTAGAGAATAATGCTCCAGCCTACGATCCAATTTCGATCGATAATAGCGGCCTGACGATTGGTCAACAAGGTGGTCAGGTGAATATGCATGACATAACGGTTAACACCGAACGTATTGGGACAGACTCAGGGCCTGCGGTAAACATTAATCGAGCAGCGGCTAATATTGATCTAATATTGATGCATGGAAACCATACTGGATTAATTTGGAATGGCGATAATAATGGTAACTACCCTTCTTCTCTGAGCCGTGCTCAACTTTCTGGGTCAAGTTGTCTGGTATTGACTGAGCATACATCTATGTCAGGCAGTGATAACGTGATTACGCCACAATGTAGTGGCTCATTAACATTGCAAAATAGTCAGGTAAATTGGAGTAAATTAACTGACTTAACTCAGTCGACTGTTATTAATTTAGATTCATTCTCCAAGCTACATCTCCATCAACCAGTTGATATTGCATTTTCTGATGCAATTATCGCCCCATCAGGGGAAATTGATGTGGCATGGGATATTTCTGTGTGGGTTCAAAATAATAACTCAAATGGTATCCCAGATGCACCTGTCCAATTATCTTTTGACCAATATGAACCAAACGCTCAACAGAATACTAACCAAGACGGCTATGTGACATTCCCAGATTTTATCGGTCAAAGGTGGACAAATATAGGTCCATCAACAACGTCGACAGTTACTATTTCTTGTTCTTATGATGGGCAATCAAATAGCAGCTCCATCCAACTTGATGATAACAAAATAGTCTATTGTCAACTTCCCCTAGATAACCAAGCGCCATTCCTATACTGGGATTATCCGGAGACTTCTTCGGTATTTCCGAGTTCATCTGCTGTTGAATTTAATGCTACTCGCTCATGGGATTTGGACGATGATGAATTAATTTGGGAGTGGACCTCATCACTTGATGGAGTGATTGGTAATACTGCAGTATTTGTCGTCAATAATGGCTCAACAAGCCAATTACTCAGCGATGGTGTCCACCAAATTACTGCAAGATTATGTGACGAGAAGGATAATTGTGTGCAGGAAACAAGGACGATTGAACTATCAAACTTGGTTCCAGTGGTGTTTGTAGACTTCACGCCAGGTTTGAATTCATTGAATGAATTACTGGTTCCTAGAACTGGTACTCTTGTAGTTAACCTAACTGGAACTTACGACCCTGAGGGGGATGAGCTCAATTGCTGGATTAGCACCTCATATGGGCTGAGTTACCCAGACCAAACAACCTCTCCAAGTTCTTGTGAGGACCTAATAGAGTATACTTTCCCACTTAACTCTGATTCCACCGAGATGGCTCCCCCATCTGATACATTCACACTTTTAGTCAACGTTGATGATGGTGTAAACCCTACTGTCAGTCTGACATATGATACCATTCTGTATAATGAAATACCAGAGCCTACATTCACAGTGATAAGGGAGGATAATTACAGCCAAAACACGGTCACATTAGACGGCTCACAGACCATCGATCCTGAAGGAGATAATCTGGCAGTGGAGTTCTATTCAAGCCTAGATGGTGTTTTGCAGTGGTCTGATGAACCATCTGGGAATGTATGGCAAGGATTTCTTTCTAGGGGTATTCACACTATCGAAATGCGTGTAACTGATGATGCACTAGAGAACAATAACATCTACAAAACCTCCTCGACGCTGGTAACGGTTCTGAATTCTGCTCCAATTGCGATGATAAAATCGCCAACTCAGTCAGATGTTTATGACTCATCAGATTTAGTAATCTTGTCAGCGAATGGCTCTGGAGATTTTGATTCAGTATGCTCAACATTCAATGATATTGGTTTTTGGCATTGTAGCAACAATGAGCCAGCGCAGGGTTCAGAATATCTCCAGGTCTCTTGGACTAGCAACCTAGACGGCAGATTATCCTCAACTAATCAGGAAGGGTTGTATTACGCAGAACGGCTGAGTAGCGGTTTACATACTATTACCCTAGAAATTGATGATGGGATTAATCCTCCAGTATCTGACACGACGATAGTAGAAGTGAGTAAATCCCCTCCAGTCCTAGAATTATCTACCCCTGATACCACAAAGATCTATCAGTCAGCGGATTATATATTCTGGAATGCAGTGAATTCAATAGATTATGATGGTGATTCTTTTACTATGACTGTGTCCTCAAATTTACACAATGAGCCAATTCTAGAGAGTGTTGACCCTAGTATAACTCACATGTCTAAACTAATTGCTGGTATTCATGAAATCACCATTGTGTTAACTGATTCTGATGGTATGGAAAGGGTTGAAACAATTGCCATTTCGGTAAACCCATCTGCCCCAAGTGTGTTAATAGAAAGTCCAAATGAAGGTGAATCATTTATTGGCGGGTCTGAAATAATTCTTGACGAGTCATCTACGGATGCAGACTTTGATATTGTATTTCGGCAGTGGGAGATAATTGACAAATCTACTGGAAATACCGCTTTTACTTCAAGTTCTAGTTCCGATAGTTTAATACTGGCTCCCGGAGAATATCTAGTTACATTGACAGTAAGAGATAGCATAACAAATATCGCAACAGATTCAAGAGATATAAGGGTAGAAAATACTGACCCAGTCTTAGATTCAAACACTCTCATTGTTGACCCTGGAGAATTAATTTCCGGCAAGTTGACTAGGGTTGATGTTAGTGTGGTTCTCTCGGACCCTGATGGCACTACGCAGGATGTCAGCGCAACGATAATTCATGGCATACAAGTTTGGAACTTTGATTTGCAGGACCTTGACGGCGATGGCCAATGGGAGGGTTATGTCGAGGTGAATCCAGAAAAGTCAGGCAGACCAAGTCTGAAAATTACCGCAACTGATGGTCAAGGTGATTCAGCAACCATCAGCCAAGTCTCAAGAACTATTGTCGTGAACAACGCTGAAGAGGCTAAGACGAATGTAGCATTTGTTGCTGGTAGTGGTGCTTTTATCATTTTAATTCTACTCACCAGTATCATGATTGCTAGGCGGCGTAGAATACGTCTTGAGGATGAACTGATTGAATCTTGGGATGCATTTAGAGAGCCGAAACGAGCATCAGAAGCAGAATTAGAAGGCGGCGCAGTCGATGCTTCTAGAGAAGTTGAGAACGATGTCTGGTCAAAACTCGAACAAGAGGAAGGGTTGAGCTAATTACTGCTCAGGTAGATCGTTGTTTATTGAGTCTGGGTTAGAATCTCTAGACCCCCAAGGGGTTTTGGTTCGGTTAAGGCCAACTCGTTTAGCGAATAAGAACTTGAAATTTTTCCAGCCATCACCCCAAGTGTGAATCTCTGCATCACCAACTCTGGGGCGATAAGGGACTGAAACCTCGATCGCTTTTGACTTGCCAAGTTGTTTTCTAGCAAGAATTTTCATTTCTTCAGAGAGAGGCATACCGTCATTGGTTGGCCGCATTTTTTGATTTTCAAAAATTGATTTTCGAAACACCCACATTCCGGACTGCGAATCTTTGATTCCGTAGCCAAACAGTAATCTGGCGGTGAACGATAATGCCCAGTTACCAAAGCCGTGTAATCCAGACATTGAACCATCCTCTGCCAGAGAGAGACGATCACAGGTGATGAATTCTAAATCCTCGTCTAGGAGTTTCTTGACGAGTTTAGGAACTAGCTCGGCGGGGTATGTACAATCTGCGTCCATTGTGACGATTATGTCATTACTTGCGATATCGAAGCCAGTTCGATAGGCTCTACCATACCCTCTACGGTCCTCAAGATGGACTCTTGCACCCTTTTTTAACGCCAATTCACGGGTTTTATCAGTAGAATTTCCATCTACTATGAGAATCTCTAATTTTTTACACCAACCAGTTGGTATGGAGTCGATAGTAGGTTCAATAGCCTCTTCTTCATTTCTTGTGGGGAGGATTACCGTAACGGTGACTGGAAGTTTATCCCCCATAGTTGCCCGTGAAGATTTTTGGTTTTGAAGTCATTGGATGATTAATTCACGGATTTTTCTGCCTTGACTTACTTAAAATTAAACACAATGTGCACATCGGTTAACCGATGCACATTGCTATGATAGCAGGAGAATATCCTCCACGCTGGGGGGGTATTGGCTCTGTAGTGTATCATCTTGCAGGTCATCTGGCATCGTTTGGTCACCGTGTAACAGTGATTACGCGTGCTGATGATGTTAAACCGCCATCTCAGTCGGGAGTAAACATTGTAGAAGTACCATGGTTAAAATTACCAATGAAATTCACCCGTTCATACGCTAAGAACGCGTTTAGAATTATCAAACAGCTACACAATGCAGACCCATTTGATGTGATACATATTCACTTACCTTTGGCGTCATTTTCTGCTAAGGAAATACGTTTCCTTGAAAGTAATATTGCGCCTGTATGTTGCTCGCTCCACGGGTCTTGGTTAGGTGAAAAACTGGGAGTGATACGGGCTGCAAAAGCAGGGGAATCAGCGATTTGGCGAAACCCCAACGACTTGGCAATTAGAATCGGAGCAAAATGGTATTCAAAGTATGAGAAAGCAGGTTTATTGAATTCATCGATAAGTGTGGCAAATTCTGAGTCTACACTGAATGAATTCCGCCAATGGTATGCTCCAAATGCAAAATATAACGCAAAGGTCATTCTATGGGGCTGTGATCATAAAGTGTTCCGACCAGCAAATATCGATGATGAAGAAGAACAACTTGCCCATGAGAATCTAAGACATCAGTATGGTTGTGATGACGAGAAAGCACTCAATCACGATTCCACTACCGCTACTCCGATGCTGCTTTCAGTTGGCAGGTTAGTTGCTCGGAAAGGCTACATGACATTGCTTAGAGCAATGCCGCGTATTCTAGCAGAACATCCCGGTGCAAAGTTAGTGATAATCGGGCGGGGACACATGAAAGCAAAATTACTCAAGGAAGCAAAAAAACTCTCAGTCAGCGAAGCAGTGTTTATCAAAAGTGGGATGTCATTCAGTGACCTTGCCCAACATTTTAGAAGCGCAGATTTGGTAATCTATCCGTCATATTATGAGGGACAAGGTCTGATACCTCTAGAATCAATGTCCAGCGGAACTCCGATAGCGACAGTAAACATGCCTCCACTAACGGAGATGGTCACAGATTCAGTTGGTGGTCTATTTGAAATGGGCGATGCTAATGACCTGGCAAGAATAGTAAATATTATGCTAGCAAATCCGGAAAAAAGGGATAAGCAGAGTAAATTAGGAAGAGAGATGGTGCTAGCAAAGTATACTTATGAACACAATGCGAAAGACTTTCTTGCTGTATATGAATCAATTATTGGGGCTAAACAGACTGTGCAGAAGTGAATGAACATGCAAATACATTGCCCGGGATGCGAAAGTAAGTTATCCTTCCCTGATGATGTTTTGACCGTTTTGTGCCCTAATTGTAACCAAACATTCAATCCGGGAGAATTGCCAAAATCAGGAAAACGAGGTTGGAAGATTGCGCTGATAGGCCTTGCAATCTTTTTCAGTTTTTATATCACCGGCCCACTGATGCTAATCTTCCCCGATAGGTCTACCTCGCTTAGCATAGGGTTAGTTGTTATGCCGATGATAGTTGGCTTGCCGATAATACTGACCGGACTAGCAATTTCTGTCAGCGACAAATTCCAGTCTGGTAGTAAGTGGATTATTCTTGAATTAATT
>JAYXVG010000046.1:0-9076 GCA_036021875.1 Thermoplasmatota archaeon | reverse complement strand
GTTTGGATATTGAAATAATAAATAGTGCCTCACTTGCCAAATTGTGGCGGGTTCAGTTAGCTACTTCTAATGATATTGTTTCACAAAATTACGGCTTTAACTGGCAATGCGACGAATTTAACGGGGAGTTTGCTAATGGCCTAGGCTGTGAAGACGAATTAAGTCCACATAAATCCTCAACTGTCAGCCTTAACATCACTTGGAATTCAAATCAGTTTAGCCCGGTTGCGGAACAGATATACTTAATCACATACATCAACGATGAACCGATAATATCAACAATAACCCTTCAACCAGATTTGCCACAATACGTTAACAGTTCATGGTATATGAACTACGATACGGAAGATGTAATGCGCTGTATTGAAGTCTTTTCAACTGATGAGCAATCATCTTACAATCTATCATTCCCAAATTCAGAATCAGACTTTAACTTCGAAACTAGAATGTATTGGATTGACGGACACCAGTCCTTAGAAGCGGAATTAGATTATGATACCAATGAGATTTGTATCAAAGGAAAAGATCCTATTGTTTTGCTAAGATCATATGTATTAAATGAAATAAAACTTGGCGACAGCGTTTTTATGCCAGACGCCCCTAATCTACCAAACCAATTGATTACGCCGCAGAACGGTACTCTAATTGATTCAACCGATGTCCGTGGATGGGGCTCAGAACTTACTTACAGTAATCAAGCAGTGTTGTCTGTTTCAGATACTGAATGTCAGATTAATTCTATAGCGAGTACTCCCACAAAGCCGAAAAATGAATCTGAACAATGGGTTTGGAATACCAACTACCGAAGTAGTTCCCTTATGCCACAAATTAGAGATAATGATTCGATTATGCTTGTTTTTAGCGATACAGATACAGGTTCAATATGTTCCGAAAGCATGTATCCAGTACCTGATACGACATTCTCTATAGAATATGGTCCTGAGCTTATGTTTGAACGAAATGGGATCTACCATAGAATGTGGACCTCACTATGGGCTTCAGCAGCAAACGGTGTTTTATCTGGTAATAATTTGTCTGAGTTTATCATACACAATCCAAATAATCATTCAACAAGGGTAAACATAGTTCAAACTACCTATGGAGATAGTGCAAACGAATGGGAGGTAGTGGAATCTACCAACATATTGACAACCGGAGCCAATAATTTCAAATTCTTGCCACCGGAAAATCTTCTATCCACACTTTATTTTGAATTTGAAGATGGCGAAATTAACATATATCTAGGTAGTTATTCATGAGTGATAAAATGAAAATAGCAATACTTGGTGCTGGAAATATTGGGACACTAATTGGCGCTAAATTATCTAAATTGCCACACACGGAAGTATTCCTGCACGCCAGAGGCGACCATGCTGCAGCAATTGCAGTCAACGGCATAAAGATCGAAGGAGTGGAAGAACTCACCGTAGAACCCAGAGAATATCATATATCGATAGCAGATGTTAAGACGAATTCTGTGTTTGATGGCAAAGCAGATATTATTTTTATTTGTTCAAAAGCAAGTGACGTGGGTGAACTGCTTAAATTTTCCAGACGGTTAGTACATAGTGAGACTCTTATTATCATTCTAAGCAACGGTCTTGGGCACATAGAACAGGCCTCAGTTGAATTTGGTTCCCATCGAATAATCCCTGCTACAACCACTCACGGTGCATGGCGCAAAAATCCTGGCTTGATCGAGTGGGCAGGGATAGGAACAATTAATCTTGGTAAAATGAGTAACAGCCCTAGCAGACAACAAATCTCAGAGATATATAGCCTAATAGAAGAATCAGGCCTCAACCCCGTGTGGATTGATGACGGCGATAAGCTAATTTGGTCTAAAGTGCTAATCAATATAGCAATCAATCCGATTGCATCAATCACTGGCAGAGCAAATGGCGAACTACTTGATCCAGAGATGTTTGAGACATGCTCAGAGGTCATGCTGGAGGGTGCAAAAGTTGCCCGACTAGAGGGCGTTTCACTCCCGGATGATGAAGAACTTATTCAGAGTCTGCGTTTGGTCTTACAACAAACAAGGGAGAATAAATGTAGTATGCTACAGGATGTGAGAAACGGCAGAGTCACAGAAATTGGATTCCTAAACAGAATGATTGTCAATAAGGCTGAAAAATATGGATTGTTCACTCCACTAAATCAACTTTTGAGTAAACTCGTTGAAGACCTTACCTCATACTAAATCAGTATTATAGTGCAAACCTTTGTTTTCTTGTCTGTTAATTGCATCTTCGACGACTAAGTTCGCAACCAAAACTAAATTCCTTAATTCAACAATCTCTCTAGAAGGCAGCGAAGATTTCCAGATAATGTTAATTTCCTTATCGAGTAATTTTATCCTTCTCAATGCACGACTTAGTCTGAGATTATTTCTTACGATGCCTACTTCACTCGACATTGTATCTTTTAGCATTGTTAAATCATTGACGATTGGTGAGTGCTCAGTTAGCTTTTCTAGACCGTCCGCCCGCCAATTTGGTAATCTGTGAGAGGTTGGTTCTGGCGGGTTGTTAATAATGTGATTCGCAGCTTTATCAGCAAAAACTACGGCTTCGAGTAGACTATTTGAGGCAAGACGATTAGCACCATGCATTCCGGTGCAGGCGACCTCTCCAATTGCGTATAGGTGTGGAATTATACCTTGTTTACTCAAAGATTTTGGTCTACCGTATCCGTCTACATCTAGTCCACCAACGATATAATGTGCAGCAGGTGAAATGGGCAGATTATCTCGACCTAGCTCCAAATTATACTTGTCTAGATGTTTCTGTATGTTAGGAAATGAGTTCTTGAGCATGGCTTTATCGAGATGTGATGTAATAAGGTATGCCCACTTCCCTCCAGTCTGCTTCATATTTTGGTCAATCGCTCTAGCAACGATATCTCTGGTTGCCATTGATCCCCGCTTTGAAAAGTTTCTAGTAAAGGAAAAATTTTCCGGGTGGGGCTCTTCAGAACCATTGGTAAGTGATTGCTTACATTCCTCCTGCCATGATTTAATCCCAGAATCATCAAGAATAACTCCTCCCTCTCCCCTAAGTGCCTCTGTTATAAGGAACGGCCGGCCATTCTCAATTGCCAGGGCTGTTGGGTGGAATTGGATAAATGCCATGTCCTTAACAGCAGCTCCGCAACGGTATGCCATAGCAACGCCATCGCCGGTTGCAACACTTGGGTTGGTAGTCTTAGCCCATAATTGCCCTACTCCGCCAGTTGCAATTACTACAGCGTCTGCTGGGTGCGTGACGACATCACCGGTTATTTGGTCGTAGCACCAAACTCCGCACACTCCTTCTGATGGGTTGCCATGCTCCCTTTGAATCAAATCAATGGCTAGGGTGTTTTTCATCAATGTGATATTAGGATGCAGTTTCGCAGATTCGCTCAGTGCTCGTTCAATTTCCCTGCCAGTTGCGTCTTTCGCATGTAATATTCTGCGTTCAGAGTGCCCACCCTCTTTGGCAAGTTTGAAATTTCCATCTTCATTTTTCTCAAACTGAACGCCAATATTAACCAGTTCGTTAATACACTCTGCAGCCCGCTCTATTACATCCTTGACCACATCTTCATTACACAATCCATCACCGGATTTTAGTGTGTCAATTATGTGTGCAGATCTACCCTCTGCGTTGGTTTTATCGAGTATTCCAGCGATACCCCCTTGCGCCCAGTTAGTTGATGAGTCCTTAACTCTCTGCTTTGTGATTATCACAACCTCATGGCCATTATTTGCTAACTTAATTGCAGAAAACAAACCAGCGATACCGCTGCCAATTATGGCAATTTTCGACATGTGATGCACATTGCCCCAGATATGCTTCTCTTTTGAACTGTTTGAGCGACAGCACTATGAAACCTATCCCACATGGTAGTAACATGGGAGGTATAAGGCGCAACATTGCAACAGTAGTTGGTTTGATGATGGCATTATTTGTCATTGTCAACGTCCAATTTGGTCTAGTTGCTCCGCAACTGATCGACGGTGCAGACAATTCAAAAATTGACGTGCTGAAGATGTTGGAGCCCCACTGCGCAATATCTGAAATCGAGGGTGAATTGGCTCAAGGTAACGATAGTTTCTGTTTAGGGGATTCAGGAAATTGGAATGGTGCAGACTTGTTATTATTGGCTGAAGGACTATTCTTGGTCTTCGTCGGAAAGTTCAGATTCCCACAACAAGGAAGATGGGCAAAACGATTCCGTAGAATGGCGTTTGTCAGCGGATGTGCTCTCTTCGGCTTGGCGATCCTAGACCGGCTTGAATTACTTCCAACCTCGGTAAGCTCCGAGGGCATTGCAACTTTAATCCCAATGGATGTATCGCCACTTGCAGTTCAGTTAGGGTTGGCCATAATCGGTGCATACCTGATGAGAGGGCCAAAATATTGGGACTCAGAGGCCGTTGATTTGACAAATAAAAGATTAGAAAAGCGCAGAATAGTAGCAGATAAATTCCGTTCAAAGTATGGCACAATCGCTAAACCTCTGCCAGAATTACACGGTAAACAACAAAGAGTCGCTCGTTCAGCTTTAATGCATAGAGATTCCAAATTAACAATGCAGAGTAACACCTCGCTCAAGGTCCAGGCAACCTGTCCATACTGTGACGGGGCTGGATGTGAAAAATGTAATTTTACGGGCTCAATATGACTGAACCCGGAGAAAAAAACAACCTTGTAAAAACGCCGTATAGAGTGCTCAAGACTAGCATACTTTAAGACCCCTAGAGACCCGCTCTGAGGATTAAGGTTGGATTTATTTTCCGCTTGAGGGATTGGGATGTATCTGAAAGCACTTGAAGTATCGAATTTTAAATCATTCCGGGGCGATGTAACTATTCCGTTGGAACGAGGATTTACCGCTATCACTGGTCCTAATGGCTCAGGGAAGTCAAATTGCGGCGATGCAATACAATTTGTTCTTGGGCCAAGGTCAAATAAAACCATCAGAGCTCAAAATTCGAAAGACCTAATTTTCAACGGAGGTAACAATCACAATGCTGCTCGCTCTTGTAGTGTTACACTGGTTTTCGCCAATCCCACACTGGATAACGGGAGAAGGAGGTTGCCATTAAACCTCGATGAGGTCCGTATGTCACGATCAATTAGGCTAACAAAAAGCGGTAATGTGGTGACAAATTATGAGTTAAATGGTGAAGAATCATCTCAAAAATCCTTCCATAGAATACTTGGTGCAGCCAACGCAAGACCGGATGGATACAATATTGTTTTACAGGGTGACGTCACAAGCCTGGCGAAAATGACTGCTAAAGAACGTAGAAAGGTCCTTGATAGCGTAGCGGGAGTAACCCTCTATGATGACGAAATAAGAAAAGCAGATCGACAAAAGGATAGCGTTGATGATTATATTGAACGCATTAAGTTGTTGGAGGATAGTCAAAAGGCGCGCTTAAAGGAGCTAAAGAAGCAGAAAGATTTGGCGGTCAAAGTAAAAGATTTAGTCGAGGAACTGAATAATGCTAGAGTTATCTCTTTCCAAGCTAGTTATGCTAGCCAGTTAGCCGAAAAAGAGTATCAAGTAAGCGAGCAAGCAAGATACCTTGAAGAAGCAAATGCCCTTGAGTCACAGGTTCGGGATGGCTCGCAAACACTCTTAGCTCTCGACGATCAAATCGGTGAATTGCAAAAACAAATCGAGGAATTAACCGGTGGGGAGAGCAAAGGATTGAACAAAATAATATTTGACCTTCATCTTAAAATTGACACTAACAAGGATAAAATCGCCGATGCAGAATCCAAGGATTTAGAAGATAAACAAGAGGTGGAAGAGTTATCACAGAACTTAGAAAGCGCTCAAATTGCCCTACAAGAATTTGTTAACACCCTTGATACTGCAAAAGCAGATTTAGCAAGTTCAGAAATTTCCCTTAATGAAGCACAACAAGAAGAACTTGCTGTTCAAGCGATAATGGAATCATCGGGCGACGAAAGCGCTAAACTTTCACAACAACTTACTAGGTTGCTCAATGAATTAAATGCTGCAAACGAAGTCTTAGCAGAGGCACAAAATGAGGTTAACAAAACAGCCGTACAAGCGGAGCTAATTTCAGAGCAGTTAGCGAAATCTCAGGATACCGCAGAAGAAAATCGCTTGGCTCTCGGTGAATTAGAATTGCAAGGTGAGGAAATCACTGCAGATGGCTCAGGCTTAGATCGAAATAAGTTGTCGAAAGATTTGATAGCGGCACAAAGAAGTGAAGAAAAATTAGTTGATGAATCACAATTGATAGAAAGGAAACTCAGAGAAGCAGAGAGGGATAGAGATCGATTACGCTCAGAGATGGAAAACTCATCTGGTTCAAAGGGCATGGCTGGAGGTGCAGCAGCAGTTATGTCGGCGCGCGACAGTGGTGAACTTACCGGTATAATCGGAACGATTGCTGAGCTCTGTGCTCCGATTGATCCTAGTCATGAGAGTGCGTTAGCAACCGCAATTGGCGGTGGAATGACTTCGATAGTTGTAGAAAACGATGAAATTGCCGCTAGTGCCATAAAATGGCTTGCAGAAAGAAGGGCTGGCCGTGCAACATTCCTGCCGTTGAACAAGTTAACCAACAATAGAGCTGCTGGTAAGGCATTAATGGTGTCAAAGAAGCCGGGCGTGGTTGGTTTTGCTCATGAATTACTTGACTACAATCCAAAAATAGACATTGCCATAAAATTCGTCTTGAGAAATACTTTGATTGTTGACTCACTATCTACTGCTAGAAACTACATGGGTGGAGTCAGATTAGTCACCTTACGTGGAGATGTTACAGAGGCAGGAGGTGCCATGATAGGTGGCTCCAAGCGAAAGATGTCTGTGTCATTTGGCGGTGGAATAAAAGGCGCTAGCGAAATAGAGCGTCTGTCAAATGAAATTGAAAAATTACAGTTAATGTCTGATACTGTAACCGCAGCATTGCATCAGGCTAGGAGAGAACAGCAGCAACTCCGAATGAAAATCAATGAATTAACTGATAGTGACCACGCCGTAAAGTTACAAGAATGGCGATTAGAGGTAAAACAAGCGAAGACGAGTTACAATAAATCATTGGGTGAGGTGGCCGAACAGGAAACAAAACTAAGTGAATTAGAAAAGCTTGCTAGCCAACAAATTGATGCATTAGATGCAGCACAATCAAGCGTCGCAAACCTCAATGTTACTATCACAGCGACACGTGAGGAGATGGAAGCATCAAGTCCAACTCATCTCAAAGACAGATTACATGCGGCTCAAATGAAGCGTGTTGATGCTGAAGGAATTATGGCTCAAGCAACCACGGCTCTTGCCAGTGGGAGTGAACATGAGAATCTCCTAAACCAAAGGGTAAATGACTTAATTGCACGAATTAAATCACTCAATGATGGCATAATATCCCGTAGCGATATGATTGATAATATGCAGGCTGCAATTGCCACAGATTCAATCGAGTTGAAGGAAAGAGAGGAAGAGAGGACCCAATTACTAGAGGAAAATAAGGGTCTTGAGGATGAAAGAATTGCTCTGGTCGATGAGCGAGCAAGCCTAAGAACTGAACTAACGCAAAAATCGACCGATGCACAGTCAAGGCGTAGATTAAGCGACGAATTGGGTAGGTCAATAATCAGTAAAGCAATGCTCATCGATGAGTTATTGTCAGATATGCAAGCGAATAATATCCAGCCTGCTGGAACTGAGGTGACTCTACCTTCTGTTGGCGACGCAGAAAAGCGAGTCAGATCGTTGGAAAGGGCAATGGAAAAGCATGGTCCAGTCAACATGCTTGCTATAGAACAGTATGCTGAATGTGAAGAGAGATTGGATTCAATGAAAGTTGAATTCAAACAACTTCAAACACGTAGGACTAATTTAATTGAGATAACTGAAAAGCTAGAATCACAAAGGAAAGAGAAATTGGTCAATGTGCTAGAAAAGGTAAATGAGAACTTCAAGAAGTCATATGAAGTTTTGAGTAATGGTGGTAAGGGAGAACTCTATCTTGAAAATCCAGATGAGCCATTCAAGGGCGGATTAGAGTTATGGGCCAAGCCAAAGGGCAAATCATCCAAAGTAAATCGTTTACAACTCTCTGGAGGAGAGCAGTCGATGGCTGCGCTTGCTCTAATATTTGCCATCCAGGATTATGATCCAAGTCCGTTTTATTACTTTGACGAAGTAGATCAAAATCTAGATGCGGTAAATGCTGAAAGAATTGCAGAAATGTGCCGAGAGAGAAGTAAGCAAGCACAATTCTTGATGGTTACTTTACGAAAAGTATCGCTTCGACTTGCTGACCATCACATAGGAATCACTCATGGCGGCGACGGATGTAGTAGAAGAATCGTAGATTTCGACCGCGAGCGAGCCATTGAACTAAGCGAAACGGAATCAGCGAAGAATAACCCACTAGATGAAAGGTTGAGTGCGATTGCGCTAGAAAAACAACTGGATGCAGACTTAGACATGCCAACAGTTCCTGAGGCCCTACCGCCACCAAAGAGTCTAGGAGGGCTGCTTAATTTCACAGAAGAGGTTGATGAGGAAACCACGATTTCTGGTCTAATTGAAAGAGCTAATGAATTGAGTGAGGATATTCAGGAAAGAAGGGATATAGTCGAAGCAATCGATTCTATAGACAATGGATCTGCTGAATTGGAAAACTTAGTTGAAGCCCAAGATGTCGAAGAAGAAAACTGAAGGTGATTGGTTGACAACGAAACAGTCTGTATTGGATAAATGGTTCCTTAGACAGGACATCATTAACCAGTTGCTGGAGTCAGGTGAGGAATCAGAGTCTGCATTGAGGTTTGCTGAACGAATAATGCCAGTTGTCGAGGCGGAGGAATCAGAGTACCAATCGTTAGAAGACCCGTTCGACCGTTCTGTAGCCTTAGTCCTATCACTAGTTAAAGATCAGAATCTAAACCCATGGGATGTAGATCTATCGACTTTCCTGAAAGTGTTCACCAAACGAGTTAGACTTGAATCTGACAAGCTAAACTTACCAGCGTGTGGTAGGTTGATTAGAATGTCCTGGGAAGTACTCAATCAACAAGCAATGGTATTGTTTGAT
>JAYXVG010000045.1:0-9208 GCA_036021875.1 Thermoplasmatota archaeon | reverse complement strand
GCTCGACTACCTCATGGGTTAGCGGTATACTTGTTATGCGGAAATCGTGGCGTGTATTTGGTGCCTTGGATATGGTACTATCCTGGATTGTTGCCATGATTATGTTTAGCATTGGAGCGGGTATTGAAGCAATGTTGGCAATTCTTATTGCATCATCTATCCTTCTGGGAGTAGTGACATACCTCAACCAGACGTATGAAAAAGAGATTATCAACGGGTAGCCATTTTTTCATTGAGCAGTTTGCATACAGCATCAATACTAGATTGAATTCCAGATTCGTCGCCACCGAATTCTAATCTTGCAGAAACTGAAATCTTCGCTTGAGTGCCGCTATTTCTGACACCCAATGAAAGTTGAAAATCCGAAAGTTTACATGAAATTAGCATTAAATTCGGCTCTCCGGGAACTTCGCTTCTACTCCAGTTTTCTATGGTATGTGCTTTGGCTAATGAATCGAAAAATATACCCTCCACCAGATTCGAAAGCTGATTCTTACCATTCCACCGGTTACGATCTACGCCTTCTACCGACTGGCGTCGTTTCCAGCCGCGTTGCATCTGCCTAGAGGTGTCAGCATTTGTCAATGACAATAAATACGCAACGAGAGTCATTGTTCCATCGCCAACTAACGACCAGTAGTGGTCGTGCTTGGGATGAGGTGATGGCAGAACAATATGACCTGAATCTTCTACTCCAATCAATTGGGGGATTGAAGATCGTTCAAGATAACTACCTAACTCATTTTTCGACAATGCGACTGCAAGCCATCTATCACCAACCGCAGTTTCACTCACCTCGACAGGCATCGTGAATCTAGCGAGATTTGTGGTCAAAGATAAATCAGATTCGATGCTTGCTGCTAAATGCCATTCAAGGCCAGAATTACAAACACTATTGACAAATGTATCTGCAATTCTGTCGCCATCAATTACTCTGTAGCCTGTCGCCGTCGATTCAATCAGCAGACATCGGTCGCCATCTCCGTCCAAGGCTGCAGCGACAAGCATGCCTGGATTACATTCTGGTAAATTTCTAATTAATTTATGAGATGATGTTGCTGCTTCTTCAAATGTCCATTCTTGGGTGGGTGACAGGTCACCGGCGCCGCAGTTTTTGTTCAAAATGGAGTTTTTCTCACTAACTTCTATTGCAGGCACACCATTACTCGACAGCCAATCTGCGAGCCAGGATTTACAACTACCACCAGAAGAGTCGACTAATATCGGTTGGTGGAGATTTTCTACATCTGACAATGATGCACCTATTGTTTCTGCAAGATTTTGATATCGAATTGTCAACCATTTTGGGTGATGAATATCACTCCATTCAGTTGTCTTCACGCTGCTACTCGGAGTTGCCAATTTCTTAAGCTCAATTTGATCTACTTCTCGGTCTTCCTGACTAAGTGAAATTGCATTACGAGATAGTTCCAATTCAAAGTCAGGCAGCGTCTTAAAACCATATCTGTTGAATATTTTCAACCCTGAGTCTGCCACCGGGTTATGACTCGCAGTAATCATGCAGCCAAAATCAGCATCCAAAGAAAGGGTTGCTAAATGCAGACCTGGGGTGGCGCATATGCCAATATGTGTTACTTCGAATCCTGCTATGTTTAGGCCAATTGTCAAGTGTTCCGCTAATATTGAATTGCTTGGCCGGTCGTCCCATCCGATAACTGCACGCATTTTACGACCGTCTTCTGCCTCGCAAGAATGTCCTAATGATTCGCCAATCAATCGATAAATAGGCGGCGAAATCTCGCGGTTATTGAGCAATCTATCTATAGCGTTCTCTTCATCTTCGACACCTAAGTTGACTTTACCCCTTATACCATCAGTGCCAAATAGATTCGTGGCCATTCAATCACCTATGTGTGGATGAATTGCCATGTACCCCTGTAACAGTTACGTTTGGCCAGACGACGCTGTCGTTACCAAGTATGGTTCCAGGATTTGTCACTGCATTACATCCTAATTGACAACCCTCGCCGAGTACTGCTCCGAATTTTCGTAGACCGCTGGGTATTCTCAATTCCTCCAATCTCAGATATATTTCAGTGCCGTCGTTCCTTAAATTACTCAATTTAACTCCTGCACCAAGATTCACGTTGCTACCAAGAATTGAGTCTCCCACATAATTAAAATGAGGTGCTTTTGAACCAGGGAGCAGGACTGAATGTTTTATTTCAGAGCAGTGGCCAACTAATGCTCCGGAACAAATCCAAGCGTTTTCTCGGACGTACGCTCCATGCCTAACTATTGCCGTACTACCAACGAAGCATGGACCGATGAAATGTGTCGAGGGTTCTATCAAGGCCCCACTTTGGATTATAACCGGTCCATTTTCTTCATCAAAAGTTGTGGTATCTGGTAAATCTGCAATAGTAAGAAAGTTAATTGCGCTTGGGTTTAATTTCGATATTTGTTGTTTTAGTGAATAAGGAGAATCTTCATCAAAGATATTCCAAACTGGTTCCTGCTTTGGAAGTATGGGCAATACCTGTTTTGGTAAGTCTTCTAGACTAGGGAATAGCTGCTCAGCATAGACGTGTTTCGGCCATTCCATAATAGCCCGAGCTGGTAACTCAAAATGAATCTGCCGTTTAAGCAGCAAGTCTGTAGAGTCTTTTACCTGTAGTGTTATCGAGTCTGAATCCGACCAGATCGGATAGATACCTTGGAATGAATAACCCGACCTTCCTAGTTGTTAATCCATGATTGCGCATTCTACGCTCATTTGACAAGTAGTGTACTATGTCTGCTGCCGAGCAGTCTGGCACCACTGCAATATATTCAACAATCTCTTCTTTGAGACGTTCTAGCCTTGCTTCCTTCTGTGAACCCTTTCCTCTCATTTTTACCAGTAATAGATAGTTTTCCAACATATATAACCAGTCGATTGGGCACTCCATGGGACCCCTAGATTATAGTCAAAATATCTTGCCAACGTTTTGACGAGCCGCGCCGGAAATAATTACCATGGAATTCTCTCTGCCCGACATGAACGCAGCGGATTAACTTACCACGGCTATCATAGCATCCCTGCTTGGTATGTATTGGCACCATCACTTTACTAATATCGAAAGATGGTCCGGTTGGCTCAGGTTCCTGTTCTGTGCACGCCTCATTTTTACCATCCCATGTCAACGATTCAGGCGCTGGCGGCTGGAGTTGAGAATCGTTTTCTATCCTGATTTGCCCTTCGCCAGGCTTCACCGGGCGCCAGTCACCGTGGCGACCATTGTTTAGCCATTCGATCATTTTCTTCATTTGCGGAAGCGTAGCAAAGCCGAGATGTGTGGTTTCCCACCAACCCGAGGTTCTTGCTAAGGTTATGTGATGAACGCCAGGCCTAATCATTCGGGCGTCTAATCCATCTGCATATGTCCGGCAAAGTCCTTGCAGTCTAACATTAACTACGGGTATTATTCCTAATTTCAACCTAGACAATTGGAATGGATTAGCCAGCTCGCCAAGAAGAAGTATCGGCATCCGTTCATTCATACTAGGTGCAGAATTAGATTGTAAGAATTCGCCTAGAGTCGTATTGTCTAGCATAGCTGATTCAACTGAGTCTTGTAATTGTTTGAGGGTAATTTCCTCTGTCATATCAAGACTAAATTGGAGAGGTAGTAAATCAAAATTAGAACAAACGAATGGCATTTTTGGCAGCGGCAGGGGTGAATTGTTAGGGGCGTATTGCCACATTGAGGTGTTCATTTTATCCATCTGAATCACTCCTAGTTATTTCCTACTTATTGCAAAAACGTATGCTCTTGTAAGCATTGAGGACATGTTACTTTTATCGGTCTTATTGAAGGAATTCCCAAGGCTGCACCGCAGCCTGGGCAACTTACTGCATGACTGATGCTTTCGCGACGCTGTGAGGCATCGGGGCTAGGATCGTATTCGAAACGGTGGTTTGCTGCGGTAGCTAAATTAAGGGCCACAGAATTAGAATTAGTTCCACTACTTGTTGACTGTCCTGGTAGCATACTCAAAATTTGATTGCTAGAAAGTCCGTACTTTTTGCCTATGTTACTTGCTTGTAAATTTTGTTCCTGTCCGGTAAGGCTCATCAGCAAGTCATACTCACCTGGTGAGATTATCGTCATAGTTATCGGATGTCAGGCCTGTTTTAGAGAGTTTATACTGTTTGATTAAACTAAACATTACAACAAAAGTCGGCTAAACTATGATATATACATTGGAAGAGTTGAATAGTAATAGGGTTCGGCGATGGGCTGAGGAACCCAGGGATGAGTAGGTCTAAGATGAGAAAATCCGCACGTAATAATTCTGAGAAGTCATCGGCTCAGGACCGTTCAAAACTAATTCGAGCGATTACTTGCAGAGATACCATGGTCGACGCAAATTGGGTCTTTGCCAATGACACGATGGCTGATGTTTTGGATGACCTAACACAAAATGACTGGGATCACGTTTTCGTGGTAAACAGGGAAGGAGTTCCTATGGGCAGAATACACGCTGTGGACATGTTGAAGATTGTTGCTAAAAAGAATGTCGAAAGGTCTGTTGCGTGGATGTTGAGCATACCAGCAAAACAACTGATTAATCTGCCACCATTAACCGTAAGAGCGAATACTCCATTACTCAAAGCCGGTGCTTTGATGTTAACCCACGATCTCAATCAATTGGCAGTGGTCAATAACGATGGGGTTTTAGTTGGAGTCGTTGGACACAATACAATGGCAAAACACTTACCAAGATTTATTCTGTAATCAGATACCCCAGTATCTCTCAGATTGTGCCTGCTTTGCCTGTAAGGAATTCTTGATCGTTGTCGCCATCCATAACACGACTACCCAAATGATTGGATAGAAGAGATCTGCAAGAATCTGGTCAACACTAAACTCGTATGATTGCCCGTTGAGAACATTGGTAGAGATTTGCAGTGCTGAGTCAACGAAGGAATATACAACCATGCCAAAGATGCTTAAGACAATCAGACGGCCAGAAAAAGAACCTCTCCTGAGTCTCAAAAACATGAACCCAGCTGTGGAGGTTAGGAAAGCGATGACTATCCATGCTAAGGCTGCGTGAGTTACTTCAAGCCATAAAACGGAAGTGCTGCTATCTGAGACTAAATTAGTATACTCTTGGTAGCCCTCAGCAACGGCGAAAATTGCACTAAACACGGTTGCTGTCCATAATAAAGAAGAAAACATTGCAGCATCAGCGTTATCTCGCATTTCTTGAATTACGCGATTAACTGTCGTTTCTATTCCAGCACCTTTGCTGAAAATATACAATCCAGTCACCAGAGGTAACGCCCCAATAACAACCCCGCCGATTTCAGCAGGTAGCATGATTCCAAGTCCAAGTATGGCCAATACCAGTCCAAATGGTATCATGATTTTAGCTCGCCATTTTGGGTCTTCCAACGCTTTGACAATGTAATAATATGTGCCTTCGATACCTTTTGATTGCTTAACGATTATCTTCTCTACGTGGTCTATTCTAACTTGAGATTGGATAATTGGGAGAACTGATTCATCTTCGGCCCCATCAGTCACCAGTATTGCTTTATCAGGCTGGAACGTAGTTACAATTTCTTCTAGCTGTGCCGATATTGCACGGTCAGAACGAATGCCAACTTTCTCATCACCCGTTAAGATAGCAATTTCAACCTCATCATCATCACCCAGAGATTCAGATAGATTATCGTGTTGAGATAGTGCACCAAGAATTGCATTTGTGTCGCTTTCTTCAGGGTCTGCAATACCCAACTTTAGGGCGGCAGTTAGAACTTGTCTACGGCCCACAACTGGACCTCGAATTGCCGTCTTAATCCCGAGATCGTTATCTCGGTCAACAGTCAAAACTAGAGTTCTTGTCATGTCAACCACCTTTCGTTGTGAAGGCTAGTAAGTTCTACAATTCAAATCCTTCGCGCGCAATATTCAATCTCCAGAGGATTTTGATAACGATTATGATGATTCATCAACATCTAATTTTTCCTCCTCTAATGGAACATCATCTTGTCGGATTTTTGCCTCTGACTGTTGATTTTTGGCTTTCCAGCGTTGAGTTGCTCTGATGTATTTTAGGGGATGATCCATCCATGAAATATCACACAAACGGTCGTCCCCCGGCAGCACAGGACAATTGTGGTTAACTTTCAATTTACTACACGATGCAGGGGTATAGGCGCCATTGTAGACATGATTTACTTGATACGTTGTTGTAGCCTCGCTGAAGTCCGGAGCGCCGCGGAAAAATCCAATGCATGATTCCTCTGGAAGGGCTAGAGTTGCTGAAATTGATGCTAAGAACAAGCGTCCAAAGTGATTAACGTTTACTCCATTGGCTAAATCAGCAATTATCTTTCTCATGCAAGGTGGCCAATCAGATTCCTCAGCCCCTACCAATGTAATTGCTTCACTGGCCTTGCTAGCCATAAGGTTCCTTACCATCCCAACAGGTTCGGCTAACCTCAAGGCTAAATCCATGTCGATGTTCTGCATTTTCTGCAACGCTTCTTGCTCAATATGATGCTTGATGCGCTCACGCAGAAGTCTTGCCACCTTGGCAGATGAAGAATACTTTTGTTCGTTGTATAGAGTAATTTTTCCATCACTAATTTGTGTATTAGCTAGTCGCCACCTCGAACCGGTTATCTTCGGACAAATCTCGATAAAATCTGCCATCCCAATGCGCCAGAGATTGCCATCTTGGTTCTGCCGTATTTGCCTAGCATTAGAGACTCCCAAATTACGCATCCTTTGAGACGTATCGACATCCATTTCTATTTCAGAGATAAATGTCTTCGCAATGATTTCTAAATTTTCAGTGTCTTTAGTTAACACCTGCTCCGCTCTTGTTGCCTCCGCTTGAGCCCAACGAGAAATCAATCGCTCATCCTCTGAAGCAAATACCACAAGTCGCGCATAGTAAAATGAAAATGCTTCAATTATTCTCCCTTCCTCAGTGAAGATATCGCCGCCAACTACCGCGACGCCGTCATTTGATTCGATGGAATCAATTAATCTGATTCTGGCTCTCGAGCGAGCCTTTTCCATCCATTCTCCGTCGAGTAATTCGTCTAAATCAATCTCATGCTCCGCCGCAAGACCTTGTATCCAAGCAGTAGCCTGAGGAAGAAATGGATATCTCGCCAACGTCACCTCATTGTCAATGGGAGGAGTGACCTTAGGAGTCGGCATGGAACTATGACATTCTATGGGTCATATCAATTTCACGATGATAATGTTTCATTTGACTGCTCGTGTTGGCAAAGGTGTGGACGAGGGTTTAATCAACGACTTAATAGCCGTCCAGACAACGGTTAGACAGTATTTTGGCTGGGACTATCAAGATGATTTCACCAGTGCTAAATGCATGGGTGATATGATGAGCTCAGCTACTCCATTTGAGGTTGAGATGTGGTCTCCAGATGGGCGAATTAAGGCATTAAATTCACTAAGGCAAGTATTACTATCAGCAAGGAATGTTACTGTGGTCGGCGCTTCTGTTTGCAAATCCGACATCGACAAAATGATTTCTGATGATTCGGTTATAATTGCAGCCGACGGTTCTGTAGGAGCCGTTATTGATTTGCCTAACCTTGTATGTGTGGTGACAGATTTTGATGGCAATCCACATCTTAACGCAGCTGCTGACTCAGATATCGTATTTGTTGCTCATGCACACGGGGATAATTTTGAACGGTGGCAACAATCACTCAATGAATGGAGTCGTCTGGAAAACCCGCCAAGTCTAATACTCACTCATCAGGTGAATGAGTCGATTGAAGGGATGGAAAATTTCGGTGGTTTTACTGATGGAGACAGAGCTGTTTGCTTAGTTATTGGTTTGGGGGTACACCGAGAAAATATTTCCTTGGTTGGTTTTTCAACTAAATCTATAGGCGAATGGTCTGGTCAAACGAATCCAGCGAAGAAACTAGAGAAATTGGAATGGATGTTAAAAATACTGCAAATGGTTGAATTATCTGAACAGGTTGAAACTAACGCTTCCTAAGCGCATTCAGGCGATCGCGCATTGTTTGGCGCCGGGCATCATCTTCCTCGGATTGTTCAGAATTTACCCTTCTATTGAACAAATCTTCCTCCCAAACGTAAACCTCGCCAAACTCATCACCCACGACCACTCTTTTACCATTTGATATGATAGTATTTATTTTGCTAACTCGCATAGATGCGATATCTATGTTATCGGTTAGCGAGATTACTCTCAACAAGCCGCTATTTCCGTCTTGGATCCCCACCCACAAGGTTTGTTTCCCGGCGACATAAATGCCAGCTGATAGTGCTGTTACTGTGCCAACGGTGAGTCTACTTAGTTCACTAAAACCTTCATTTAATTGCACTATTTGCTGATTATCAGAGAAAATCACGCTATGGTTGCTAGTTAGGCAAATCTGGCCGATAGACACTCCCGATCCTGAAAATTTGTACCCGTCTAAATTTGTCAAGTCGCCATTGGCATGACCAAACAGTACTCCGTCACCAGTAAGGACAGCAGATGTTACTGGCGAATCAGATTCCAACGAATAATGGTTTAATTCGCCATCTTCAGACACCTTTGCATATCCCATTTTTGGCCTTCCTAGGCCGAGATATAGCACCTCATTATGGATATTAAGTGTCCAAGGACGCTCCGCAATGTGAGTTTCCCAGATTTGATTGCCTGAAATATCAAAGCACCAAATTGCTGAATCGATAAAGTCGTTGTGTTCAATGTCATAAACCGACGATACAGCATAAACAAAGCCGCCATTTGCCTCAACAATATCTGCGCTACCCTCTAATGCACGCTGCCATTGAACCTCTCCACTGATTGATTTAACTGCGACCAGATGTAAGCCTGCAGTGGCATATACAAAGTCTTCATTAATCGCAATACAACCGATTCGGTCGGGTAACTGTGCTGTCCAAATCTCATCACCTGATGCGTCCCACTTTGTTAACCGACCATTCCATCCACCAGCAATAATGCTATTCTGTGAATCAATCAATAGTGCGGAAACTGGCTCGCCTAGAGTCCGCCTCATCCAGCACGCACCAGTCATGTTCATGATACATCATGTCGAGTTAACTATGATAATAAAGATGGGTGTTTGTGTAATATCTCGTCAATTAATTACCCTTCTGGGCTTGTTGATGGTGAAGGTCAAGACAAATGCTACCAAACTGAATAAACATGCTGAGTAATAATGTCCCAT
>JAYXVG010000044.1:0-9351 GCA_036021875.1 Thermoplasmatota archaeon | reverse complement strand
ACCACGCAGCATAGACTTACTGATCATAGATAGAGAGAGAAACGCACTGGTCAAGTTAGTTCGAATTACCGATTCGAAATCTGCCAGCTTCAGTGCGTGTGGAGGTTTGAGCAGTATTGAGCCAATCAAATGAGCAGCACCGGCAATGCTGCCATCTCCATGTTCCTTTGCAACTTCAATCGCAGTGTTCAGGTCATCTTCTACTAAACCATCACCAATCACTACATTGACACCGAGATCTTTCAGTGATTCAACTCTAGATACATCGCGTGCAAGAACTGTTACAATGTAACCACTTTCACACAATTGTCCGATTAACTCGTGAGCGATATCGCTACTACCGCCAACGATTAGGTAAGATTTCGCCATAGTATGTTGTGAGTAAAATAACTTTTATATTCGTGTTTCAGTCTATTTGTGATTTTCTCGGTTGATACGGCATATTTCGACAAAATTTTCGAACATCTCTTTACCATACTCGGAGTCGTTTACTTCTGGATGAAACTGGAGTCCAAAACGGTCGCCAGCTATATTTTCCATTCCTTGAACACGACAAGATGGGCTGCTTGCAGTAATAAAAAATCCCTCTGGGACTACGTGTACTTCATCATTATGAGATTCCCAGACGGTCTGTTTGCTTGCAGTATTGTGGAATATTTTACCACCGCCATTTTGCAATTCTATTTCCATTGCACCAAATTCTGGTATTGGTGATTCTCGTGCATCTCCGCCATAGTGACGCGCCATGAATTGATGTCCAGCACAAATTCCGAGTATTGGAATATCAAGATCTAGATATGCCCCACAATTACCTAACTCACCCGTCAAACCAACTCTTGCCGCACCACCAGAAAGAATGATACCATCCAAATCTCGTAATTCACTTACCGGTGTCGTATTATCAATAATTTTGGTGTCAACCTTCAGATAACGCAGCATTCGCCACTCCCGATGTGTCCATTGACCGCCGTTATCAACAACATCGATGATTAACGGTTTTTCGCTCATTGCTGACCCTCATTTTGCACCAGATTTCCTAGCATACCTAAACGATTGAACGCAAAGATAAGTATAGACAGACCCTGTGACAAATAACATCAGCATTGATACTGACGCGTAGTCTAAACCGTCACCCATTATCATAAAGAAGCGGGATCCTCCCAAGGCACAAACAAGTCCTACAACAACAGCTATGTGCATCCACAATTTCTTTTGCTCTGGGCGTGCATTTGTCATTATTCCAGGAACAAGAATACCAATACCAAATATTGATGGAATATAGGAAGTAAAAGAATCCGACTCAGCAAGTATCGACACAGCAATACCCCAAATAATCAGCATTGCTCCATACCCTACAGTTAGATTAGCCATAGTCAGTCCCAGTGGTTCATACTCGTCTGCCATGTCCAACGCTTTCACTGAATATCTAAAATTGCTTTGAGAGATTTGATGAATGATTGTTGTCTGGATTAATTCGGTCGACTATGGACATATCAGGATTACCGGATGGTTGGCCGGGCAATATTTGGCTCGAGGGAAAAACTGTTGTACACCTACAACCGAATCAAGAGAGACCTTCACATATGCCACGCGGTCCTGCCAAAAAAACCGGTGGGGGTTTTCTCAATCCTGCTATGGCACCGTCTCGAACGCGTTCGGTTTTGTTACTCAAAGATGCTTTAGAACATAACTGGTTAACCGCTAGCGACAAACCAATCAGAGCCTTCGATGCAATGTGTTCAACCGGAGTTCGGATTAGACGATGGCGTAACGAAATACCACTCAGACTGCAATCAAGATTGCGGGTAACCGGAAATGACCTCAATGAGTTCGCTTTATGTTGGGCAATTGCCTCACATAAGAACAATCTTCCAGAATATACCGATAATGTTGAATTAAATTTTGACAGATATGGTTCTATGGCTCAACGCTCACCAATCAGCGGCCTGTATTTCCAAAAAATGGATGCTAAATTAGCAATGGCTGATGCCTCCTATCAATGGATTGACATTGACCCCTTTGGATCACCAGTGCCATTCATTGATTCAGCCATACAGAGTCTTGCTAGAACCGGCGTACTCGAGGTTACTGCAACAGATACGGCAGCATTGACCGGCTCATCATTAAGTAGTCAGAAACGAAGATATGATTCACAAGGAATCGTTGATGATTACGCACATGACGATGCGATTAGAGTACTATTAGGCTTGATTGCAAAAATAGCTGCAATGCATGACCGTATAATCAAGCCCATTCTCGCGCTATTCGATGGCCACCATGTTCGCGTTAGTGTTCTTGTCAAAACCTCAAAAGAAGGGGCCTCTGAATTTCAAAATAACATCGGCTACCGGCTTAGAACGAACACTATACCTTACAAATTCATCAAATATCCCAGCGCAGAACAACGAAGGCAGGCCAGTGGTCCGTTGTGGATTGGTCCGTTAATGGACAAAGAAATTGCTAGTCGGTTAACCGAAAGTAATGCGATTAACACATGTTTGCCATCCTCTGAAGAACTAACAAAATTAACTACTAATGGACTTGAGTGGGGTGAAAAAGATGTTGAATATGCAACTCGAGAGATGGTCAGAAGTGTCAGGCATATAGCATCGGCCGCAGACTTACTAAGTCGTGAGCATTTGCTACTAAGCCTAAATGCCATGCCTCGTTTAGCTGGGACTAAAGGCGCACCAAAAATAGGTCATGTAATTGACGATTTAATTGAACTTGGTCACAGTGCAGCAAGATATCCAGATACAGAGCCCATGTTTGTGACGGATGCAAATTTTGAGACTGTGTTAGCGGTGTTCAGAAAATATCACTCTGATTAGCCAAAGGATGGGTCAATGAAATCATCATTTTCTTCCGGTCCTGGTAGCATAGTCATTGATTTTTCAAACACTTCTCGGACACTATTCTCTATTTCACGAGCATTTTCTAATAACTCGGTAAGCGGAATTTCCAGACCAGTAAGATCGCAAACTGCCTCAATTGCTAATGCCGCCGCTCGAGCATCTGGATACATAGGACTTGCTTCAGCCAACAACGCTGTTACGTCAATTCCGAGCCTATCGCCTTCACCTAGAAGAAAGCCGGTAATGCCAGCGACTATACCTTGCTGAATCGGTTCAATGCCCGCATTCTTGAGGTCGTTTCTGGCTTTTTCGGACGAGCCAACGCCATATAATTCTCCATGATTGAGTTGCTTCTCGGGCGAGACTATGCCATCAATAATAATCAACTTGTCAAACCCGCCTTTTGTATACCACTCCAAGACAGTAGATGCAAACATGATATCTTGCTTATCTTGAAATTTAATCTCGGAAGTGAAGACACCCACACCTGCACCTTGGTAAACGCGCACAGGGTGTTTTGGAATTTCATCTTGAATTAGTGCTACAGCTGGAAAATCTGCGTTCAAAACTGTGCCTAATTGATTGAGCCTGAGGGTTCTGATGATGTGTGATGCCGCAATAACTCCAACCATGCCTGCGGTGGTAAATCCAGCAATTGCAACTCCCCCCGTTGTTGGGTCTGCACCACTCTTGAGCACCAATGCATAGCCTTTGAATTCTGGATCTGCCATGTCAACCTGCACCTGCGTCAAGGAATTCCTTTGAAAAGACTACCATTGATACGCTTGAAAAAACTTTGTTCAACTATTGATTGTAAACAGTTATCTATATCACTCGCTTGGAGTATAGTGAGTATGATGTCTGGATTAAACAAGATCTCAATCCGTGTTGGCGAGTTTGAGTTTGAAAGCGAAGGCTCACAAATTGAGGTTGATGAAAAATATGCTCAGTTCAAAGAAGAGGGATTCTGGGGTATCATCACTGAACGTCTCGAGGAAGCTAAAGATATGACAATTGATGCTACAAACAATACCTCACAAGCAAAATCGATTCCTGAACGAGGTATGCAATTTCGAACACTAGTCGAAAATTGCAGCCTCGAGGGAAAGCCTGACCAAGTTCTAGGTGCACTTCATTTCCTAAGGGATGTTGAAGGTATGGAAGACTGTCCGCCACGAATAATCAATGCACTGTTCGACGAGGCAAATATCGAACCTCCGGGAAATCTATCGTTATACATAAATCGTCTCAGAGAAAAGGACTTTTTGAACATTCCAAAAGAGCATGGAGACAAAAATCGCTTTGCTGAATTGACTGATGCAGGTCGAAAGCACCTTGAAACTAAAGCGAAGAAGTGAGGCTTGGTTATGGTAATGTCCGGTAATCAGGATGACCCGCGTGATAACGTTGGGGAGCGGGCTGAGGTAATCGACTGGTCCTATCAAAATAAGGCACGGGTTTTGCTTCGCAAAGGTCGACATGCAGGCTCAAATTTCAAAAGAGCAATCTTGGATGGGGCGGACCTTACTGAAGGTGATTTTTCCAACTGCAATTTCCATCGGGCCTCGATGGTTGAAGCAGACTTAATGAAATCTGCATTTGATAATGCTGACTTCCGTGGAGCAGATCTCAGAAAAGCAAGACTAAATTTGTCAAACTTCAACAACTGCAAATTTGCTGGGGCCGACCTGAGAGGTATCAGAGGAAAGTATGCGATTTGGCGTGGTAGTGATTGGTGGAATGCAACGCTAGATGACAGTCTAGCAAAGGCACTTAAGAAGAAGTGGCCCAAACCTGATGATGATTGAGAGCCTATTCGCTTTCTGTAAATTGATGATTACTTGTCAGTTCGACAGTTTTTTACCCATCCCTAAGGGCAGCGTTCGCTCGGGCATTGATTAGTGGTAGCGCAGAAAACGCCCCACAAATAAACATACATGTCCCGCATAAATACACAAAGATTTCGTACGTTAATAGCAGTGCACCTGAAAGGTTATCGTCTGAAGCTATTCTGATTAGATGACTGCCATACAAACCAGAAATAAATCCGATGCCAGCTCCAGTGGTTGCAACCTTAGGTCCTGATTTCAACAGTCTAAACAAGTTGACTGAACCAAATACAATGAGTAGACCGGATATGGATAGTCCTATGGCTCTTATCAGGTAGCCGCCCGAGTCTCTGGCGTCATCGTGAAACTGTTGATACTCTTCAGGAGTAATCGGATCATCAGACTGACTATTTGGGGTTTCGAGCAATCTTTCTACCTCGCTAGCCGGAATGTCTTCCAGTCCGTGAGTTGTATAATCTGTGTATGCTTGAAACAAGATTACAAGTCCACCAAGGAAAAGTAAAATCGCAATAGTTTTTGGCCCTCTGCGATCTTCTTTAATTGGTATTTCGCCCCATATGTCGTCAGGTATGGATTTTTCATCATCATCCATGACTATGGAGAAATCAAAGTTTTTTTCACTCATTATTTCACCTCAATCTAGATGATTTTCTAACCCACTAGTCAGCCAATCTGGTATTTTTGTTGATTCCAAAGAATCCATGTTAACACAGACCGTAACCTGCTTAGATGACCACAAATGAACCTGTTCTTGATTGTAAAATTCATATTTCCAAGTACATGATTTGTTGCCGATATTGGTGATGCTAATCTTTGCGGTTACAGTATCGCCATAGCGCAGCGGATGGATAAATTTGGTTTCGATATTCACCACTGGGAATCCAAGTCTATGCTCGCCAAGGATTTTAGGATAGGATATACCGCACATCGACTCCCATGCCTCTTCAAAAAAACGATGTGCTAAGTCATATATTCTAGGATAATAAGCGATGTTGGCATTGTCAATCATCGGGTAATCAACCCGCCGGTCTAAGGTTACGGCCATGCCAATTCGACATGCTGAGTCATCATGAATCCTTGTATGAAGAAAGTGTGCAACCCGCTGCGCTTATATTGAATACTTAGGTCGCATAGATTAAGGCCCCATAGTGTAGCTTGGATATCACACTGGTTTGCGGAACCAGTAACCCGTGTTCGAATCGCGGCGGGGCCGCCAATTACTCTCACTTCACTTTCCATTCCTTGATTGGCCAGTTACGATCTTCGGCAAGTTTCTTCATTTTAACACCAGGATTTATCGCCACAGGATTACCGGTAATTTCCATAAACCATGTATCTGCCATTGTATTGCCATAACCATAGCATTCTGCTAGGTTATGGTTGTTCTCTTTTGCATCCTGCTCAACAATTGGGACTTTGCCCTTACGCCTTGGAACACTCCATCCGAATTCTGAACCTGATAGTATTCCTTGGCGTATATCTGGTCCACATCCATATACCCCGTCCATACCTAAGACTTCTGCCATTGCCTCTGCCATTGGAGCGATAGTGGCAGTAACAAGTATACAGCGATGGCCCTGACTGCGATGCCAGGCTAAGCATTCATGTGCTTCTTTAGGTATTTTATTGTGGAGTTTTTGCTTAGCGATATGGTCCGAATATTCTTCCAATACCCTCCAAGACGCCAGTGCAAAATGCCCACGGTTACGTGCAGCATCATAGAATGATCTGCCCCGCAATAAATTACCAATAAGCCCAAGTGTCCACATAACGGTGCCAACCGGAATTCGCCACGGTCGTCGTTTTGCTAACTCAGCGGTGAGGGTTTTCTCACTAGAGGAATCGAGGAGAGTCCCATCTAGATCAAAATATGCCGCAACTCGGCTACTCATTATTGACGCCTCGAATCAATCATACATGAGTGAAACGGAAACTTTACCTCAACTGGGGTTATTTTTGCACCCTGGTTTTGTCGCCGTAAACGCGTCTTCCTGCCTTGTGATCTTGCCACCAAGATAATTTTTCTGACAGGTTACGAGATATGAAGAACCCTACCTTGCGGGTGGTAAGGCCATGATTACGCATTGACTTGTCATGCGATAGATTTGCCACAATTGACTGAGCTGAGCACCCATGATTAGCCAAGACAAAACTGGTAATTTCATTTTTGAGTCTCTCAAAGCGTGCTTTCTTCTGAGATCCAGTCCCTGAGTTCTGTTTCATGAACTACAAAATCAAAGTTAACCCATATCAAAGAAATGGTGGTTATCCCATACAGGATGTGGCTAAGATAAATCTACTGATTGTGTCGTCTTCCAGTTAGCCGTTGCAAGTTTTTTTGCTTTCCCATCAGCGATAATTGGATTTATTTTACTTAGATTTCCGTGCATACCATGCACTTGGAATTTGACTCTTAGTTCTGCAACTCTATCACGCTGTAATACCTCAAGTTGCTCGTCGGATAATTCAACTGATGCTAATTGGTTGCCGCTGCTAATATCTGAAATTTTGAACTCATTTCCAGAGCAAGATAGTGTTGGTCTGAAATCCCAATCATCGGGGTGATTCATCCAAACAGAAACGTCCACTGAGAGGTTGTCACGAATGTTGACCCTGCTAATCTCTACCGTATCGACCATGGTATCAAACAGGCCGAGGAAATAGATGTAAATTATAGTTTCATTTTTTGGTAAAATTACACTGCAACCTCGGTTAGGATTGGAACCTGTATTTCTATTACCACTTCGAGGGTCCAGTCATTACCAGGATCTGGATCTGGTAGTCCTTCAAACAGCGGATCAGGGTCTGCTTGTTGGGCGAAAATTGTCCAAGTCCAGTTACCTTGGCCATTACGATATCCTGGCTTTGCTAGCAACTGTCGTAACACATCTTCAGCAAAGTCGGCAGTATATGTGCCATCTTCACCTGCGGGATTGATGCCAAATCTGTCCAGTTCTGCTTTGGAGGTTTCATTGGCGGTTATGTTACCGCCTTCGGTTTTTGCAGATTTTCGATATCCGTCATCAAATATTTCTAATTGCAAAGTGAAGTTATCTTGGGGACCTAGTTCTTGATCTAGTTCCAACACTGCTTCAAACGAAATGATTCTTCCTTCTATCCCGGGATTAATTGTTTCTTCCCACGAGGTCCCTTGGTCTAAATACCCATCCCAACTGAGTCTTATTTGCTCTGTGCGCCATTCAACTTCAAAGGTTCTTGTTGATATCTCAACTTCAAAGGAAGTGTATTGTGATGCTCCATCCCCATCAGAGATGGTTAAACTGCCTCTTTTAGTTCCAGATTTATTGGTCGGTAACAAAACGGTTGGAGTTATAGCATCAGCATCATTTCGGTTATCGCCATCATTGTTAGAGTCTTCAGACCAATCTAAGTCCCATGAATACTGAAGCTCCTTGCCCTCTGGATCGAAACTTGCTGAAGCATCGAGCAATGCCGATTCTCCTGCCTTGACATTCTCTGGAATTGTTAGGTCGAGTATTGGTGCTCCATTTACTACTATGTTAACACTTATGTCATCCTCTCCACCGCCACTGTTTTCCACGGTCAACGTTACTAAGTAAACCCCAAACTGTTCATAGGTGTGTGAGGTAAAACCAATTACGGTTTCAGCGGTTTTTCCGTCACCAAAATTCCATTTGAATCCGGTTATTACACCCTCTACCGCTTCGGAGTCGCGGGCATCAAGAGTTATTGTCTCCCCTTCTTGAATGAACAATGGATAGGCTTGCAGAACTGCCCTAGGATTAACCGTTGACTCAAAAGCAACACATCCGGCTAATAGAACTGACATGACCATGAGCGCGGATAAAAACACAGATTTTACCTTCTGTCCCACCGTCATAGCGTATACGAAATTCTTCACCCTTCTAATAGTATGCATTATACCGTTACGCAATGCATCAAAAACCATATGTCTGGTTGAAAGCCACTAAAGTGATACTTCCTCAGGCAAATCACCAATTATTTCTGCACCCTCAAGATGTTCAATAATCTCATCCAGTGATTTATGCTCAATGACATTCATTTCGGTATGATTAGTCATGATACTTTCATCAACACTTAGTTGTTCAATGTCAACCTCGCCGACATCATATTCGGAAACTAATACCGGCTCTACATTAGAATCTACCTCTAGTTCTTGATTTACAAGTTCGTCGAAAATTTGATTCTTAATATCCTCAGCGAGTAGCAGAAATTCGGCTTCGTTATGTTCTGATTCGGACTCTTCAAGCTTGGAATCATTGGTCTCAACCCCAGACTTCCTATCCAGCAAATTCTTGAGCTTGTCCTTCAACCCCATTGACCGAACCAAATGTTTTGTTCATTCTAATTTTGCCTTCTTTTGCTCATCGTGATATTCAATAGGTATCAACTAGTGCTGTGACTTATGGGTCATGAGTTCCTTGCTGGAGAGTCAGTATTGGCGTTTGACCTAGAAACCACTGGCATTTCAACAAATAATGACAGAGTTGTTCAGATTGCTTTGATAGGATCTGATTCACTTGGTGAGACTGTTCATTTTGAAACACTGATCAATCCTCGACGACCAATCCCTGCTGGTGCAAGTGGTGTCCACGGTATCTTTGATAGTGACGTTAAAGGAGAGAAAGATTTCCAACATCACG
>JAYXVG010000043.1:0-9361 GCA_036021875.1 Thermoplasmatota archaeon | reverse complement strand
TTATTAAACATGCAAAAAATAAATTAGATTGTGAAGAGATTGCTAAAAATTATATTATTAAAAATAAAAATACAATCGGAATTAATAATAGAGAAATAAAAATGATATCTACAAACTTTTGTTATGGTGGCGAAGAAATCTATGAAATAAAAGGACAAGCTGGTGATCAACTATTGTTCTTCATGGAAATTGAAGAATATACTAGAGAAGTGTATATTGACGCCTATTTTGAATATGACAATTGGGAAGATTATGGTAAAGGAAGTTTTGATGCATACTTCGGTCATGATTACATTCCTAATCAGTGGGAATATGATGAAATTCGTCTGGACAACTACGATTACATGTGGATAGACTACTCATGGCCCGATGAAGGCGTAATCTGGATGGTAATTATCCCTCAAAGTGATATTGAAGACTTGACTGTTTATGCTAACGCACAAATAGCGGACCCACCACCATCCTTAGACGAAATGACTCAGCTAATCAACGAAATTCCAATAACTGGTCAGAAAATCAATCCAGGGAGAGGGGCTTCTGATGAAGATAGAGTTGAGCATTATTATGTCAGTGTTACAGAGAACCTTTCCTCACTATCCATAGAAACATATGGCGGAAATGGTAACGTTAATTTGGCAATTTCAGCAATCACAGTTCCGGACCCATTTAACTCATTTTTTGGTTGGGAAGAACCATGGTTTGGTGATTTTGATGATTTCGGTATTATTGGAGAATTTGTTGATATTGACGCCAACACTGATTGGTCGACCGGCCCGGGCAATGAAGAACAAGTATCGTTGTATGATGTAGAACCAGGGATTTACTATGTCACAGCATATACTTATGTCAAGGCGAATGATTTTACCATTGTTGCTTCAATGTCGTTTGAGCCCCTAAACATTGAACCGGAAGATGCTATTGAGTTAACTCCGAGTATTCCTTATGGTCCGATTAGCGGTTATGATGGCCTGAACCAATTCTTTAAGATTAACGTAAATGATGGGACAGAAAGACTTGAAATCGACCTGAATGACGGTTTTGGTGAGGCATCCTTGTTTGTCAAACTAGCAGATTCGCCCTCAACTAGTGACTTCACCTACCGAAGCAACAGTCCTGGTTCAGGGGATAAGATCGGATTCAATGACCCAACCCCTGGCACTTGGTATATTCTAGTCAGCACAGAGATGGTCTTTGGAGAAGTTACGATAACAGCATCATTCACTGAGCGATATGTTTGGGATTATGATGGTACACCAATCCAGTTATTTAACGGAGAGGAAGTAACTGGAATCGAGGCGCCATCAGGTGAATCTCTCAACTTCTTTGTTGATTTATCCCAGCCTGCCGAATACCTAATGATCCAAACTTTCGGTGGAGTTGGGGATTTAACCATGAATGTTAACGGTGACATAATGGTCTTTGCATTTGATGACTTTTTCGAAATCTTCGAAGAAGATGAATTCATGAAAGAAGGCGAAAGACAAGCACTAGGTAATAACTTTGAATCTGATGAGATAACAGTAGATTCAAATGGAGAAGATACAGAACAAATGATTTACTTAGACCTGCCAGCAAATGGACAGTTTGACATCACCTTGACTGCACTTGAAGCGATTAGTGATGTGACAATAGTTTCAAGTTGGGTATACACAGACATGATTGACCCTATCGTCGAACCAGCAACGCCAAATGACCCTGTGGTAGAAGAGACTTGTAGAGATACGGCCGAAATCGCCATGAAAGAGAACGACAAAGACGGAGATGGCATACTCAACGCCGCTGAATTAAAAGCCATCTACATCAATCAACAAACCCTAAACTTTGCCCAAACCGACCGTAATGCGGATGGTGAAATAGAATACGCTGAGTTGTTACAAATAGCTTGTTCGTGTTCCAATGAATTGGAATCAACCTTCAATCAACTTTCACCATTTGATCGTGAGGTCAGCATAGAAAAACTATCATCTCAAGTTTATGAAAACGAGTATAACTTCTTTGACATCGATAGTAATTCGAATTTACAAATATCACGGTCAGAAATTGATATACTGGTATTATTATGTGAAACCACGTTTGATGCATTTGACGGTGATGGTGATGGAGTGCCTGATGTTAACGATGCTTTTCCCAATGACCCGGATGAGACAAAGGACACCGACGGAGATGGTGTCGGTGATAATGCTGATCTAGCTCCCTCAGTTGCTAACGATATAATTTATTCCGCCGGTGCAATACTTGCAATTGGTTTGTTGGCTATGTTGGTATTAGTACTTAGAAATTCTCGGAGCAAAGAACAGGATATAGTTTGGGAATCAGACAAACAGTATAACCTAGCCGAACAGATGCTCAACATGCAAGAAAACCCAACAACAGGCCCAATGCAAGATGTTGAGATGCCCGGTTTAGACAGCCAAGACCGAGGGGGACAATATGAAAACAAGGATAATTTCGCTGACAATGAGAATCTATTTGAGCAATTGATTTCACAGACTAATTCTCCACCTGAACAACTTCTTGGCATGATTGACAATAATGGAGTTGAATCTATTGAATATCCCGTCGCATCGGGAATTTTTTGGCAAAGACTGAGCCCAGAACAAGGGTGGATTAGAAAATAATTAGACCCGTTTCTTCGGTTGCATCAATCCGAGTGGCCGCAACAACCTAACGATGTGTCGGTGTAGTTCTGGAAGGATTTCAAACATTATCAAGGCCATGAAGAACATCGCAAATAAGGAAACAAACCGCGCAGCATAATTGTGCCCAAACTCAAAAACGCTCATCCCGTAAAATGACCATGTTGTGTATGTTTGATGCATCCATATTAGGCCCACATTGCGGAATATATTGAGAATATGGATAACAGGTATAGTAAACAAAATTGCCCTAATTCTTCTTTTCCATTCTAAGTCTAAGACAGCTATTGCTCCGATAAATATGACCATTGACTGTAGTGCAGTACACGCTAATACGAAATTTATTCCAATAAAACTCCCATCAGACATAACTAATTCTGTTTGAAATGGAAACTCGCCTATAGTCTCAGCACTAAACCACCTATTGCCATCCCAATCATCCCATGTAATCTTACCTGAGGTCGTTTCGACCCATGTTTCCCCGAGGTGAATATCTCCCGTACCGGACAACCGATAGAACAATGCAACCTGCCATGCAACAAACCAAATTGCTAAGACATTGAGCCAAGGAACGTGGGAAATAAGGAGGTACGGTCCTCCAGCATATGCCATTGCACCTCTAGACCAATCCAATGCTTTTCTGGCTTTTATGTCACCTACACTACTTTCCCAGCGCGCAATACCTAAGGTTAGTGGCAATGCGGATACGCTCATTATGGTCAAGATAAGGTCGCCTTTAGCTTGGTAGTTCCACGCACCAGCGAAGAAATAGACACCAACAAACAACCAACCTAATTGGGCTAGCCTTATCGAGCCGTTAGCCCGATTATGCCAAGATATTGCCAATGACACTAAACCGATTGCACCAATAATTGGGACAACTGTCTCGGCCTCCATAAAATGCCGAGTCCTTCGCTAAACTTCAAAACTTGCATTCGATGCAAAATAACTTGAACGGTTAGCCATAGCCTCAACCATGAAGGGGGCTATTATTGAGGTTCTTCCGACAAGGTTCCCGGAAAATGTAGTACCCAATGGCGCAATTGCGTTTCTTGATAGGGATGGTGTAATCAACATCGGCAGTCCAAATTACATCAACGCACCAGAGGAATTGGTATTGCTAGATTACGCTGCCCAATCTATTGGTAAGCTAAAACGAGCCGGATATCAAATATGTATTGTCACTAATCAATCAGCAATTTCCCGTGGTTTGTGGGATGCGGGACAATTGTCGAAGATACACAATCGTCTACAAGAAATGATTCTTCAGATAGACTCAGATGCTAATCTAGATTTAATTATCACTTGCCCACACAGGCAAATCGATCGTTGCAGTTGTCGAAAGCCTATGCCGGGGATGTTATATTTGGGAAACAGGATTCTTCGCGATAAAGTTACATTACCGCATGGCTTAAACACATGTGTGGAGGTACCCGATGATGTCTCAAAAGTAAATTGGTGGAAATCAAAACCTAGTCCTGTGAACAATCTTGATTTTATTGTCGGTGATCGCAAAAGTGACTTGGGCGCTGGCTGGGCTCGAGGCATTAGACTGTTCAAGGTTGATCATAATGTTGGCATAGCCGAGGTAATTGATCGATTATTAAATACAAGTGATGAAGGAGATATCTTTCAACCAGTTAGGTGATGAAATGGGCTGGCTTGGATTAGATGATACCGATCATCTTGGCGGAGGATGTACTACGTTTTCAATGTACAAAATAATACAAAATCTGCCTTCGAAATATAAAGTTAAAACACATCACTTGGTTAGGTTATATCCTTTGGCAAGCAGAAGGACTAGAGGCAACGCTGCTGTGGCTATTGAAATTGTTGGTGATGATTACCATGATTTGATGGAATTTCTGGAGCAGTGGTGGACTAGTGAGTTGTTACCCATGTCAGGTAAGATAACTGAGTCCGAAATGTCAGAAAGGAAACAAAGTCCTACAGACCCGGGCATGGTTTGGTTTGAAGCAAAACCAGATCAGGAATTTTATTGGGAATGTGTAAGTAGCGAGGTAGAGCTGTCGAGTGTAATACCAGCTACAAAATCATGGGGAGGCCATGGCAGAATAGGAGCCACTGCAGCCATTGCTTGGCCAGGATTAAACTATACATTTGAAGCAATTTGCTGGCGCAGTGAAGCATCGGTTGCTAGCGGCCAGGCGAGAATAGTTGACTTAGTTCGATTAGACGATGTTGACAAAGATCCTAACACATTTATGTCAAGGGACTTACGCACAAAATCTGTTTTAATCTCGCCCAGAGGTAACTGCCCTGTACTATTTGGAATTCGAGCCCTGACATATGATTCCGCATTAGTTAGTTGTAAGCATTTGATGGCTTCCAAAAGAACTGAAAAAGTCAAGGATTATCTAGTGTTTAAAACCAATCAAGCCACTGACGACCACCTAGGTGAAAACTCAACAGCCGTGGTTAAGGAAGTAACTATCAAACGCAGAGGATCAACAAAAATACGCTGTAAGAACGGTGATGATTTGATGGCATTCGCTGAATCCGGGGAAGTCAAACTATTGGCCCAATGGCTTTTACCAGGTGATAAAATAGAATTTAATGGCCTTAGAAACGAACATGGGACAATTCACCTAGAGAAACTTAAGGTAATTAGCGCTGAAGTGGAAAAGCGACGGCCAAAATGTCTAAATTGTAATGTGACTTTAAAATCAATGGGTAAAAATCAACAACTTCGCTGTCCAAAATGTCGCCAGCAGTTCGATGAATCATGGGATTTTGTTACTAGAACGCCGCCATTTCTTGACTGGGTTCAGCCACCTAGCGATGCTAGAAGACATCTTGCCAAACCACTAAATTGGTAACTAATCATCTGTTGTTAGTTGAACATTTTAAAAATCACCGATGGTGGGGCAAATCATGGTAGATGAGTCTACGACAAAGAATATTGCCTATGCAGTATTTCTCATTTCGTTCTTAGTTATGATTTACTTCATTACCAAACAGGCAAGAGAAAATAGGCGAGCCATTATTGACGATACAGCGCCAAAAGTCGCTGGTTCTGATGCCTTGATTGGTGGGGCAAAAAATCCTCAGCAATTCGATGAACCTGATGATGATGCATTAGATGAGATGGCGGAATTATTGGGAGAAGATGAGGATTAGCCAACTAATTCTAACCCACCATCAACAATTTTCAAGTTCTCTGACTTGTCGCCCATCGACAGAGTTCTGCGGTTGCCATCATGGCTACGTGAAAATGTCCAGATTTGATAGTTAAGACCCGAGAAATATGTCTCTGCTCTAGCAAATATTGTACCTTGGCGCTTACCACTCGCATCTATGGAACCCTTGCTGATAAGTAATAGTCTAATATCATCAGAAATTGATTCTCCGAGAAGTTTTACCAATGATAAATCATCTTTCGATATCTTCCCACTATTCTCGCACCAATCATCAAAAACAACCAATTCTACAGACGGTAATGTTGCAGCAGCAGAGATTACTGAATCCACGGCTTTATCCAATGCACCAGCAATCATCATGGCATGAAATTTTGATGAAGAAACTGGAGACAGGTGGGCAAATAATTGTGGAAACCTTTCTGGATTTGGCATTGATAAGCCCACCCAGAGAACTCTACCTCCGCTTTGTATTACGTCCGCAGCGATGTGTAAACCAACTGTTGTGCCTCCAACACTTCCTTCGACTGCCATATGGATTCGGTTTGAATCAGATTCAAGATGCCATCTCATAATATCTCTGAAGCGAGTGTAGTGAATGACTGTTGTGGTAAATGATAGCAAGATTATTTGACCAGTATCCTTACCCCTAAACATGGCTAGTGATGATAAAGCGGTTGTGAGCGATGTTGAATTTATCGTTCGAAAAGGGGAAAGGATACCGCGTAAACCACTAGGAGACTACGCAGAAGCCGACAGCCTTGGACACGCAATCAGTCGAGACGGCTTCGGTGGAACTGCGATGAATGATAAAAACCAATACGGCCCTGTCGCAATGATGATACTACTACTAATAGTTGCTACCATAACAGGCTTAGGACTCAAAATTTTGAGCATGCTCCTTTGATTCTGACTCGACTGGAGCCATTGCGATGCGAATGAACGCAACGGCCAGTATCGTGGAAACCAAGAAAAATATTCCAACATAGTTTGAGATGTTATACCACATCATACCCACACCAACTAGGGATAAATAGGCGACTAACTGGCACACAGCTGAAGCCCTATCAAGACGGTTCGTCATCTCATCCGATAATTTTCCATTATTTTCAAGCATGTAAGTGTAAATTAGAAAATAGATTCCCTGGAAAGGTAGAGTTGCAGCAATAATTGATAGCGCAATCTCTCTAATTTGTTTTGGATCTGCTTCCTGCTCTATGCCTTGGAATAACATCACTGCGGTGTTGGTTCCTAATAGCGCGGCCATAATTGTCCAGCGCTTATCTTGTGATGATGTCCTGCTCTCAACATTCACAGATTTGTCTGACATACTAAACAGTCAACAATTAATGGTTTGAAATTTGTGTTATTCGAAAACAAAAAATTACTGTTTTGCGGTGAAATTAATTTGACGGAATAGCACTCAATCTCAATCGAAATGTTATAGGAGGTTATCGATGACCACTGAACATGGCCTTTTGTCCACTAGATTATCGATACGGCGATGAAGACTTCAAACGCATTTGGTCTGAACTTGGAAGACATGAAAGACAACTCGAAGTTGAAAGAGCGTTGATCTGGGCTCATATGCAATTGGGTAAAGTTTCCCAGACTGATTATGACGCTGTTGCAGCAATCGCAAATCCTGAATCTGTAACCAAAGAAAGAGTCTCAGAAATTGAGGCTGAAACCAAGCATGACATTATGGCTTTAACCAAAGCAATGGCTGAAGCTGCAGGAGATGCAGGTTGGTGTATTCACCTTGGAGCGACATCAAATGACATCGTCGACACTGCAGTAGCCCTTCAGCTAAGAGACAGTATCGTTCTATTAAGAGAGCAATTATGCCTACTAATTGACGTATGTGCCAACGTTGCAGAGCGAGAAAGAGACACTGTCATGCTAGGCAGAACTCATGGTCAGGCAGCAGTTCCAATTACCTTTGGTCTGAAAGTTGCTGTTTGGCTTGATGAACTACGTCGCCAATTAATTAGATTGGACGAGGCTGCACCACGAATTGCTGTCGGGAAGTTCCTCGGCGCCGTGGGCACGGGTGCTGCTCAAGGCGAGCATGCAAGGGAGTTACAGCGACTAATAATGACACACTTGGGCCTAGGCGTCCCACTTGCTACAACCCAAGTTGTCGGTCGAGACAGGTATATTGAATATGTTTCATGGTTAGCAAATGTAGCTGCCACATGCGAGAAAATTCTTCAGGAAATACGTAATCTACAAAGGTCTGAAATCCAGGAAGCAGGTGAAGGATTCGATGTTAAAAAGCAGGTTGGTTCGTCAACAATGGCACACAAAAAGAACCCAATTAAATCAGAAAATGCTTCAGGCTTGGCCAGGATTGTACGATCTATGATAATTCCAACATACGAAAATGCATTATTATGGCATGAGAGGGATTTAGCCAATTCTAGTAGCGAGAGGTTCACCCTCTCTCATGGATCTGCTCTGTGCGAGGATGTGATTGCAAAAACCAGACAAGTATTGACCAATATGTGGGTAGATGCTGATAGGTGCTTGGAAAACATAAAATCCCAACGTGGCCTTGTCATGGCTGAGAAAGTGATGATTGAACTAGTCGACCATGGTATAGCTAGAGATGAAGCTCACGAAATACTGCGCTCTGCATCATTTGAAGCGGTTGATAAGAAAATTGAATTGATTGATGTTTGCAGTAGAACTCCAGAAATTACTGCTGTGTTTTCAGCTGATGAACTTGAAGCAATGTTTGATCCAATGAGTCACATAGGAGTTTCCGGGGAAATAGTAGACGAAGCGGTCGCCTTAGCACGCTCAGCCATCAAATGAAGAGTCGATGGATATAATTGCCAATTTGCCTCTTCGACCATCCCAATTTGTGCTACCATTGACATTTATGATTCCCTCAAAATGGGGGCCTGATACTACCATGGTTTCATACTCACCACCCTCACCATCAACATTAAATCGATATTTATTTGAAAGTCTAACAAGTTCTTCAAGGGAGTCATTGTCAAGTATCTTACCGATCCAATTTGCGTCAAGGCCTTCACACCCGACGCTGGAGATCATTACACCAAATCCATTTTTGACTAGTCCTGTGATGTGATTTGATGGAGATTGGTGCCATAACGGAGTGAAACTAATTATTCCAAGTCGGTGACACATTCTTTCAATTCTACTCTTTTGATAGTCAGAGCGAAGCGCACCACAAACAACAGCGTCGATTTCCAAACTCCTCAAGCCAGATTCCAAGTCACCTATTTCATTGGATTCTTCACCATTTGAATCAATAGACAACCAATCTATACCTGCCAGTCTTGCTTGATGCTCGACTATTTCTGTCCCCGGAACTTGAAACATCATTGAATCGCTGCCCGTTATGTTAACGGTGACCAAGTACTTGATTTCCCAACCTTTGCAAGTTGCCCACCACCATGCCGCTGATGAGTCCTTTCCTCCGGATGATAGTACTGCGACTCGCACATTCTAACCGAGAAACTAAGTGCTCAAGAATTTGGTTATCTGTTCGCAGGGGTTATAATGGTCGCAAATCATGGGAGATATGCCGAAGAC
>JAYXVG010000042.1:0-9474 GCA_036021875.1 Thermoplasmatota archaeon | reverse complement strand
GATGGAAATTGTTGGAACTCAACTTGGCAATTGGACCTGGGCTAATGAAGTCCCGTGGACCGGACTGACCGCTTGGAATCCACCACTATTAGTTGGGGCATTCTACTGTTTAGGGGATTTATTGGTAAATATGACAGTCGTTAGGTTTGAAGAGAAGGCCACCGTCGGATGATACGCATGACATCAGCTGATGAGTTGAAAAAGCGCCGGGAGAAGGAGGCCCTGCGCATAAGAACCTCACTCAACAGGCAGCGCAGTGTACAACACTCATCACTAAAAGGCGGTGAAAATACTGTTGCGTTTGTCGAAGAGAGTTTGTGTATCGGCTGTGATCAATGTGACATTGTTTGCGATGATGATGCAATCGAGTTGTATAAAGTTGCTATGAGAAGTCCGTTAATGAATGTTGAATCTAATAGGAAGGCGAGAATAATTAGAGATGCGTGTACCGGTTGCCGACTGTGTGTACTTGCTTGTCCTACTGACGCAATTTCAATGATTGATAGGTGAGGTCATGAGCAGTAAGAGTAAGGCAAAAAATGATGCTCAACGCTTTGGCGGAGAGTTTGGCCCATATCGGAAGCCTGGCACAACAGGTGTTCCTCTTTCAACATTCAAGACCCTTGTTTGGACATCAAATATAGGCGGTCTCCTGTTGTGCGTCCTCGCCTTAGAGATGTTGTTTGTTAGACAAATGTTCTTTTGGGGTCTCATGGCACTTCTCGCTGGTGTAGCAGTCGCATTATTCCCGTCAAATTATGAGATAATTGGTATGAGCGGTGATGGGAAGACTAAGTCTTCGAAGAAGTAATCACCCAGATTATGCTTCTGTTTCAATAACAACAGCAGACTCTTGGCCAATCTTTTCTTTCTTTTCATTGATTTGTTGAGCAAGGAAAGAAACTACATCGAGAATCTTAATGTCTGAGTATCTCTCATCGCCTTCAAACTTCAGACACTCAAAGTGCGAAACACACTTAGGACAGGATGTTAACATCGTGTCTGCACCTGTAGATTTGATTTCTTCCATTCTAGCTACACGTAGTGCCCTAGCGTTCTCATTACAAGACATCATACTGGAGACACCACAACACATAGCATCTTCTCCACTGTGTTCCATTTCAACAAGACTTACACCTTCGACGGATTGAATTAGTTCTCTAGGCTCTTCATAGATACCCATTTGCCTACCCAATCTACAAGGGTCGTGATAAGTTACAGTGGTCTCTTCAGCGACCTTCAAACTCATATCGAATCCTTGGTCTAGCAAGAACTCTGTAGTATGCATAACTTTGATGTCTTCAAGTTCATAGTCTCTGGCAAAGGTTCTGAAACACTCTGCGCAGGAAGAAACTAGGGTATCAATTCCTGAGGCTTGAATTTTCTTTTGATTGTATGCCTTTAGTTTGTCAAATACTTCAGTAAGACCTTGCCACTTTTGGTCGTGTCCACAACACTTTAGGAAATCCCTACCAAGGTATGATACATCAACTCCAATTTCATCGAAGATAGTGAAAGCAGAGGTAGTAGCGTCTCCAAGGTTCATTTCACCTTCGTTGACGTGTGAGAATACCATCTCTTGATCTAGGTAATCGACACATCCCGGATAATACCCAACGTTAGACTCAATTGGGTAGTCTTCGATTGAAATGAAGTCAGCGTCTGCTTCTTCTTCTGCTTCTGCGGCAAGAACTGCTTGTAATACTGTGTGAGGTATCTCTGCTTGAGGTCCACCGACAATAAGACCTCTTCTAATGTCCACATACGAGTCATAATCGACGAGTTGTGGACAAGCGTTGGTACAGGCAGTACATGTCAAACATGAATACAAAGGAACTCCATCATCCTCATTATTCCAAGAGTTGTAGATAATATTCAATTTGTCGCCGCCGTTGAACAAACGAACAGGACATGCGTCGTCACAAAGGTCACATCCGTAGCATTTGTTCATCTCAAATTCATAGCCTCTGGCCATTGATCTCAGTAGTATGAAAACCATTGCACCAAAAGTAAGACATGGAATAAACATGGCGTAAATTAGCTTAGCATCAAGGCTCTTTGGGTTCATGTGATAGCTCGGGTTGTCAACCTGAGCGAAGTTGTTTCCACCAAGCGCCATTTCAACGCTGTTGCTTAGGTTTACTGTCTTACCTTCCAGCGATGCTGGAGCAGAACTTGACCAGACAAGTAGTGGCTGGAAAGCATTAATCTCTAGGCTCATTTCTTTCATCATTGTGTCGTTTAGGGCTAATGGTCCGGTTATTGAGACATCCATCTCGTAAGTGTAAGTGCCGACTGCTAGTTCCAATGAATCTCCTGCACAGTTACTGAATTGTGAGACAATCTTGTTGTTTGAGTTGTAAACAACCATTGTGCTGCTAATCATGCTTTCAGTCTTTACATCGTTGATTTTCCTCTCTTCGGCTCTGTGTTCACAGGCAATATCTGTGGTAATTTTACTGATAGATTCGTGATGTCCTTCTGGGAAATAGAAAGGATCTTCAGTTACGGTGAAGCTGCCAGTTGATGTCCATGAGTCCTCATCGGTTAGCACAGTAGAATCAGCAGCAGCATTTATTCCAGCCGAGGGGTCCTGATGTCCATTAGCGTCAGCGAAATCTATTATCACTTGTTGCCCAGGTTGGTATATTACCCAATCAAGCCACGCAGCAGTTGGCACAACGCCATCTTCAGACCAGCCGAAATTGTCCGTAAACTCGTTAGTTTCGTGAACGTGAATGTCTGTAGGCTGGGTTCTCATTTCTTCAAGTTCGCCATAATCAGCAATGGTTCCAAGTCCCCTAGCGCCCCAGAAACCTTTGTCATAGACATCCCAAGTTGCAACAGTTGCAGCAGTTGAGAGAATGAGTGCACCTACCAGGATTTGCTTTGCATGTCCCGGGGTAAAACCAGACCCCCAAGCCTTAGTCAACACCATCCGTGCTCCAAAATAGATACAGATCCATAACAGAACACCAGTCATAAGCCACGGCAACGCATTGAAAGCTTCCGCTAACCATGGCTCTCTAACTCCACACAATAAATCGCCGTGACTATCTAGTTTACAATAGTCTGACCTATTCTTGTGGTATAGTTCCAAAAATATGTTGATAGAGAAGACGGAGATAAACCAAATATGTGCTAGATAAACTGCACCTGCTGCAGCAAACCACGGGTCTTCTACAGGGCGCTTTTCCCTGCCTCCTAAGAATGGTGGGAGGATTAGGATACCGACTGGTATTCCAGTTAGTGCAGCACCCCACCATGCAGCATTCCATGGGAATACTGGTTGGCCGAATATATCACCAATGAATCCTGTCGGAACCGTAAACTGTGGAAGATACTCACCCCATCTTAGATATCCATAAGAAAACAATACGTACCAATCTGGGAAAACGAAACCTGCTTGTGCATATGGGTCAGCAGCACCATGCAATGGTGGAGGGATTATCCAAGCATAGTAAAGCAATACTGCACCCATAAAAGCGAAAATTAGGACGTCACGAAGAACTTCATGTGGCCAGAAGCCATGACCTAATCTGGTTCGTTTTCGCTTTTCACCAGTGGTCTGAAGTTTTTCCTTTTCATCCATGTAGGATGATGCTACTCTACCGAGATTCTCTACTAGTCCCATTTTATTCCCCCAAATATCAATGTGGCTCCGCTATACCTTGTACCCAAACTATAAACAAGTGAACAATAATCAATCCTGTAACTATGACAGGTAAGATGAATACGTGAATGAAATACATCCTTGTGACTGTTCGGGGAGTTAGTGCAGATCCTCCAAACAGTAGTGTTGCGATTTGCTTGCCGATTAGGGGGCTAGAGTTTGCTAGGTTAATACCGATGACCGCGGCACCATATGCCAATGAGTCCCACGGTAGTAGATACCCAGAGTAACCGAAGACAATTGTCAGTGCCATTAGAGCAACGCCAATTAGCCAGTTTAGTTCTCTTGGATTTCTGTAAGCGCCAGTAAAGTAAACTCGGCACATGTGTAAGAATACGCTAGCGACCATGAAGTGGGTACCCCAGTGGTGCACTGCTCGGATTATGTAACCAAATGGTAACTCAGTCATGATATATTGCATGCTGAGATAGGCTGGTGATGGAATACCTTCACCGCCGGGGACGTAATAAATACCAAGCACAGTTCCAGTAATCACCAATATTATGAATGATAAGAAGGATATACCGCCTAAACAATATAGCGGATACCAATACCAAATTATTCGCAGTTTGTATTTTTCAGCATGGGTTAGTGGCATTTGTCTGTGCATGTTATAGTATGCTCCTTTCGACATATTCCAGTAATCTTGTATTCTGAACCTCGTATCTAACCAAGAAAACACCCACAAGAACGAACGCTCTGCAAAACCCATTCTTCCGGTGGATTCAACCGCACGCAGAATTTCTCTGCGCGGCATTTCCTCATTCTCTTTGCGCAGCGTAAACGCTACCAGAACTATGATGAAAGCAATAAAAAACCATAGAATCCAAAACATTGTTGTCATTTTTTCACCTCAGTCACAATATGTATACCAGTCGAGGTAATCAGTAATCCCCTCGATGTTGTCGCCGTTCATCTGCACAGGGATAATCGGGAGCCCCACTGGTGCAGGCCCTCCAGATACTTTAATCCCGGCATAATTGAATGTGGCACCGTTGGAACGGTTTCGGTTTGTGTTCATTTCCAGTGCTGTTGGGTCGAACCTTGAAGAGTGACAAATGCAGAATAGTTTAGTTCCGCCATCATCAGTGCCATTTGGCGTCCATGAATCATCAGTGAATGAATTTGATACTAGCTGCCAACCAGGTATACAGCACAAATGAGTGCATCGACCGTAAATTATCACTAGGTTGTCGGAGGGGAATATTCTGGGGTCTAAATCAGACATATCTTCAAAGTGTCCGATACGTTTGCCTGTCTCATCATATCCTTCCATGGTTTGAAACCGAGCTTTACCATTTGTGACCGGAGTATCCTTATTCTTGTCGTGATCTACATAAACCACAATTACCGGGACACCATTCCAGATTCCAGCAGCACCTGCCGTTCCAGTTGAGGATTTTGCCGCCTCGTTGACGAAGTCTTGCCTAGTCATTGGCAATTCGTGTTTAGCTCCATACCAGGCTTCATCCTCACGGCCTTTGGCCCAGAAAATTACTCCGTTGTTGCTGCCTCCAGAGTCTGCGCCGGGTGGTAGTAAGATGGCTGAGAATCCCAACACTCCAAGAGATGCTGCAAGAACACCAGTTGCTGTGTTAAAACCGTATTTTAGGAACTGGCGTCGATTTATGACTTTGCTTGTACTGAACGCAGCATCACCATCATCGAGCGAAGGTGCAGGTTTTAGATCGTATTCTCTGGCCACTTAAATCACATCTTGTATTCTTTCCAGTCTTTTTGATGCTCTGGTATGAATTTGTTTATCGCATGCTTGACGATGATAGTATCTGGTAGGATGAACCTTAGGTACACTAGTCCCATTAGGATAAGTGTTGTGACGCCAATCGCAAGGTGGAACGCTAATTGCCTCTGATCCCAATCGTTTGCAAGTCCGTAAATTAGCGAGAACATCCAATAGCAAGACCAGAAAATACCCCAGATGAAGAAAAACATCGTAAGGTATGAGGCTCCAGAAGGGGCTAATTTTGCACTTACTATCGAACCCATGTCAGCCTCGGTAAATACACCTTTGTCGATAGCAAGTTCCATTTGTTCTTCTGTTAGCGATGCATCTTCTAGCGATTTTCTTGCATCATCTACGCTGATTTCACCTCTTGCAACTCCGCGCAGTAATTTGGTAATTGTATCATCCATTATTGGTCACCCCTTCGCCTTATTTTGTAGCGTAGTCGTAGTTGATTGCTTCTTCCTTGATAGGATGATGAAAAGCTGTAGCGCAGCATCAAACCTGCGAATAAGACCACTGCTAGCACCGCTCCGAATCCTAGTAATCCTAAGACGTGAGCTCTGAATTCAGCACCCATGTGTTTTAGATCAACACCAGTCTCTTGGGGTTCTGGCGGGCTGACATTTCCGTCGCCTGCAAATAAGGTTCTAGTACCCATTGCTGTAGTTTTTTCGTCGCCTTCCTGAAGCGCAAAAATTAGTTGATTCCATTTGTCTTCAGGTCCCGGTCCTTGATCGCCGTTAACAGAATTACCAGTTATCCAGAAATCTACAACACCAGTCTCTGCTGCAGGTGCTTGCCAGGATAGAATCCACATTCTTTCACTCCCTCCAGCAGATGCTTCAGTTTGGGTCAAAGTTGTTGGGTCATCTTCCCAGTTCTGTAAGTTATCCCCAAAAAGAGTCCCGTCGGTGACTCGCATTGAGAATCCAGCCGTCCAAGGACTTGCAGCTGTTGGTCCACCAATGATCTGCAACTTCATCTCATAAATTCCTCCAGCTTCCCATGCGTATGGAACATCGTCAAGGATTATTTGGACAGAATTGTCTGCTGCTCCGTTGTGGCACAAGCAGCCTTCTTTAGCAACGTCATCAATGGTTTCTCCGGCATTGACTTGCTGGCCTCCAATGCCTCCATGATAGGATGATGCTAACCCAGGAAGGGTAAGCAAGATAACGAGCACAGAGCCCAAAGCCAGGCGATTGATGTTTGGCTTTTGGAGCATTGACACACCCAGTTGATGTGCCTACCAGTATGAACCCTTTAAACATTATCAAATTTTTTTCGCAAATTTATTCGCAGTCCATCGTTTTACCCGACTTTATATAGGCCGAAAACCAACTTAAAATCGTTGGCATAGGATAATTCAATAATAGGGAGTTTTTGGTAGGTTTGAGCAATATGACTACTCCATTTGAAAATACTTACGATTTATCAGAATCCCAACTTCTAGAATTGGAAAAAGCAGAGGAAATGATGCTCAAAAATGACTTAGGTAATGCCGAAACCTTACTGCTTAAAATGCTTGAACAAGATGAGGAGTGCATTCCAGTTTTGTCGAATCTCGGTCACCTGTATGGTCGCTACCTGTCTGAGTTTGAGACTGCTATTGAGTATTATAACAGAGTTCTTGAAATTGAACCAGATAATGCTTGGGCTCGTGACTCAAGAAGGAGATACCTCAGATACGTGGACTGATTAGATAAAGTTCATTGAGCATCGAACATACCATTGGACAATGGAATCATCTCAGATTCTTATTGCTGGCGTTGGTGGACTAGGTTGTTCATGGGCAAAAGGTGCCTGGTCAAGATGCAATTCCGAAGCAGATATTCTTCTAATTGACGCAGACGAAGAGAGCTTTAATTCAATGGAAACTGGGCGTGTTTTAAGACTCGGTACCGTCATTGATAAATTGGGCTGTGCAGGATTACCACCTTTAGCCGAGCAGCGGATGCGCAGTGTCTCTGCAGTAGTAAGGAAGCTGATGGAGCCTGTGGAACTAGTAATTTTATTGACTGGGCTTGGTGGTGGAACTGGAACAGGAGCAGCCCATGAGTTTGCCAGACAGGCCAGGTTATCGGGGGCAGTTGTCATCGCAGTAGCAGCGATGCCGTTCGAAATACAATCGACTAGGCTAGGGATAGCTGAAGAGGGACTAATCAGACTTGACCAATTTGCTCATGTCACAGTTCGTTTATCTCTGGAGAGGTTAGCAAGGCAGGCACGGGAACGAGGTCGTTCATGGCAGATGGGTGCAGAATGGGTTGAAGATTTAGTTGACGGGTTGGTTAGAACATTGCTACGGATGGGTCTAATAAACCTTGATTTGATGGACCTTCGTGCTATTGTCGAACAGGACGGTAAGTCTACGCTACTAGTGGGTTTGGGTGATCCAGACGAGCCAGAGAAAATACTTCACTCTGCGATGATGGCACCACTAGCAGCCTTAGATGTTGGCGGCGCTACTGGATGTTTAATTCAGATTGAAGGTGGCCTGGGCATGACACTAAGTCAGGTCGATTCTGTTGCAAGATTATTCACTGACGCCCTAGATTCAGATGCTCAGGTAATTCTAGGCGCTAGGGTAAGCGAAGATTTGCATAATAGCATGCGAGTAGTCACATTACTCTCAGGCATTCGTGATGGCTAGTCTAAATCTATTGCCTCATCCCAATCAACATCATCAATTTGTGCTTCTGAGGGAGGCTTTTCCCAGTCGACATCCGTATCCTCCTGCCAAACAGTTTCCTGACCATCAGACGATGTCTTCAGGCTAACTTCAGTGGCATCATTGCTATGTTTATTTTCGGAATCAGTTTTCTCATCATCTGCAGTGATTCTACTTATGTCAACACCATAATCATCACTGGCAATTACGTTATTCAATACACGTTTATGAAGCAAGACAACAGTTAGTATCACGACTGAGTGACCAATTAGCATGACAATTTTGATGTTGTCGAAGAAAGATGTTAACATGGCAACACTGCCTGCATATGCGTACCCAAAAGCCAGGCCCCATGTAAGTGCGTTTTCCTCAGTGATTAGTCTGAAACTACTCTTGTATCCTTTAGCAGTCATTGACCATATTGCGAAAAAAACCGTAAGTATCATCAATATTATTTCCTCCAAGAAAACTTGAACAGTGGTTGGGTCCAGAAAATTTTGACGCCAGATTGTCATAAAATGCCATGCAATAAATAAATGGCACATGAAAGTCCATCTAGCGCTAAAATGTTGCAGGCTAGCCTTCATTGACGCGAGTTTCTTCAATTTCCAAGAGTAGCCAAGACTAACAGATATCAGCGCTAGCGTTGTTATCGAAAATGGAATTGATGCTAACATAGAATCGCTCAGCGGTTGGGTAAAATTGTCAACTTGGTAAAATAAAGTGCTGATAATTAAACAAAATATTCCAATGACCGCCATGGTAACAAGTATCGATAGATTGTGATTCGACGGTTGCTTTGCCGTTTGGAAGTTTCTAGCGCTGTTTGAGGACGCCCACTTGGTAAATGAACTACCTTGAACTATTGACCATGCCACGAATAACATCCCTAGGGCTGTGGGAAATAATTGATCGAAATCTGATATTATGCCGTTTTCCCCAGTCAACATTATAACGAGGAAAAATATAATCAGAGCGCTAATAATTGGAAACAAACAAACCCTAAATTTCATTAGTTTGTCCAAAACGAAGCCATGATTACCTCGCTCTGAATCATTATCTAGGGTGATCCATCGACTCACTGTTGCGTTTCCAGATAATAATGCTGTTATTGCATAAGCAAGAGAAAGGCTAGTAAATGCTATGGATGAGAAAACTGTTAGCGAACTAAACCCAGCCATGATATATAATACGCTAGAGAGCATTACAATTAGTGCCACGTGAGGCATAGTTGAAGATGCTAACAGACTTTTGATTAATCGCATCATTGAGACATTGTGTCGTTCATAGTCAGTCAAAATTTTATCACTTGATGAGGTAAGAACTTGGTCACTATCACTCATACTTCAACACTGCAAGCGAATGAGCGTAATGATTTGATAC
>JAYXVG010000041.1:0-9600 GCA_036021875.1 Thermoplasmatota archaeon | reverse complement strand
CTGTGCAGCGGCTGGAGTTGCCACAACTAGAGTGCTTGCAAAGTACACGGCGAGAATGACTAAACAACGTCGAAGAGCCTTCATGGTATCACCTGTACAACAAGCCACATTCTCGACCCTCATAACCATTTTGGGGATATGGTCATTAATTTCCGAAAAAATGGACATTGTTTTTGGTGGGCCCGAAGGGATTTGAACCCTTGACCGCCCGGTTATGAGCCGGGTGCTCTAACCAACTAAGCTACAGGCCCGTAGGCGCCCGTCAGAACGCTATATCATAAAATGTTCCAACTAACTAAACTGTGAAAGTGAGGACTGACTCGGTTTAATCCACTCTCTAACCACTAACTCTGCCTCATCCCTTATTGCTTCTGGGACGAAAACCATGGCTCGTTCATTGGGCAAAGCTAGAGATCTTATCATAGCTGAATGCTCAGAAGCATCACGACCATCCTCTAGAATGATTCCTTGTTTATAGGGCATGTATCCACGTTTGGAGATTCGGGCATAAAGAACGTGAATTGCTGAATCAAAACCACGCTCTTCAACGAACGCCTCCAATCTTTCTCTAACGAGTTCAACCATATTCACATCTAATGTGTCAATTCTCAATGATTTGTGAAACTCGCGTCTTGAAAGTAACTTTCCAGCATACAATGATAATAATTCATCATCGTGGTGTGACCAATCATCCAAAACCACTTTGATGTGCGAGTCTGTTAACTCTGCATATTGTGACGGAGTTAACGATTCGTTTAGAAGCATGTTCGATAGTTTAGCATCGAGAGCAAGTGTTCCTTGACTCGCAAGTTCCTTAGCCCTAGATAGCATGCCAACTAGATAATTCTGTGTCAGCATGTTCACTTTGTGAAAATATACTTGATTATACATGTGATACCTTGTGACTAAGTAGGCTTCAACTGCGGGAAGACCCCATGTTTTGACATGAAAATGTCCGTCACCTCCTATGCGCAGTGCTCGAAAAACTCGGTCGATATCAAAACCACCAATCTGTGCTCCAGTGTTGGCTTGGTCTCTAACGAGGTAATCCATCCTATCGACGTCAAGTTGTGATGATACTATTTCTTTCATGAATGGTGGAATCGGTTTGCCATCAAACTCAGACTCGCCGTCCATAATAGCAAATAATCTACCCAGCCTATCTTCACCAAGAATTTCACGCACAACACTTCCAATTTCTGTTTCCTCAGACTCCAGTAATAATCTTCCCCAGTGTTCATGAGAGTGATATTTTGCAAATACCTTTGGAGTCTCTAACAGGTGTGAGTAAGGAGGATGACCAATGTCGTGCAGTAAAGCAGCTAGTTGAACTAATTCTGCATCGTTGTTTTCAATCATACCTGGTTGTACTTCCTGAATGAGTTCAGTCAACTTTCTCGCTAGGTGATAAGCGCCAAGTGAGTGGGAAAATCTATTGTGATTAGCTGCAGGAAATACATACTCGCAGGTTGATAGTTGTTGAATTGATCTTAGCCTTTGAAATTCCTTCGTATCGATAATCCTTGCATGCTGATGCGGGACAAGAATATCCTTGTGGATTTCATCGCGTATTACCCGCTCTCTCATTCCATCCCCGATACGCCCTCGGATTAATGCTTAAAAAGGCCGCGCAAGATATCATAAAATCATTCAAACATTACTAAATGGCTGTTTGAATACCAGATATCATGGCGGATGTGCTCAAGAGCATAATGAACAAAATTACTGATGACGACCCAGCTACCAGAGGTCAGCAATTATGGGTCATGTTTACACTAGCAATTTTTCTAGTTGCTGTGCTGAACTACTATGCTATGGTTAGGGAGCCAGACATTGTTGAAATGGAAGATTTAATTGAATACAAAAATGAGGTTGTAAAGGTTGAAGGAGAGATCATTTCGTGGCGGGAAGACCCATGGAATTCCGGCGATTGGGAAACACACGTAATTGTTAGTGACGGAACAGCTGTAGTCGAGGCTAGGTGGAGTCGTCCCGCTGAAATACCACCTATTGGAACGAATGTAGTCATAACCGGGAAGGTCATGGAATTTGAAGGCAACATCTACATGACAGCTGTCGGTTCAGGTGCGATGGAATGGGACGAGGAGGATTTACCTGACATCGTCCAGTTGTCTATACTAGATGTAGCACTTGACCCAGAAAAATACGTAGACGAGATAATTACCCTTACTGGCTACATTGGGGAATCAATACCACCAGATGAGATGTTCGTATCCGCCGATTTAAGGGACCACCCTGCATACGGAAATGCGGAACATCAAATAAAACTGAATATAAGGTCAAAAGTTGGAAGTTGGATAGAGTCATCATCTAAAATACAGGTGACTGGAACAATTTCTTACAATCAAAGAGACATGAATTGGGTAATGTCGGTTCAAGGTCCAGAAATCCTCGTTGATAGGAATCACCCAGTGGATATTATTAGACTGAACTGGGGAGAGGAAGCCACTTGGAGTTATCAATCTGGCAACTTAGTAAAGATTTCAGGTTACGTTACAATTGGTGAGGAATGGCAACTAAGAGGACCAGGTGGTGTAATGATCTGCCTGAAACCAAGTGAGAATGACATTCAAGAGCATGCAAATAGTTCCCTGCACAATGTGTTCAAAGAAGTTCAAGGTCGACTTATGTGGTCAGAGGCTGATTCAAGTTGGTGTGTAGACTCTAGTGAAGGAACTCCTAGCGGCAATCTAATCAATTCAGAGGAGATTATCGACCTACTCTCATTACTTTCTGGGGACCCAATCAGATTGATTGATGAGCAAGATACCAGATATACAATTAATGCATTTGTAAGATATGCCATCGAACCGAGTGTTCAAGATGTTAGTGGCTGGTTGGTCGACAAGATAGATTACCGTGGCCAGACTAAGATTTACGCAACCTTCCCCGCACAAACCTCAACCCAATGGATTGAGGCTGGACAAGCGATCACTGCAAACGTGTCAGTCACATGGGATGACACCAATATGGCGATCCGATTAATGATTCACGACTACCAGCTAGGAGATGTTCCAGACCCCAAAAATTTGATTTGGGACGAGGGTGCCTCTCAATGGAGATATTCTAGAAATCAGATGGTCAACATTCCAGGAATAGCAATACAGAACGAAGATGGCGATTGGTTGTTGCAGAGAGATGGGACTAATCAAAGCATCAGACTCTCTCTAAATAATAACACGATAATCGGCACGGATAACCTCCATTCAGGCTATTCACACACATGGAATGGACGGCTAATGCAAGTCCAAGACCCTGATTTAGTAGCAACTGTATATCACCTAATCAATGCTGATGTGGTTGACACAGACAACGATGGACTATCAGACAACCTTGAATCATTGTATGGGACAAATCCATATAATCCTGACACTGATGGTGACGGAGAAAATGATCGAGACGATAACGACACATACCCTGATTACTGAGGTTTAGCTATGTTAGAAGCCTATTTTCTCGACCTTGGTTGGCTATTATTCGCCCTATTTTTTGGCGTTGCTATGGGCTCATTAACCGGCTTAATTCCTGGATTTCACGTTAACAATGTAGCGCTAATTTTGCTAGCCTTGTCTCCTGTATTCCTGAGTTGGGGTATTCCGCTATCTGCTGTAGCAGCAATAATAGTCTCCACTGGAACAGTTCATACATTTCTCAATTATATTCCTTCAGCCTTACTTGGTGCACCCGATGGAGATACTGCTTTGTCCCTCTTGCCGGGACACAGAATGTTGTTGTCCGGCAATGCCCCACGTGGGGTCGCTTGGTCGGCTAGAGGATCTCAGTTAGGGTTGTTTCTATCGCTGCCACTTATAATAGTGGCTAGAATTGCCTTTGGGGATGAGTTAGGTTGGTATGATTATTTGAGGAACATAATTTTCTTTCTACTACTTGGTATCTCCTTTTTATTGTTAGCAACTGAAACCACTAGGCTCGATTGGCCAAAGTGGATGCAAAAACTTTCAATGAATAAACTAGCCACAGACAGTAGATTCGCTGGTTTTCTAGCAGCGACCGGATTTTTCTTATTGTCTGGATTTTACGGCTGGGCAGTATTTAGCCTTCCAGCTCGCTCGCCAGTTGGGATACCCGATGCAAGCCTGCTTTTACCCAGCCTAGCCGGATTGTTCGGAATTGCTAATCTGCTAGACATATATGCTACTACCTCGCACATACCTCCACAAAACGAGGATTGGACTTTACCGCCAGCAAAACCGCTGATTGTCCCGTGTTTTTGGTCAGGAGTTGCAGGCGCATCGATGGGTGTTCTGCCTGGAATGACTGCTTCTCAAGCAACTGTGTTGGTGATGGGTGGTAGAAATGTTGCAGCAAAAGTCCAAGGTAAGGAAGGTTATGGTATGGACTGGGAAACCCGTCGATTAACTGAAATGACTGATGAAGAATTACTTGAGATTGCGCTTTCAGAGGCAGAGGGCGGTGTCGAGGGTCCACAAACCAAACAAGATTTGGAGGTCATTGCTATTTTATCAGCTGTAAACACTGCAGTTACCGTCATGGTTCTCGGATTTCTTTACATTATTGGGAGGTCTCGTTCTGGTGCAACGCTAGCGCTCAAGATGATGTATCCTATTGACACATGGTCTTCAGCAGAACCGACGGCCGATTTTGTCAGGCTAATCGCAGTTACCGTCGCTGCTGGCCTAATGGCGATGCCAATCATGCGGGTCGTAGGGAAAGGTATGTTGCGACTGCATGCAGCTATACCATTGCAGCAGATGGTCATGGGCGTAATTATTTTCGTTAGCGCATTGGTATGGTTTACCACTGGTTTCATTGGAATTGGTGTGCTTATTATCGGGACCATCCTAGGATTAATCCCCCCTCGTGTAGGGATTCGACGCAGTCATGGAATGGGCATCATCATTGTACCAATTATGATTTACACATTCTCACAAGCGCAGGACGCCTTTGGATTCTTGTGAAATAAAAATAAACATATGACAAATAATACCGGAGATACATGGAGAGAATGGTAATGATTGCAAAAAAATACCCAATAATTCTGATTACAATTATGCTATGTTCCTACACAGCACCGCTAATTGAGAATGAAAACCTATCAGATGTTGTAACACCCAAAAGCACCTCGAGTAGGTCTACTGCTTGTAATGGTGACATATGTATCTCTGAGGTTTTAGTTAATGCGTTTGGTGCCGAAACTGGTGCGGTTGGACCGGCAGATTGGACTAGTGGAGAGTGGGTTGAACTCCATAATTCAGGCACTACAACTGTCGACCTCTCTACGTGGACTTTGGACGACCACTACAATAGGCCGCTAAGTATGACAACGAATCACGTCGTATACCCTTCTGGAGCAACTAACCTTGATGTCGGACCGGGTGATTATATCGTAATGGCAAGAAATGGTGATGGTGGTTCGTGCGGTTTTTGCATGAAAAACTCCAATGGTATGGTTAATCTAAAAGACCCAACTGGTAATACAGTTCATACAATCTCCTGGGCTTCGTCGCCTACTGAAGGCACCTCTTTGGTGGAAGATTCCAGCGACCCTGCCGCAGACTGGGTTGAATCACCGACTTTGTCTCCAGGCGAGGCGAACCAAGGCGGCACTGCTGTTGGGCCTGTATATTATGCTGGTGACATTACTATCAATGAGGTAATGGCAGACGCGTTCCCAAGTTACGACAACGCTTCTTACCCTGGTGGTGAATGGGTTGAGATATATCATCAAGGCACCAGCGCAATTGATCTTACAGGTTATTACCTCAGTGATGCCGCTGGTAACATGATTGAATTTGATTCAGACCACCTTATCGGTTACACAAGTGACTTATCGTCTATGATTATCAACCCTGGCGATACTAGAATTGTGGCTGTCAATGGTTCGACCAGCAGTGGAGTTCTAAATAATGCCGTGGAAAAATTACGAGTCCACTGGCCTAACGGTAGCATAGGAGATGAAGTCAACTGGACGACAAATGAACCAGGATTCTCACTGTCTAGAGTCACTGGTAGCGACGCTATGTATATCTCACCATATCCAACTATCAATGTCACTAATTTAGGTCAAATGGAAAACCTTCCAACGATGGCGTCTGATATTTTCATAACCGAATACCTACCTTCAACCAATACCACCGGAGACTTCCCCAATGGAAAATGGATTGAGATTCTCAATAACGGCACAAGTATGGTTGACGTTGCGGGATGGACTATTACCAATGGTAAAGGCGAGATACTATACTTGGACCCAGCATCAATGGTATACAATCAAACCCACACCGGAATAACAGAAGTTAACAGCGGGGAACGCAGGTTAGTTGGCATGTCAAACAATTTTGACTTACATGACTATTATGAGCACTTAATACTGAAAGACTCCAACAGTAATATTGTCGATACCGCATGGCACAGCAACTATTTTGGCGACAATGTGTCGATGATTAGAAACCATGAGTCATTGGGCTCGGCTTGGCTACCATCGAACTGGATTACACCGGGTGAGCCCGAACCAGGTACTGAACAATATGTAGCGGTAGATGTTGTGTTTACCGAAATACTGCCCGATGGAGATGGCTCTGACACTCAGTCTTGGCCACTCGGAGAATGGTTAGAAGTTTACAACAATGATACTTCGTCAGTTGATCTAACTGGATGGAAACTCAAAGCGTCAAATAGCCGTAGTTTTACTATCGGCGCATACAATTTCCCACTGCAGTCAGACGCAGTGATTCAGCCGGGTGATGTTGGCTTGATTGCCCTGAATGGAACAAATTCATTTTACCTTAAACAAACTACAGATATCATTACTCTGGTGGATACAAATTCTGGTATTGTCGATACAGTAGGGTGGAATCACTCTTCTGAAAACATGTCCTTAATCCCGCCAGGCTCCAGTCATGCTGGATATACTAACGCAACACCCAGCGGCATCACAGGTTGGGTCACACCTGCTTGGTCAACTCCCGGTCAAATTAACCCAGTTTGGCCTGCATATATCGAATCTAATAGTCTGCTAATTACCGAATATGTTGGATGGTGCGATAACAACGGTATTAACTACCATGACTGGGTTGAATTTTACAACAATGGTAGTTCACCGATCGACCTGTCAAGATGGCGATTAGATACAGATAATCAGCGGTTTTTCATTACCCATATTGCTAAGGTAAACCAATCTAATCAATATGATATTGATGTGGATTACTCACAACCGACAATTCTTAATCCGGGCGACTACACATTAGTTAGCCTGCCTAGATCGTTACTGATGCCTATTGATAATCTAAATCTTCACAACCCTGACGGGGTGTTAATTTCCTCAGCAAATACGCATGGAGAAGGACTTACTCCAAACTCATGTGATTCCTGGATTTCTGAGGATGGAGAAAATTGGTTCGCTGCAGCTTACCCTACCCCCGGAGAGGCTAACATACTAGCCACGGACTTTGCTGTTGCTCAAGATATTGTCATCACCAGAGTTTCACCATATTCAAATGAATTTATTCAAATTAAGAATATCGGCAATAAGGATGCCTTCCTAAATGGCTGGACAATCCACATCAACGACGGAACTTTGTTTGAGTGTACGATAATGAGTAGCACATTTTTCCCACCAGATAGTAGTATAGTAATGTCTGATGATTCCAGCATTACCGGCACCAATGGCATGTCGAATATCATAACTGAAGACACAAACTTGCTACTAGGAGAGGCAACAAATTATCTCAATCTCGATGACATTGGATGCCAAGGGCTCTATTTACCAGATTCAGGAGTAGCAATATCGCTCAAGGATTCAAATGGTGAACTCTCTGATACCTTCGTCTATGACAGCGGTCCAGCAAGTCAGTCTGGTTGGGCAAGTGAGTCTATATCTATACCATCATCAAGTGTTTCGAGTGATGATTTTGTCTATGTTCGAGGCGATGGCTGTGGTTTCTTGCCAGATACAGATACAGCTGATGATTGGAAATATCAATGGTCGGTCACTGGTGGCATGGGAACAATATGCCTCCAATCGGAGTTTGGTCCGTCTGAATCGTTAGTTACACCGATAATTGGTCCAGAAAATGGTCTACTAGAGTTGAAACAATTTATTGATGAAAGCGAAGATAGTTTGCGGATTCAATTATACCAACTTCAAGATGCTTATCTTGTTCAAGCATTACTGGATGCTCTACAAAGGGGCGTCAGCGTTGAATTAATGTTGGACCCAGGCTGTGAAAATTGCAATATTTGGTCACAAACAGACATGCAATACAAAAATGACTTCGCCTACACACTAATACAAGCAGGTGCCACGGTTTACGAGTTTAACACCAATAGTAACGAACCATACCTATATCTACACAGCAAAGTTGTTGTTAGAGACACAGACAGCGTTTGGATGTCGTCAGGCAACTGGAAATCATCCTCAGTCCCGGCCCCTGGTGTTCGCGGCAATGTCGAGTGGAGTGTGATTATCGAAAACATTGAACTCGCCCAAATGGTAGATCAACAATTCAACTTGGATATTCACTGGTCTGAGATGATGTCGCTGAATGATTATGATGAATACGTATTTTATTCCCCTGATACAATCGGTGGCGGAGGAGTTCAGTCAAGTATTCAGTCCAGCATATCGGGGGAATTATTAACCTGCCCAGAAAACTGTGTTACAAAAATTACCGACTTCATCCGTTCAGCAGATGATGAAGTCTTACTGTCACAACAGACATTAGATATTGACTGGTCATATGGTTGGGGTGAGGAGAATCCAATTATCTCAGCGCTCCATGAAGTTGCCAACAATGGTGTGGCAGTTCATTTGATTATCAACGGCGCATATCTAGACGATGATGACCAAGAAGTAGTTGATTTGTTCAATGAAATCTGGAACGGAAGCGAGGGTCTAGACGCATCTGCGATAGTGATGAGCGAGGATGATGATGTGTCAAAACTACATAACAAGGGAATTATTGTTGACGGGGAAAGCGTATTGGTATCCTCCATCAACATGGGCAGCTCTGCAATGAACCGTAACCGAGAGATGGGTGTAATTATTCATTCAGCAACAATAACTCAGTATTACTTGAACGCATGGCACGATGACTGGAACCGTCTTGATAATGTGACAGATTCCGACCAAGATTCTCTTACTGATAAGTGGGAAGTAGCAAATGGCCTCAACCGAACAAAGAGAATAATGCCTTCTGGAGTGACGGAGGACATGTTTGATTCAGATGGTGATGGTGTAAACAATACTGATGAGGAAAAGCAGGGTAGTCATCCACTACTTGCAGACACTGATGGCGACTGTGCCATCGACTCTGTGGAAATCGCTTGGGCACAGCGCAGTGCACTAGATTCCAACGTGGAAAATATTGCGATATATGACGCGTTGAATCTGGCTGATGCTGATGGTGACGGAGTTAAGGATACAGATGTATATGGCTGTGATTTAGCGTCAGATGTTGAGGTAATAGAGCCCATCAACAACCAGACGGTTGACCCAGATGCTGACGATGACTCTGATGGGATTGCCAACAAAGATGATTTGTGTCCGGAAACTGAATCTGGAGGTCTCACAGACCTTGATGGATGTTCAAGTGACCAGTT
>JAYXVG010000040.1:0-9996 GCA_036021875.1 Thermoplasmatota archaeon | reverse complement strand
TTTGCCAAGCATTATCACCCATTGGGTGGCCATTCTGGCTGGCAAAGTTTTGCGCCCATATTTGTGCACAAGTAGCATATCCTTGTACGGCTTCAAACCACACATATACGCATTTTCCAACCCACTCATCATCATCCAGTGGCAATTCTATTCCCCATGATAAGTCTCGGGTAACGGCTCTGGGTCTCAATCCCATATCCAACCATTGTTTTGTCATAGCTTTAACATTCGGTTTCCATGTCTTTTCCTGACTAGCAGCATGCTCTTCTAAAGAGGACTGGAACAAATCTAAACGGTAGAAGAAATGGTCGGTATCTCGAACCTCAATTTTATTTGATGGGTTCATTTTTGAGCGTGGATTTTTCAATTCAATGGCTTCATACGTTGCACCGCAATCGTCGCATTGATCACCTCTTGCCTCCTCATAGCCACATGCCGGGCATGTCCCCTCAACATATCTGTCCGGGAGAAATCTACCAGTATTATCATCGGTATATTCGTAGTATTGTTGAGTGGTTTTCCGCTCAAAAAAGCCTGCATTTAATAGTTTTTGAAAATTCTCTTGAACTAACGATTTATGCTTTTGATCACTAGTACGGTTGAACAAGGCTCCACCGTAGTCTATTCCGCGTGGATCAATGTTAGGCTCCCAAACGCAGCCCAAATTAAGCAGTGCTTGGGTGTTAATGCTGTGAAATTTATCAACAATGTCTTGAGGTCCGACGCCTTCTTGTTCTGCAGTGACAGTTATCGGTGTTCCATGTTCATCTGAACCTGAGACCATCAATACTCTGTTACCTATAGCCCTCTCATACCGTGCATGAATATCAGGCGGAAGGTAGCATCCAGCGACATGGCCCAAATGTAAGGGTCCATTTGCATAAGGCCAAGCAACGCAAATCAACACGTATTCGCTTTCCTCAATCAAATAATCGCCTCTATTTGGCTCTGCGAGTGGATGCTTTATTGAATTTGACCATACTTAGTGTCAGAGGCGTCATTTTGAATAACTAGAATCTACAGGACGATTACAGCGCATCGTCTAGGGGCCGTCGAAACTTCATGGATTACACGTTGTTGATTTTCTATGTTACACTAGCACTTGGTGTATCATTTTTATGTTCAATTCTGGAAGCGATTGTTCTCTCTATACCTCATACTCACATTGCTGTAATGGAAAAAGATGGAACAAAAATAGGCAAAATTTGGGCCACCCTCAAAGATGATGATGCGGTAAAGCCACTAACGGCAATTCTAACCCTGAATACAATCGCCCATACAATGGGAGCCGCTGGAGTAGGTTCTGAAGTTCAAAAGCTGTATGGCGAGGACGCGCTAACTTTTGCCTCAGTGATTCTCACTCTAGCAGTATTATTCCTCTCAGAGATTATACCGAAAACTTTGGGGACCGCATACTGGAAACAACTAGCGCCATCTGCCGGTTATATCCTCCACTACACAACTATCATATTGACACTGCTGATTATCCCAATACAATGGTTGAAGAAAATTTTGCCCAAAGGAGAGCAATCGCTTGTTACAAGAGACGATGTAGCTGCACTGGCAGACCTGGGTGAGGAAGAAGGTATACTAGAAGTTGATGAGGAAACCGTCATTCACAATCTACTTCGTTTAAGAGAGATTAACGTCCATGAAGTAATGACTCCTAGGGTAGTTTTGACTGCTTTTCAGATGAACTCTACAATTAGAGAGATTATGGATGAAAACCAAGTAATAAGGTTCTCTAGAATTCCAATATATGATGAATCAATAGATGACATCAAGGGGATAATCATCCGTTCACAATTATTGATGGCAGCAAGCCGTGACGAGTGGGACGTCCAAATATCAGAATTAGCGAAAGATGTTCTTAGTATATCTGCAGAGAGTTCCGTCGATGCTACTCTTGATCTTTTCCTGGCCAACAAACAACAAATTGCAATTGTTACTGATGAATTTGGCGGTACATCTGGTATAGTAACAATGGAGGATGTATTAGAGACACTACTAGGTGAAGAGATTGTTGATGAACTTGATGAGGTCGAGGATATGAGGGAACTTGCAAGAGACCAAGCAGAACATACTGAGTCAGAGTAAGTCAGTGCGGCTATTGGCCATAAATTAACCAGATAATATCAGCATTACGCATTGAAAGGATTAGTCTAATTAGATACTTACGATAGAATTAGCCTACCCAAGCTAATTCTCCTTTAATCGGAGTAAATTAGATCACTTGGTGCTAGCCTTGGCCTTTGGCTTTGCTTTTGCTTTTGCTTTAGGCTTGGCCTTGGGCTTATCCTCCCCGCTATCCTCACCAGTTTCCTCAGTATCATCCTTTGCTGCGGCTTCCTTGGCTTCCTCTTCTGCCTGTTGCTCTTTTGCGACTCTACGTGCCTCTCGACGCGCTGCAAACTTGTCACCATAATCCCCCATGCTCTCAAACTTGGCCCAGAATCCAGATGCCTTTTCTTCCTTTGTCGGCACATGCTTAACAAGGAAAGCACCGAATATTACATCATAGAGTCCTTGATTGTATTGACTCGCTTTGGCGAATTGCCAGTTAACAATGTATAATATCAAAAATATCGCACCTATCACTGTCCAAACTATTGGTCCAGCACCTGCATCCTTGTCGCCAAATTTGCTTGTTGAAACAAACACAAATAATAATCCAAACAAAGCGAATATCCCAACAGAGTTTGATAGCATACCTTGGAAGGGTGTGGCTCTTTCTCCTGTGGAATTAACGAATTTAATACGGGCGACAAACTGTCCTAGGTTGCGGCCTGTCTTTATTGGTAAAACAACCACGTTGAGTATAATCATTACTAACGAAACGATTAGTAGGATTGTGGTAACTACGCTTGTGTCTCCTGCCATCATGAAAATTGCGGCAAGAAGCACACCAAAATTCCAAGCGAAGTTCACAAACCAACTCATTGTTCTGTCTAATTTATTTGCAATCTCGAAACCTTCTGGCAGGCCTGTTGGACGAGGTGCCCTTGGTTTCCTTTCTTTCTTTTCTCTCTTCTTTTTTGCTGCTTTTGCCGGCTTAGGTTCAACTGCTGCAACAGGTTCTTCTGCAACTGGAGTCGCCTTAGCAACAGGTTTCGCCTTTGCTGCTGGTTTTGCTTTTGCCTTTGGCTTTGCTTCTGTCTTACCTGAAGATCCACCTGCTTTGTCTAATAATCCCATTTAATCATCTCACTGATACATTTCGCCTACACTACTGTAAATATTGAAGTCACTCGACGCTACAAATTCTTCAATAGATTCCTGATCCATATTTCCTAATTGGTTATCAACAATTCCAAAGAACAGTCCGCGCATCTCATCATCTGCACCCGCCGGATCACTTCCAACTGTTTGATATATTGAAAATTCTTCTGATGCAACGAAAGCCTCGACTACGTCACCAGGTAGGTTAGAGCCTAGTAATTCATCAACGATTGAGACGAACGTAACGAAAATATCTTCAGTTTCTGCCTCCTGAGCCACAACGGGTTCAGCTGACTGTTCATCCTCAGTTTGAGATTCGTCACCTGCGTCTGCTATTTCAGCGAGGAGTTGCTTCCTCTCCTTTAGCAGAGATTCTAACTGCGGCTTAAGTTCAGCAAGTAATGCGCTATCACCAGTTGACTTGGCATCTTGGTAAGATGGTTTTAATCTTCTTATTTCATCCTCAATATTAGCCAATGTTTGCTCTGGAGACGGATCCTCGTCGTCGAGTAACTGGACGACTGGAGCATCTCTTATCTCAGCAATTCTTTCATCATGCTGCTGTTTTCTTAGAACTATTATGTCACGATCAAGTGAATGACCAAACCTGTCAGAATATCTGTCTAGCAGGGAGCCAGCTTCCCCAGCAGAAATACGATCGATGTGACCATATATTTGTGGAAGGGGCTTGTTGGATTTTTTTGCCCACAGTTCTCCATACCCATCTGATGATTCATTAGTTGCTTGTTCCTGAATATTAGATGCTTCACTCATTAAAGATGGTGTTGGTAGTTCAGCTGGTGTAGGAAGAGTTGCAGGGGGCAATTCAGCAGGGGTTGGCAAATCTGGTGCTATGACGCCATCGGGCGGGGGTAATGGCATACCTGGTAGTGGAGGAAGTGGCGCTGGTGGTAGTGCTGGATTAGGTGGCTGAATGGCAGTTTTTTTCTTGCTCTTCCTGAACCCCATGCCCTCACCTAGTCCGGAGGGAGGGTTGAATAGTATTGAACCTTACCGAAAAAAACCTCAAAGTTATTGTTAAAATGATGGTAAAATCAAACCACCTTTGCCCATCCCTTGAGAATCAAAAATGTTGCAACTGCCTCGCTGATTTCAATAGTTTGGCCAAGTTTAGGCTCCCATTCATCGTCATAGAATCTGAAACGACAATCATCTTGAATCATCTCAACACTAATTTTTTTATTATTTGGCAACGCAATTGTTTCACTCAACGGGTCAAAAGCTGAGGATTTATCAGGATCTAATCTAGATAAAGGAAATTCTGTAACTCTCAACCCTGATTTCCCGTGCAGTGATGTCGGCCATCTTATCTGTCGTCTGACATCGATTGTGACAACTTCATCAGCTTCACCCGCATTTGCAAGAATAACTGATGTATCAGTTTTCAGAATATCGAGAAATAGAGTTTCGTATTTGTCCAAGACTCCAAAATTACCGTCCAGTAGACGTCCTACTCTGCGTTCATTGGTTAGAAGGTCACTTAGATTTTGAATTGAGGTTTTCCCTTTACTACTAGTGCGATTTTCACGCCTTGCCTGTGAGATTAGCCCTTGATGAATTTCATCCAAAATTCCTGTATACCCTTTCTCCTTTTTTGCTATTAATTGAAGTTTTTCGACTATTTTTGCCATGCCGCTGTTGATTCTTGCGGACCATCCGGTTCTATCACCTTGGTGAAACCGAGCAAGACTACTTTTTACATCTACATCCTCGCCACGGATGTGAGAAACTATTTCTCTGCGTGCCTCTGAATCTAATTGAAACAATGATGGATCTCGATAATGTAAATGAAAGCCACGGTGTCCTGAAAAAGTGACCTGAAGATATTTTTCCTCAAACCCAAACTCTGGTTGAAGATAATCATTCCACAAAGTAAAAGCTTGCTCCTGAATAACTTCTAACATCGCCGGAAAATCTCGGTCTGTGACACCCGGTAAGTGGTCTCCATCCAAATCAAAAATTAGGTCTGCGCCAATCCAATCTTTTTCAGCCATCTTTAACTCGTAAGGCTTGTGCCAATATGCGGTTGAGTAAAAACATGAATGCATAGGGCGTTGAGTTATGAACTGTCTGACATTTTCTACATCTGAGAATGACTTATGTCTTATCGGTGGTGAATTTCCAAATGGAATAAACATCCATTCGCGAAATCTTGTCCTCGGAGGCGACCACAAGGGTGAATTGCGGTAGTAATTGGTAAACTGATGTGCAAACCTAGCCCAACCAGTTGAAAACATTATGACACCATAAATCGCATTAATGGATTTATTCGTTGGTCATCCAGAATCTTTGTTCAGCCTCGACTACCGTTGTTGCAGAATCTGCTCCAGTTGCCTCGACATAACAATCCCAACAGTAGTAATTATTGTCAATTACCATTGCTGCACCGAATGTCATACGAATTCCACAAGATTTGCACCTAGGTCCGATTTCCCCGTTTGGGGCTTGAGCCAATTGAACATTATCATGCGGCATTTTTCTCTCCGACCTTTGCTGTAATCAGTAGTTATTGAATTTGTCTAACACTCAACTTCATCATATTCCTTACTCTTGCACCAATTGAGTAAATCGATGGCAACTTCACATGATTCAGCGATTTCAGGCATTGGATGATCAACGTAATTTTCTAGTATTGGCTTCACTGAATAATCTCCTATTGCGCCTAAAGCTTCTGCTGCTTCATGACGAACCATGACGTGCTCTTCTTCGTCTCCTAAGACCTGTATTAGTGTAGGAATCGCTGCCTCATTCTGCATTTGGCCAAGAACATAAGCAACTTCATGTCTAAGTAATGCGCTTTCTGATTTGAAACCTGAGCATAATGCTAAGCATGCCTCAACTGTACCTTTATTTCTGAGTGAAAAAACATTCCTCATTCGTTGAAACATTGGAGTTTCGTTATCCGTTAAAGTTGATTCCCATTGTTGAACCTCGCCTGATTTTAAAGGCGGCGCAGGGTCGACTGAACCATACTGGCTAACTTTTGGCTTGTTGTTCATTCAACCGCCCCAATAAATTGCATTTCATTGACATCGAAGTTTGGGTCAATCAGGCCAATTGCTTGTCCCTCTGAGATGAATTGACGGATGGATGCTCTGCCATCAGATCGATAGTCTATTGTTCGGTCATTGACATACATAGTTACAAACTTACGATTGGTATCGTCATCTATCCCTCTCCCCCATTTTTTCGCAAACTCTAACGCTTCGTCTGGATTAGATATAGCATATTCGATGCTCATTTTAGTATACATTGTGATGTCTTGCATCATCTTTTCCCCTAAATCTTTTCTTACGACGTTACCGCCCAGGGGCATCGGAAAGTTATCGGTTTTATTATTCCACCATTTGCCAATATCGATTAACACATCAAGGTTGTAATCTACATAGGTTAACTGCCCTTCGTGTATTATTAGCCCGCTTAGATAAGTGTCATCTAGTATACGTGGAATTATTTCATCAAATGGCACTACTTCTACCGTGACATCTCCCCATGCCAAACGCAGGCCAAGATAAGCACTGGTTTTGAGACCAGGAACGGCAATAGTAGAGTTCTTGGCCTGTTCTACTGTAACGCCTGATTTAGCCACAATCATTGGACCATAGCCCTCGCCCATTGATGCACCACAGTTCATTAGACTGTAATGTTCAGCAATATCGGGGAAGGCGTGGATTGAAACGGCTGAGACCTCCAATTCTTGATTCATTGCCCGATGATTTAGAGTTTCTATATCCTGTAACTCATGAACAAAATGATAGCCTGGAGTAGGGAATTTATTGTTGGTCATTGCGTGAAACATAAACGCATCATCGGGGTCTGGAGAATGGCCTATTCTAACAATAATATTTCCATCGTCGTCATGTTCTGTAGATTGAGGCATAATATGCCCAGAGGAGAGACCTTCAAGAACCATCCGTTTGATTTATGTTTATACTGCCTCAATTAGCGATATTAAGGCGTTAATCGGGTATATGTTCAAGTAGTTCAAAATTTAGCGAAAACTGGTCATAATGCTGGTTAAGATGCGCTCGAAGGTCACCATAATGATGCTCATCATCTGTTTGGCGCCAACTGCTAGTGCATCTTCTTCAGGAATGAATTTTATCGACACAACATTATCATCAGCAACTGATGCTTACACAAATTCTATTACGGTTAACTCAAATAATACGATTATAGCGAGTTCCTATGACACATTTGTTGAATTACACAATTCATCAACTCTGCAATTAATCAATAGATTTGATTTAGGGCGCGAGGTATTTGACATTGATTTTTCGCCAAATGGAAGATACATCGCTGCAACAACACTGGCCATTGAATCAATACAAGACTCGGTGAAAGTTATTGACATTCTAGATATGGAAATCAAACCTCAGCAAGCTCGTGGCAACAATCGAGCTGGCAACATCGATTGGTCGCATGACGGGAGTATGTTAATCGTCCCAAACATGAACAATGGTGCACTAGTACTAAATTCAACGCATCTAGGAGAAGTAATGGCCCTAAATGGCGCGCACACTTCAGATGTCACTTGCGTCGGATTCTCCAGAAATAGTGAACTGATGATAACTGGTGACGAACTAGGCAAAGTGCAGTTGTGGGATAATTCCGGTGAGTCATTATCTTTCACGCTAGATGTCGAAGAGGAAGTTACCGGATGTGATTTCAGTTTCATGGATGCCAAAATAGCTCTTTCAACGACATCAGGGAATGTATATTCGTATTCTGTAAATGGTCTATTACTACAATCAAAGGACTCGGGAGTAAACTATGGAATAAAGTGGTCTGAAACTGAAGATATACTATACGTTCTAGAGTCGGATTCGACACCCGAATTAGTTGCCCTCGATGGTTCAACATTTAGCCATATACACTCAACTCGGCTGCTGCATAAATCAATAGATTTTCACATAATTGAACATGACAGTATATTGACGAAATTTTTTGTCGCTACTGATACCAACCATATCGCATTGTATGGGAGCCCAACATATCCTGAGGGTTATGGAGTGATGGGATCAGACTTAGATGGTGACAACATACCCGACACAATAGATTTGGACGATGATGGAGATTCGTTCCAAGACGACTGGGATTTTAACTGCTTAAATGCTAGTTTGTGTAGTAGAGATCCAGACACATCCACCATACGTTCAATGATTATCTCAATTGACTCTGATACTCTAATAGTCGAAGATATCTACACAATGTCACAGACAGATACCTACACATTCAGGAATCTCAGCAGACGCAGTATAATTTCTGACCTACGAATAAGTTATGAAGAAACTAATATGATTGAAAGCGCATTTTGTCATAATATGGATGCCAACGACTACATACAAAAACTGCAGAGTAGCATAGAACTGTCATTTGGACAAGTTTCGAATGGAACCCTTAAATGCCAAATTACTGGTGGTCTTTCGTTTTCTAAGACATTCGATAAAGAGCAATTGAGGTTCAGTTTCAAAACCACCTTTGAAGTAAGCCCGAATATCACTCTCCCAATGCTAATTTACCTAAACGAGCAGATTTCAGTAGAAGATTCATCTATTACCCACATGGTTGAAAACCATCCAATACTACTACAGCAAATAACTCTAACCGGAGAATCATTATCCACACTTTGGTGGAATTCTGATGATAGTGTAATCCCAGAGCTAAATTATACTGCCATTCCAGTTCAAGAGTCACAAATTAAATCAGTTATGGATTTGATTGTAGAAAATTTGCTACTTATTACAATAATATCAATCAGTATAATTTTGATGTTATGGGCATTAGTTCGGCGGAGAAACCTCAATTTGCTAATAATGGATGATGCAGATTTTGCTGAAGATGAGGAAAACACTGAAATTGATGAAGATTCTTATGTCGACAAGATTGATGAGGAATATTCTAAGCCAATACCAATAATTAACGAAGATTACCTTGCGGTGCAGATTGATGATGACCCAATAATAACAGAAACATTACCTTCCGAGGAAAAGCCAACAGATAGAAGAGCATTTACTATTGATGATGATGCAGAATTTGTAGAAAGACGCGATACAAAACGGCGCAAGGGAAGAACTCAAAGAAATGCTCAGGGCCCGATAATGACCACAAAAAGAAAGAGGCTAGATGGTAAACTTGACATACCGGGTGAACAGATAATTGCAGGTAAAAAGTCTGTAAGAAAGGTATCGAAGAAAGTTCCTACTGCTAAGAAAGTCAGAAGAGTGAGAAGTGTCAAAAAGGATGACTAAATTCTAAAGAATTCTGCTCCTTCTGATATCTTGCAAGCATCCCTTAGGAATCGATTGAGACCATTGATATGCTCATTATCAAGTCGATTGAAAACCTCGCCAAAGTATTGATCCATCCTCTCAACGGGTAGTCCAGAATTTTTTGATGACAACTCGACAATTAATTTTCTTCTTTCGCTGCTCAGTTCAAACTCAACTAATTGTTCTAATAAGGAATCATAGGCCTTTTTTATGGTCGATATTGGAGTATCCTTTCTTGCAGCAAAGACTCCGAAGACCATAGGGTATCCTGTCAATTCTTGCCACTCAAGGCCAAGATCGAGCACGACTTTTTCTGGATATTTTCTTGATGCATCCAAAGCTCTGTCCCCAATAATAAGTGCCCCATCGGAAACGGCAAGCATAGAGTCGATATCTGGTCCCATTATCGTTAGTTTGGGAGTTAATCCTTTTTGCCCAAGTATAAATTTCAACAGAGCGACAGATGATGATGAGTCTGAAGGAA
>JAYXVG010000039.1:0-10414 GCA_036021875.1 Thermoplasmatota archaeon | reverse complement strand
CATACATTTTGAGTTGCTGAACATAATCACCTGACCTGTCACCGATGCCTTTACTGGCTTTGATGTCGACGATTTTCACTTTACCATTCCAACGATAAACCAAATCATATTCACCTTGGAACCAATATTCAGGGTGTATTGCATTCATACTAAACTGACCTGATTCTGGTTCGACAAACCATGGTCTCGCAATTTCCCATGCCTCAGTTAAAGTGATGTCACCCGCATCTGCTAAGGGGTGATTATCAGTAAACTGATAGCCGAATCCGTCCGGAGCTGGCCAATAGTCACGATGACCCTGTCGCCACTTCTGTAGAGTTAAATCATCAATCGTAGTATAGCACTTTTCTACTTCTGTTAGATGAAATTTCATGGCATTTTGACACATTTCAAAACAATAATCAAAATCAACCTCAGACCAATCGCCTGATTTCCTTTCCTGCCTTTCCCAGTCAATTTTAGCTGCAGTCAATGAATTCTCAAGATGTAACACTAACCTTGCTTCAGCCCAGTCTTTTAGTTCGCTTATCGAATTAGGCAACTGAGATTCACTCAGTGGGATAATTCGGCTGGCTGGCCACACATCTTCAGGATCTCTCGAGGGTTTGCCGTCACTTGACATAGGGATTTTTGACAACGTGTTCTCAGAAGCAGATGCCAGCAATAATTTTGGGGACTCTTTGAGGGTCCGGCAAATTGCTTCCTCAACAGCCCTGCCCACATAGAGCACTGGGATTTGTTTGATTTTCAGCTTGAGAACCTTCTCATAGAACCATAATCTCTGGCACGAATTGTAGGCATTGACCTGGCTCGCAGATAATCGGTTATATGGTCCAACGGTGTCAAGTTCTGCAGACACCTCACTGACCGGCATATCGATACACTAGTGCTTTACCCATTTCAATTCTGCCTTAATCTAATTTGGTTATACGAGTTGCTCTTTGATCAATTCTCAGTTGAGGAAGCCCAGAGCGCCAGCCTAATTCAGCAGACACAATCTTGACTTTATCCCTTGGTCTCATTTGACGGATTTGTGAAGTTATGCTTGAGCCAAATGCTACAACCTCAACAATATGGTTGCCATCCCAAATATGAATATTTAGCATAGCCCATGGCTTTTCATCTAGACGGACTCCATTTCTTTGCTCTATAGAAAGTATTACTCCTTCTATATTTGCTCTTGTTCGCATTAGACCAATTCTAGTTAATTCGATTTCATCTAAATCAGTTATTTCCTCTGAACCAGATGAGATGATTTTGCTTTTACTATCAAGATATAGACGTGGATTTCCACGCCAAACACCCGGCAAAGCATTGATTATTATCACCTCACCATCAATCTGATCGTGAAGTTTCGGAAAAGCGTTGGGCTCGCTTTCCTCAACTGTTATCTGAGTTCCAGACACACTGACCATAGCACCAAGAACCGGCTCAGCATAGTGATTAGGCAAAGGACCCCATTGTCCTGTGAAGGTACCTTTGACATTTATTCTTGATTGAATCTCGCCAATTTTCTGGCTAGGAGGAGATATACTGATTTCAAGATCATCTAACCCGACTAGATATTGTGATTCCTGCACCATGTTCTGTTCACCATATGTGCACCAGAAGCATCCTGCAGATTTAGTGCATGGCTTTGGGTAGTTACTAGGGAATTTTACTGGACCCTCTCCTAAGTTGAGAATTTCTTGGTGGATTTTTTTGTATTTTTCTGCCAACTCTGTCATCTCATCAGCATCTGGCACATCGAATTTTGTTTTGACTGGTCCATCGAGATACCATCCTTCAATTCCGTCTACACTTTGCTGGTTGTGGGTTTCATGCCAAAGCCACGCATAAAATTTCAATTGATGGATTAAAGATTCAGCAAATCTAGATGTCGGGTTTCCTGACTTTATGTCAACTAACCGTATATTGCCATCCCATCTCAGAACCAAATCTAGTTCTCCTGCAGCCCATCCATCAGGATGGAACATTCTTTGTGGCTGGTGGACTCTTGGATCTTTGACCCAAGGTCTCGCAATTTCCCAAGCCTCACACCAGGTTATTGGCTTGCCCTGCTCCTCCCAAACGAGTGGTTCATTCTCGGCCCAGCTTCTTAGACCAAAGTTTCTGACCTTATCTGAAATAGGAAAAATCGGCTCCTCACCCCATGCGGGACTTGGTATTTCATACGGCTGTTTATTATCCCTAAAGACTTCTAAATATGGACCGCCGTTGTCATTGAAGCAATTCTCAACCTCTTCTAGAAATAACACCAAACCGTTTTTTATTTTGCGTGATAATTCACCTAACTCAACATCATGCCAATCTGAATCCTCTCTACGCCACAAAACCTGATTCCATTTTGCCTGGCCTTCTTGAAAACACTTCACCGCTTCATCATCGGCTAGGGCAAAACACCAATCCTTTAATCCACTAAGTGAGTTAATGCCTACTGGCCTCCTCATCAGTATTGAACATAATGAGTCCTCAATGACAATACCTAGTATTTGAGGAATTGATTTAGGGCTAGAAAGTCCTAGTTTATTTGACAGGAAAAACTGTTTCTCACAACGGAGATATTTGGTCAGAGATGAAGCAGACAGCCTAGTTCTAGTTCTGCTTAATGGACCTCCTGAAGGTGGTGTTCCAAATGGCATTTTGTCACCTAACTACTTTGATTGGAATGAGTAATAATCTCCAGAACTCTGCTGCTCTCTATCTTTGCGACTTTCAGGTTTGTTTATTCTTGGTCGTTTTGAATCATGATCTCTTCTAAATGTGATATTTACTTGCTCGAGGAACTGATTCATACCATCTCTCAATGGATATGGCCCAGTAGCCTTCCCGTATTGACCGCCTTGACCATCAAATACCATTAATGAATCACTTAGTATGTCGATGAAATATACATCATGGTCAATTACTAAAGCCGACTTTTCGTTGGCTTCCATTGTTCTACGTATTGCCTTTGCGGCTTCCATTCTAGCGTTAGCATCTAGATGCGCTGATGGCTCATCTAACAGATACAAATCAGCTTCCCGTCCCAAACATATTGCTATTGAAACTGCTTGCCTCTCACCGCCTGAGAGTTTTTTCACACGTTTGGGCAAAAGTTGGTCAACACCGAGTGCTTTGATTACGTTGACATTAAATTCACCACTACGCCATTTTGCTCCTAATTCACTGTCCAGCCACAACTGAACGCTGCAATCCATGTCGACATCGATGTGCTGTGGCTTATACGAAATCGTGGGCTTGCTCTCTACCCAACCATCATCGTATTCCAGTAAACCTGCCAGAATTTTCATCATAGTAGACTTACCTGTACCATTCGGACCAACTCCACTCCTACTACTTCTCCCCTGTGCAGTGCACCTTTTTCAGCACTGAAAGTGAAATCACCTAGGGTCTTTTGTAAATCTGCCCAGGAAATTATCTGATTGCCTGCTGAGTTATTGCGATCCCTGTGCAAAAGGAATTTTATTGGCTTACTTCTAATTCTTACGTTTTGCTCCGGTAGGTAACCATCCAAATAGGCGTTAATCGCTTGCCTAGTGGTCCTAGCAGGGGTGAAAACACCGAATGCCCCTTTTTTACCGTAAACAATGTGAACCAAATCTGCCAGAACGTCTAATACTGCTAAGTCGTGTTCGATCACAATAACACGCTTAGTTTCTGATAACTTCTGAATTATCTTGACAATTTTCATTCTCTGATATATATCCAAATATGAAGATGGCTCGTCAAAGAAATAAACATCAGCATCTCTCATCAAAGTAGCACATATAGCCATTCTTTGTAATTCTCCACCAGATAATTGCTTTACTTTTCTTTCCATGAGGTGATCTAGGCCAAGTTCTTTGGTAATATCATGAAAAATTCCCCGCTCATCAACTTTTGATAGCAATTGTCTGACTGTGCCATCTATTTTTTTCGGGATTTTATCGACATTTTGTGGTTTTACGGCAACACTAATCTTCAACTCCTTAACAGCAATCAAGAAGTCTCTAAGTTCCCCTCTGGGTAATGTTTCAATGATGTTATTCCAATCTGGATAACTCTCCTCCCAATCACCTAAATTAGGAACCATTCTTCCAGAAAGAGCATTTATTGCAGTTGATTTACCCATTCCGTTTGGACCTAATATACCAACAACACTATCTTTTGACGGAGTTGGTAACTTAAATAGTCTAAAGCCATTAAGCGAATATCTGTGAACCATATCAGTTTCTAGCTCAGCTGGCAAATTGATTATCATCACTGCATCATCAGGGCAATGTTTTGCGCGTACTACACAAGGTGGGCACGCACTTTCGAGTATCTTGACCTTTTCACCAACAACCTGTATGCATTCTGCACCACAAGAGCCTGCCCATTTACTCATGTAGTCAAACGCATTGCTATTTGGCTTGCAACGGTCCTCTATCAAGACTGCAATGCGCAATTTGTCTCCCTCACTTTATTCTGCCCTTATTACGCTTTTGAATTGCTCTACAAAATTAGAGCAAAATGGGTTAGTTGAACTATCAAATCAAGCCTTTCAAGTGCTCGTGTCCCTTGATTAGTTTGATTGTGCACGGTGTTGGAAACTTCATACTAGCCTTTCTGAGTGCATCTCTAGCAGTGAGGTAGAAGTCTGGATTTACTTGAATCGAAATAACTCTTTGGCCTCGCTTGACTCTAGCTGCTGTTCCAACATTCTTGCCGAACGCACATCGCATTCCTTGAGAAACACGGTCCGCACCTGCACCGGTTGCTTGCTTATTCTCTCGCAAAACGTGATGTGGGTAAGTGTGGACTCGCAAAGCATAGCCTTGTGCTCCTGCTTGCTTTCTTATGGTTGAATTAGAGATAACACGAGCTGCTTCCAGTGCAGTGTGTCTAATTTGGCAGTCATTGTCGGCGACTAACTCTACAACAACAGAGAATTGGCCTGTTTCAGCGGCTCTGCGGTTGCCAACATGAAATTGGTGGATTCTGTTGTTTGGGACACCACCGATATACTTCCTTCTGGTGTAAGCAGGTCCTTTCAATCGTCGATACATAGATGCGGGTTTACGTGCCATGTTAGACCTCCAAGCATTCCTGCGAATCATGTTCCCTTTATGACTTCTCCGCATAACCTCATAGCGACTTTTTACAAAAAAACTAGGGCAAATGCTGCAAGAATAAAATGCTAGGTCATGCAACATAAACCCAAGGGAGTGTGTGTTTAGATGTGGCGAAAGGCATTCCAACAAGAATCTGAGCATCAGTGGATAGCCATTTCAGCGTTTTTTGTTTTCGTGATAGTAGGGGCAATTTTCATCAAAGGAACCAGCCATTTACCTGGAGTAGACCTGACAGAAAACGAACTTGGCACCGAGCACAGAATTATTGAAGCGGCATATGTCGATAGCGATGATTACATAGTTTTGTCATATAACCTTGGAGAATATGACCTAATCAGGATGATTAACGGGAATGCAGAAAATATTTTTGAAGAGGATTCAGGCTTTGATGAAAGTAGAATATCTACTCTTGAACTCACATCTAACAATTCAATATTGATTGCCAATGGGATAAATGATGTATTGCTGATCCAAGATTTTTCAGCGTTACTCTTCGAAACCAATCACGGTAACTCTGAGTTTGCTGTAATAGACATTAAACAGTCAACAGACGCTGTCCAAAACTATCTAATGATTACCTATGAAGACGACATGGAAACAAGCATCAGAGGATTGAATTCAACCGGTATAACAAGTGCAAAGACTCCAAATAATGAAAATGTTGATTGGCATAAAATCGAACACATATCTGATGATTTATGGTTGCTGACCGGTAGTTATAATCAACCAGCTGATACCGGAGATGAGAGCCCTGCAGCACCAGATCTTAGACCTGTCTGGTCTACTGTGTTATGGAGCGGGGGATCTACTGCCCCAATGATCGATAAATTACACATCGGCGATTACGGCGAGTATCACTCAATAATCAGTCTCAATCAGGAAAAAATCATTATTGCTGGGTCACATGAAACCCTATTATTCGAGCATTCCACTGGAAATATCGTTGATATAGATTACAGTAGTGTTGCTGCAGTATCTGATAAATGTGGCAGTGCATGGTTATTTAATGGCAAAGGTTCCAAATCTGTTTTGAGATTCACTGATTCATCATGGGAAGTTGAATCATTACCCCACAGTATGCCACTTTTGGTCGACTCAGTCGGATATGACGGAGCAACCATTTACCTACACGGTACTGACGATAGTGGAACTAGTAAAGTAATGACATTTGACACTACAGCAATTGGTTCTATAGAATCAGGTAGTGGATTTATCAACCTATCTTTTATTATTATTTCACTAATTATGTTCACTTTAATGGCGGTAAACATGTTTGATAAGTTGAAAAAAAGCAATTCAGGAAAAACCCATTCTTAGTTTGATTGCCTTGACAACCTTCATTTGCTGTGCTCATCGACGCTAAACTCCTGCGGGGTGAGGCTCTTGTCGAAAAGAACAATGATGGACCAGTTTATGGAAATAAAACATGAACATCCTGGAACCATTTTGTTTTTTAGAATGGGTGATTTCTATGAATTGTTCCATGAGGATGCAGAAATAGCAGCACCAGTCCTTGGGCTAGCATTGACATCGAGAGATAAAAATGCAGAAAACCCAATTCCCATGGCCGGATTCCCATGGCATGCTCTTGAAGAAAATCTAAGAACAATGCTAAAGTCTGGATTCAAAGTTACAGTAGCAGAGCAAGAGCAGGAATTACGAGAAGGAGCAAAGCTGCTCGAGCGAGTAGTCACCAGAGTCTACACACCCGGTAGCTTATATGAGGAATCCTTACTGAGTTCAAACGAAAGATCCGTGTTGAGTTCCGTTGTTTTAGCCAAATCATCGTTAAGCATGGCAGTTATCGATTCATCTACAGGTGAATCTTGGGCATCGACTTGGATGGACGGTGAAAGGTTCAGTAGTTTGGAAGATGAATTGCTAAGGTGGAATCCAGCAGAGATTGTTATATCTCCAAAGGACGCTGAAAATGACGAGTTGTGTTCAATCTTTGCAAATTTGAGTAATTGTGTAATATCGCAACATAGTGTTAACAAAAAGCGGCGCATTGAGAGGCTAGAATCTATCCTCGAGGTAGCAGATTTAGGGCACTTGGATTTAGACTCTTCACCGCTATCAATTGAAGCAGCAGGTCTTGCCGCCGATTATCTTGCAGTGGTGCACTTCAAGGATGACATTCCTTTGCGGGATTTACAAATAGTCGAGGAAACAAGTCACTTGGTGGTGGACCAAACCACGCTACGCAACTTAGAAATCACCTCAACATTATCTGGAGAATACGACGGTAGCTTGCTATCAAGCATGAACTACTGTCGAACTGCAATGGGTCGTCGCCTGATGAAAACTTGGTTGTTAAGACCTCTATACCAATTAGATGCCATCGAATTAAGGCATAATGCAGTTAAGATTTTGAAATCATCCTCCAGAAGATTAGACCATCTTAGGCAGAGTCTTGTTGGTTTGAGAGATTTGGAGAGATTGTCAACTCAATTAGCGTATAATCGAAGCAATGCTAGAGATTTAATGGCAACTGCGCTTGCTTTAGAGAGAATGCCAGCAATTATGCGACTATGTTCAGAAACTGACGATTTATTGCTATCCCACCTAAGCGAGAATTTAAGCGATTTATCAGACCTTGCTGAAAAAATTATCAGGACACTCAAAGATGATTTACCAATCGGGTTAAGAGATGGTCAAATGATAAGAGACGGTGTAAACGAAGAGTTAGACCAACTCAGAGTTGTTTCCTCAGAAGGACACATCTGGTTCAAAAAACTTGAATCAGAATTGCGAAACAAATTGAATATACCGTCATTGAAAATAAAATCAAATAGACAAATCGGTTGGTTCATAGAGGTAACTAATTCACACTTGGACAAAGTTCCTGAAGAATGGATTAGGAAACAACAGATGACCAACGGATCAAGATTTACAACAGAGGAAATTATTGAAAGAGACGACTTACTAATGACCGCAGATTCAAAAATTAAGCACTTAGAGTATGTATTATTTCAAACCCTTCGGGATGAATCTCGGAAATATTCAACTAATCTAGCAACAATTGCAGGAAAAGTTGCAGCAATAGATGTATTACAGTGTTTTGCAACAGTCGCTAGAAAGAGAAACTGGACTAGACCAAAGATGGTTGATGACTCTGTAATTAGCATAAAACAATCCAGACACCCAGTTCTAGAACAACAGCATGGATTCGTGGCAAATGATATTTCAATGGACAAAAAAAACCGATTCTTGCTCATTACCGGACCTAACATGGGAGGCAAGTCAACCTACCTAAGAACCGCTGCGTTGACGTCAATACTTGCACAATCTGGCAGTTATGTTCCTGCAGAATCGGCTCGGTTAGGTTTGGTTGATCGTATATTTACTCGTGTTGGAGCAAGTGACGATTTGAAGCGTGGACGTTCGACATTCATGATGGAGATGATTGAAGTTGCCCATATATTAAAGAAAGCAAGTAATAACTCACTCGTGTTACTAGATGAGATTGGTCGCGGAACATCAACATTTGACGGGTTATCAATTGCTTGGTCAGTTACCGAAGACATATGCACTAGACTTCAATGCCGGACATTATTTGCTACACATTATCATCAATTAGTCGGTTTAGAGAATGATATACCACTGCTGAAAAATATTCATGTTCAAGTTTCTCAATCAGGAGGTAAACTGAAATTTCTTCATACCGTTGCTGATGGACCGTGCGATGATTCTTATGGCATCCAGGTCGCTGCATTAGCTGGGCTACCACGCAGCGTGGTTGAGAGAGCCACTGACTTACTTCAATTCTTGGAGAAACAGGCATATGGAGCGAAAGCAGGTGATTCAAGATCACCTTCAGCAAGGGAGATTGGACAAACCAGTTTAATGGGCTATTTTGCCGCCGCGTCCTTAGCTAAATCAGAGCAATTATCCCCAACAACCTCCTTCAAAGATTCAGAACTATATGCCTATTTACTTGGTTTGAATTTGGATGAAATGTCGCCTAAGGATGCCCTTAACGCGCTTTATGAAGTGAGAGCTCAATTGGAGGAATATCATGAATAAACCACCCCGAATTAAACAATTGGACAATGAAACCATTGGCCATATTGCTGCTGGAGAGGTTGTTGAAAGGCCTGCACAAGTAGTCAAAGAATTACTTGAAAATAGCCTGGACGCTCAGGCGAATCAAATTGATGTCATTATCGAAAGAGGAGGTTTCGATCTCATTGCAATTGCCGATAACGGTGTTGGAATAAGTGCAGATGACATAGCCCTGTCTGTTGACCGCCATGCCACTTCAAAACTGAATTCCTTAGATGACCTCAACGAAATCTACACTATGGGTTTTCGTGGAGAAGCATTAGCCAGTATCGGCATGGTCTCTGAATTGAGTGTTGCTAGTAAAACTCGGGATGGAGATGGCAAGATTGTATCTGTTTATTTTGGTAAAAAAGGCAGTGTAGAGTCCCATGGAATGTCATTTGGCACGACGGTAACAGTTCGAGATTTATTCAAAAATACTCCAGCAAGACTTTCTTTTCAAAGACGCCCAGCGACGGAAAATGCCAAAATTGTCGATGTGATTATTTCTCACGCTATTGCTAACAACTCTGTAGGATTTAAGTTGGTTTCAGATCAAAAAACCATTCTAAACATTCCAGCCTCTGAAACCACTGCAGATAGGCTATATGATATCTTAGGCGGGCAGGCTTCTGAACTAATAGAACTAAATTCTCCAGCACAAGATAGTGAAGTTCCCGGTGATGAGCATTGGCATGGTTGGATAAGCACCCCTGACATTACTAGAGGTAAGGGTGACGAAGTTTACGTTCTGATCAACGATCGACCGGTAGCATCTGGGCCTTTTCACCAAGCAATACGTAGAGGCTATAAGACCAGACTGATGCAAGGCAGACATCCAATTGCAGTTTTATCACTAAATTTGCCCGCATCAGAGGTAGATGTAAACGTCCACCCCACTAAGCGTGAAGTTCGATTGAAACATTCTTGGCGAGTTTTAGAGAGGCTGGAAAGAGCCATTGCGCACACGCTTGAGGATGTCATAACCGAGATAACACCTGACGGCAGTATTCCAGGTATTTCATCGACGAAATCAGGCGTTATGCCAATCCAAGATTCCCTAATACAAGATGACAAACAGTCTGGTATCAGTGTTGATTCAGATATTGCCAAAGTCCCTGCTTGGGCAATTGCTGCAGGCACTCAACTTAATCTGAGTGGGTCTCAAGCAGATGAAATTAAGAAACAGCAGAAACCACGCCCAGTTTCTATATCCGAGAAACCGCAAGAAACCCTACCAGGATTATTAGAACAACCAATTTCTCCAGCATTAT
>JAYXVG010000038.1:0-10564 GCA_036021875.1 Thermoplasmatota archaeon | reverse complement strand
GATGCTAATATGAATGATACTGCTACAGTAGGCGGTAAAGGGGCATCGCTTGGTGAGATGTTTCAGAAGTTATCGGGTATTGGGGTCAAAGTTCCTAACGGGTTCACCCTGACTACCGCTGCGTTCAAACAATTTATCGAAGCGGAAATTCCCGAAACCACCTGGAATAATATTGGTGCTCCGGAGGACATTGAGGATTTACGTAATGCAGCAATTAACTGCTCCACACTGGCTAATGCCCTAGAAGTATGCTTGAGAGATGCAGATCCCAAAGACCACCTCAATCTCAACAGCAGAGCAACATTGGCACGGTCATTGGTGCGTGAGACCCCGGTTCCTGACGAAATCAAGTTGGTTATTGCTCGAGAGTATAGTAAACTCTGTGAGTTATATCACCCAGGTGTCGATGTTGCAGTCCGTTCTTCTGCAACTACCGAGGACTCTGCAGAAGCATCGTTTGCTGGTCAGTATGAATCATATCTCAATGTTAGTGGTGAACAGGACATTATCGAAAAATGGCGCAGATGCGTGGCGAGTATGTTTACTGAGCGAGCGATTGGTTACCATATAGAGCATGGAATGCACCCGCTAGATAGTGCAATTGCCGTTGTGGTAATGAAAATGGCACGCTCAGACAAAGCCTGTTCAGGGGTGATGTTCACCATTGACCCCGATTCTGGTCATGATGGAGTAATACACATTGGCTCTTCTTATGGTCTTGGAGAATTAGTGGTTCAGGGAGTCGTCTCACCAGACACCTATACCGTCTGGAAAGAAGGTCTAAGATTGGAGAAGTTTCCTATTGTCCATAGGACGCTAGGCAGCAAGGAGCAGATGATGATTTATCACGAAGAAGCAGCTAACGAAGTTCAATCCATTGCGGTGCCGTATGAAGATCGTCGACGCTGGTCGCTAACCAGAGATGAATGTGTAGAACTTGCGCAAATGGCTCTTAAAATAGAGGATTATTTTGCCAAACCCATGGATATTGAGTGGGCTAAAGATGGAGTTACCGGCGACCTATTCATTGTCCAAGCAAGACCGGAAACGATTCATTCAAAGGCAGAAAGTAACAAAATTACTATTTACAAAATTGATGAAATATTTGCTGATTCATTGAAAAAAGAAGGACGCGTCTTAGCGACTGGGCAAGCCGTTGGTAAGCGAATAGGTACTGGCAAAGTTAGGCTATACCGAACCTATGGTGAAGTACTCGAAGGTAAGCGAGAGCTACGAAAGTTGCTAGAATCTGGTATGTCAAAGGAAGAAATATCATCAGAATTGTCTGTTTTCGAGGAAGGAGATGTTCTAGTTACTGAAATGACTACTCCGGATTGGGAACCTTTGATGAAGCAAGCCTCTCTAATTATCACCCGAAAGGGAGGCAGAACTTCCCATGCTGCGATCATTGCCCGTGAGTTTGGCATACCGGCTATCGTGGGATGTTCAGATGCGATGGATTTACCCAACTTTAGCGTCGTTACTGGGAGTTGCGCAGAGGGCGATACGGGGTATGTATATTCTGGAGAAGTGCCGTTTGAAATTGAAGAAGTCTCATTTGATGAGGACATTGAACTTACCACGAAGATTAAGCTCAATGTTGGATTTCCAACAAAATCGCTAATTGATTCAAAACTGCCAGTGGATGGTGTTGGATTAGCAAGGATTGAGTTTATATTATCGTCAGAGCTTGGAATCCATCCATTAGCCTTTGTCCACCATGAAGATCTCAAGAATTATGTTGAAACCGGTGAGTTGGCGCCAGGTTTGAAACCCTATCATGAGTCATTTCTTAGCACTGATATGAATGATGTTAGAAGCCTGGTCGAATCAATGGAAAGCCGTGCATGGGCATATAATGACAAAAAAGATTTATTCATTGACAAGCTTCGAGAAGGTGTTGGATTGATTTGTGCCGCCTTCTATCCCCGGCCAGTATTGGTTCGTTTATCTGATTTCAAATCAAATGAATATCGAGAATTGCTAGGTGGTTCAATATTCGAACCTGTCGAAGAAAACCCAATGATTGCCTGGCGGGGCGCGTCTCGCTACCTAGATGAAAAATTCAAACCTGCATTCGAAATGGAAATTGCGGCAATGAAATCGGTCAAATATGACTTTGGTTTGGATAATTTACAGTTGATGGTGCCATTTTGTCGCACACCAGAAGAGGGTGAAATGGTCAAGAATTTGCTAGAATCAAATGACATCGGACCTAAATCAGGAACTGATTTATTTGTCATGGTTGAGTTACCATCAAACGCCATCGAAGCTGACCGGTTTATGGAAATGATGAATTTGGCTGGTGGCTCAATCGGGTCAAATGATTTGGTTCAAACAGTCTATGCTGTATCAAGAGATGATTTAGAGGGTTATCAAAACCCAGTTGATGCAAGGTCTCCGGCCGTCAAATCAATGATTCGTGATATTGTTCGAAAGTTCAAAGCCCGAGGACTAGAAATCGGTATCTGCGGACAAGCACCATCCGACTTCCCGGACGAATTCCCCCCGTTCCTAATTGACTGTGGAATATCGAGTATCTCGGTCACTCCAGACACCGCTATTGCCGTCAGAAAAACTGTTGCAGATGCAGAAAAAGCCGCCAACCTCTGAACCGAGTCAGGCCATTAGTTTGATTTCACACTCATCCAATCTGGTTTTTGCTACTAGGTGGTCTGGGTCGAGCTGTAGCACTGCTCGCCAAGCAGCAGCAGCGGCATCAAATTGCTCGGCCTCGTGATACATTGCGGCAATATGTAACCTTGAATCTAGGTGCTGAGGATCGGCTTTTACTGCGGCCTCAAAGTCGCTCATTGCGTTATCATTACGGCCCCATTCGAGGTAAAGTAAACCACGTTGGTGCCATGCTGGTGCATAATCAGGGGCTATCCTTAGTGCTTCATTCAGTGGTGTTTCTGCACGCTCTGGGCGATCCAATGCAATGAAGCATGCAGCTAACTGCGTAAGTGCTTGGTGATGGTGCGGAGACTTTTCTAAAACGATATCCAAATCTTCACGCGCCTGTGACCATTCGCCCAGCATCATTTCTGCCTCTGCCTTACGGAGTCTCGCAAGAGTGAAATTGGGGGCTAAATCAAGCAGTATTTGTGCATCATCGAGAGCTTTTCGTCCTTCGTCCATCGCCATAAAAATGCTGCAACGATTCAACCTTGCACGGATGTGATTGGTGTCTGACTTCAAAGCCTTACCATAGTATTCTAGTGCCCTATCCAAATGTCCAGACCTTGCCTCAATGTTACCGCGAACGTACGAGATGACTGGACTGTCCCCATGAATATCTGCAATATCAATCAGGTTTGCTGCAGCAGTAATGTCGCCCTGATCTAAAGCCAATAAAGCAGCCTCTGCGGCTGCTGATGAGTCGTCTTCGGGCAATAGACGCCTTGCTCTAGTAAGCGCTTCTTCGGCAGCATCTAAGTTACGCAAAAGACGCTGTGTTCGAGCCATGCCAAGCCAAGCCACACCTAATTCTCGGTTCAATTTAAGTGCGCCCTCAAATGCCGCAATAGCTACCGATAGGAGAGTTGCATCGGTCTCACCAGTACCATCTCTAGCCTTATCTGCATTGACTAGATGAAGTCGTCCTTCGACAACATGCAGAAGTGCATGATCGATACCAACAGGTGTGGAATCTAAGAGGTTCTGAGCAGCATCAGGATGGCCATCTAACAGGTATCGTGTGGCTATTCGTGCTCTCAATTCGCCGTTCATCATGTCCTTGTCTAGGGCCTTAGTTAGTGATTCCTCTGCTGCAGTTGCTTGTCCATCGGCGACCAGTAAATCGGCTTTCAAGAGAACTAAGTCTACACCTCCTGAATCTAGAGCGACTGCGTGGATTGCAGCTTTCAGAGCCTCCTTGAGCCGATTTTGTTTGGGGGCTAATATCTTTGCAGTCAATGCCCAAGCTCCACCACTCTGGCGATCTAGTTCGAGACATTTGTTAGCGGCGTCCAAGGCCTTACTCATTTCCTCTTCCTGATACAATAAGTTAGCATATGATAGCCAGTCGCTAGATTGTGTTGGGTCTTCAGAAAGTGCTTGCTCGATAGCCTCTAGAGCCTCTGACCGAGAACCTGCACGGGCTCGCAGACCAGATAATAATGATCGATCTGCCGGAGTGTCAAGGCCTAGTGCTTCAAGTCGCAGCACATCGCGTTCTGCCTCCATATCTCCCATCTTCGCTAATAAGTGTGCATGAGCTCTAAGCAGCTCTGGGCTGTCAGGATTTACTGTCATTCTCGCTTCAAGCCAGTGTCTTCTCAACGCTTCATCACCACGCTCAATAGCAATGTATTCTAGTGCTTCCAGAACATTAGCATTACCTGGTGAAGAAGCATAAGCGATGCCAAAACAAGTTTCTGCCCAATCATAACGACGTAAACTCATAGTTGCATGGCCCAGTTTATGAGCCGATACGGGCTTTAGGCCAAGATTACTAACATTCATTTGATGTTCGTCAAAGATTTCAATTAATCTCATCACTAGGTTTGAACTTGTTTGACTAAGTAACTCAGTCGCACCTACCTCACTCTCAACTGAGATTGGCGACACTAGGGTTTCGAGTGCTGAGAGGGCATCAGCAAACTGTTGTGCATCGTCTATTGATTCGCCTAGTTGCCCTATTTGCTCGAGGTGGGAGATGGTATTGTATGCCTTTAGAGCCCCATCGAGATCTGGTTTTGTTGCCCTGAGTGCGTCTACCATACTGTTCAGAGTCGCTAATCTGGTGTTTATGTCTGCGACTTGATTGTTTAAGTGAGTAAAATGAGCGCTTTGTGATTGTTGTAATACGGTATTGAAATCATTCAGCTTTTGCATCTTTTCATGATTCTGTTTCAGCCAGTATCCTACGCCCCCACCTGCACCCAAGCAAGCAATCCCAAATAAGGCAGTAATTGGTTCCATGCGAAGGGAATTATGTCTGCCCCTTTATGCTCTCCGGCTCAGGTCAAGGTTTGTAACGGCTTTTTACACCCTAATTACTGAAGCCGAATCAAATAATCCCGGTAAAATTGCAAGATTAACGTTAATTGAAAGACTCACATTGAAAGACTATCATTTACTACGCTAGGCTAGGTCAAGTCATGACAAGCGATATTATCGATGAGGCCAGTGATACTTGGTATGATAGTCACCTCGATGAATGGACAAGTGCTGGTTGGGACACAAAAGAGATTTCTGATTATTTGGAAATTAACCGTGGAAGTGCTACTGAAGCATTGATGCATGTTGAATCCTTAATCGGTGCAAGCGAGCGATTAATCACTAGAATGACTTATGATTGGTTGGAGCGTTTAGACATCTCAAATGGTCTCTTTCTCGAGTGGGTTGAAGCTTTAAACAATCCCTTCAACTATGATCAAATAAACGCCAGATACACAGAATGGGCGAAACACTACCGTCGATGGGAGTTAGCTTTAGGAAATGCACAAGGAGATTGGGAGGCGGTTATGCGTAGTGAGGAACGACTACTAATATTAGCCCGTTGCGATGCTCTTGATGAGTCTTCAAAAACCCAGCTTAATCTATTGATACCGCTAATGAGTGACCCTAGTTCATATGCCGAGCTCGATAACAAGTTAAGCGAAATTGAAGAAACCGAGGCGCGACAAAAACGAGCAGTCTACTCTTCTCTGGAGGCTCTGATGGAGGAAGGTTATACGGTTGATTACATCGCTGAAATGAATCTTATTGATGCAATGCAAGAAATCGGCAAAAAACAGAAAATGCATAACCTTCATGAGATAATTAGGTTGCAAATCATCGATGATATTGCTGAATTTGACGATGATCTGGCTGAACGTTTCGAGAACCAAAGGAAAGCAATGCGTGACCATGATGATGAGAACAAACTAATCGAATTATCCGAACAAATTTCTGCGATGGGGCTTGATTTGAAAAAGCGTTTATCGGCGTTGAATCTTCAAATTGTTGATTGGGAAGAGCGCGGTATTAGTCTCTCCACTTCGAAGATATCGCCCAAAGACATGTTTGAATGGGAAACGAATTTACCTGAGTTAACTGCCGAAATTGACAACCATTTGAAACTCGTTGAGCGCTACGAATTCTTTAGTAATAGGCTGCAGGATATCACTCCTGCTCACGAGCACCTTGGATTCATTGACCAAACCATTGCTTTGTCAGAAATAGTTGATGGCCTCGAATTACGCTGGAAGGATGCTGAGCTGGAATGCTATTCAATTATTGAAAAATACCACAACCTCGGGTTAGAATTAGACGGTTGGGCCTCAGTAATTGCCGCCGAACCGTTAACGAGTTTGCAGCAAATAAAATCAAATGAAGGGTTATGGCAAGACAGATTAACTTGCATTGATGAGCTGCTAAAAATAGATGTTTCATTTGATGGTTTGGAAGCGATTGAGAAGCGGATTAATTTACTACGTGAGGTTGATGTTGGGAGTGACGTTATCGAAGATACGCAGTTGATGATAACTAGAATGGTAACAAGGCGTGCTCGCCATAGGATGCTGCTTGAGAAGGAGTTGATAGATCTCATAGCAATGGGTAAAGCATCTGAAGATACCTTGTCAAATAATATGAACCTAAAAGAATTTGAGACATTTGTTAGTGAGGCACGTAAATATGGTGCAGAGAATGTATCGTTGATGCGGGACAGGTCAAAAATCAGCAATAAAATATCTCAGAGGATTAATGATAAAATTTCAGCGGAAATTGATCTATTCGAGTCTGCAGGTTGGTATGTTGAAGAAATGCGTCAAATATTCACACAAGACCCTATACACATTGCAAAGTTGTTGCCGACTATTCGTAGTAACATTACAAACCATGATGCTTTGCGAACAAGATTGATTAACATGCCGTGGAAGCGTAATATTGAACTGGCGTTAACGCTTCAGGAAGAAATTCAAAATCCACTGAAACTCGCCCAAATTAACCAACAAATCCCAAGCATGATCAAAGATTTGGCCAAGAGGCCAATTCAGGATGAAGGTTTTACGTTTACCGCATGGGAGCCCAACCCGCAGGTAATAACAACATTAGCAGCACGTAAAAGTAAATCCGAACCAGTAGATGCGTATGATGATGCCCACGATGCAATTCTTGAATCAATGGAAGTAGATGAAAAGAATTTCTCTCAAGCAGATGAGTCGTCATCAAAAGAATCCATAATTAAATCCGTCGAACCTGGAAAATCGTCTGAGTCAGTCGCCAATGAAATCCCCAATGATGAGGTGCCTGTTCAGGAACAGCACGTCGATCAAGTCGAAGATGAGGGCGTAGACGAACCAATCCAGCTCGAGGTCAGAAACCCTGTCGACGGTGAGGGCGCAAACACAGAGCATCTTCATGTAATGATGGAAAAATTAGGTCTCAGTGATAACTATGAACGCATCTCTGATGAAACAAAACAAATTCAAAATATTCGACGTAGTCTAGCAAAAAAAGTTGGCGTTGAACCAAGAGATGTACGAGTTGACCGAATGTTAAGATTGATTTTGAGACTACTGCCTCAATCAAATGAACATGACACACAACGCGAGAAACTCATTATGGATTTAGTCAGTGGATTAAAGCGCTATCAAAACTGGGTTAAAATTCGGCTCGAAGCAAGACACAAAGCCTCCAAGAACAGTCTAATTCTCGATTCTGAAACCCTGGGCAAAGCACTTGAGAGAATACCTGGGCCAGGTTTCAAAGTTCCCTTACACAAAGATGACAAAGAACTACCTGCACCAAGTGATATCGATGAACTAACAGACGAGGTTACGATACTACTTGATGTCCTAAATCTGCCTAGTGCAAGCGGAATAGTAGTATCTGCGTAACATCACTGTAACTCTTCTAGCAGTTCGTTCTTTTCATCGTCTGATAACGACTCTTCAATTGGCGCTGCAGTAACTGGAACTTCAGGAGCTTCGGGCATTGGTGCATCTAATGGCATCTCTCCACGGTCGAAACCTGTTGGAGGTGGTGGCGGCATCATAGAGTTTGGTGGTAGTGGCGGCGGCAAGGTTGCAGGTGGCAATGGCGGCGGGAGTGGAGGAGACATTGTCGTTACTTGCGGTGGTGCTGGGAGTTCCGTCGGGGCAGGTGGTGGTGGGGCTGAGTTGCCGGGTAATGGTGCTGGAGCATCATTGGTTTGTGAGGGTAGCTGACCTGAGTTTGGAGGCGGCGGTGCTGGTAGGTTTTCATTTACCAAGGGTTGGTCGACTTTTGTTGTAGGCGGGCCTTGTGGGATATTCGAGGGAGGAGCTGGTTGTGGAGGCATTGGTGTTTGTGCTACTGACTCTATTGGTATTGGATTGTCTGCAATAATTACTGGTGGCATCTGTGGAATTGGTGGTGCAGGGGTTGCCATAGATTCATGAAGACTGTTGATTGAATCTGTGTCGAATTCTCCGGTTTCCATGTATTTGGCAATTGTCGGTCCGAGCAGTGCCATACTCGCTCTAAACATGGACCGATTAGAGCCGTAACCGGTAAAACTGACTTTATGCTTTGAGCCGCCAGTTGAAAATTCGATGGTATGAACTTCCAGATGCATATATACCCACCCGATTATACCTACTGCCAGCAATATTTGACCAAAAAATCCGACAAATGGAACAAATGAAGCCAATAAGCCAACAATGAAAGAAGTGATCCACATCCACTGATGTTTATGCATTAATTCATTGTGATTGTGTGAGAAACCCGTCAACTCATTCTTCAGCACCGCTTTGACATTTAGTCTGCGCTGTCCATCATCATCATAGGTAACTTGGATAATTCTTATCAGGTTGTCACTTAGAATTAATGAAGTATTCTTGCGCCCATCCGGCGATTCGTTTAACGGATATTCAGACACTTCCTCTCCAGACATAAGTAGCACCGGAGCTACTCTGACAGGGAGGCTCCACTCGACATTATCTTCTGATAGTTCGCCTACAGTTTCAGCCTCTTCGATTGATTCAACTTTGTTAGTTGCTTCTTCCCCAGATCCTTCCTGTTCTGACTGAACTGATGCCGATTCTTCATCAGTTGCTTCAGGAGCAAATGGGTCTTCATCATCGTCTGGCCATGTCGCAGGCTCATCGCTCATGTTTATCGCAGAGCGGCTTTGATTCATTATATGCTCGTCGAGAATATCGTTCAGCGATGGACTTCAACTAGCCAGGATTGAACATCGTCTCGCTTACCGTAACCTTTGCCCTCTTTTGTGCCAACAACTGTTTCTATCGCTGCTTCAGAAGCAATATCGAGGGTTTTATCGCTGATACTACCGTTGTAAATTATCGCAATCGCACCATCCGCCTCATTAGCGGCAGATGCAAGATCTTTAGGTCCTACAGGTTCGGTAACAGTGCCGTCCATCATGACGAATACGGCTTTTCTTGGAGCCAAGTCATCGAGATGTGAGAACAATTCTTGCACCTCTTTTGGCGCTTCTGCTTTCTCGAAGGTTTCATCCATTTCGTCGGCCCAGTTCTTATCTTCAACACCGGCATTCTTGTCGTCCTTTTCCTGCTTTTGCTTTATTTGATGAGCAAATTTGGATGCTTCAACTTTCATAGATAGGCATTTAGTTACCGTCTTTTGTGGTAGCAATTCCCATTCTTGACCTACTGGTGCTTGCGCAACAAAGTCAACCTTCATCATTTCATTTAGTTGGCTAAACAACATTTCTCCACCACGATCTCCGTCAATTGCCAAAATCACGGTCTCCTTACCATTAGCTAGATCAATCAATTCTTGCTTAATTGACCCTGCGCCATCTGCTGATATAGCATTCTTAACTCCACAGTTCAGTAAATTTCTAACATCATTTCGTCCCTCAACTACGATGAGTGACGAGGATGATTCAACATTTGGTCCACAGGTAAGGCCGTGATACTGCTTTGCAGTGCCTACAGTCAAAACTGAACGAACTTCTTCGATGACCGTTTTTGATGCAGCCTCGCCAGAATTTACTAAATCAAGTAGTAATTCTTTGGCTCTATCTACGACCACTGTCCGCTTTGTGGCTCTAATATCTTGTATTTCGATTACCGAGATTTTTGCTGTGCACGGTCCAATTCTATCGATAGTTTCCAAGGAAGAGGCGATAATTGCAGTCTCAACATTGTCCAGACTACTTGGGATAAGGATTAATCCGTGAACTTTGCCACCCTTATTCTCCATCTCCACATCGACGTGTCCGATTCTTGCAGTTCTCTGCAATTTCCTTAATTCTAACTCGTCACCAAGTAGGCCTTCGGTTTGACCCATTATTGCACCGATGATATCCTTTCTTTGCACGGTTCCGTTGACTTTAATATCAGCGCGAACCATGTACTTCATTGCTTTATTTCCTTTCGAGTTGTTGCCTCCTCGATTATTATGTTTCTTTGACATATGAATTCCTCATAGTCCACAGACCGGTCAATATGGATGAGGGAGAGCCCTCAAAACCAAAACCTCGGCCAAGGACCGGGGTATGAATGGAATGTGAACAATTACTCCTGCAGGCACATCATTATTGAAACCTCTTGTCAAAAAATCAATAATTTATTGATTTCACAATAGCAACTAATTCAATAAT
>JAYXVG010000037.1:0-10676 GCA_036021875.1 Thermoplasmatota archaeon | reverse complement strand
GATTTTTCACAAACATTCACAGGAAGTCTGCCACTGATTGTAATCGATACGCCAAATGTAGAGGACAGCGTTTTGTTTGTTGCGCTTAGAGATGTTTTACCTTCGCTTGAGAGACTACAAGCAGTAATTGTTGTCGTGGTCGAATCTAAGCAGAGAGTAAACATCAAGGATAGCGTATTACACAGTTTTGATAGCGTTGAAACATTATCACCACTATCGATAGACGAAGTTCAAGCCCTGATAGAGAAACGTATCTCCTCAGTAAGTCAAGAAAATTTCAAACTCAGTCTGAATGATGCAAAAAAAATTCATGAACAAACACATGGGATTCCACTTGAAGTTGTCAAATTTATGCGCGACGTAATCGACAACTCCCGAATCTCAGGTTCCCACCAAAGTGAACATAGTCAAGCACATGTAAATGCCGAACCTACCATCATTGAATCATCGAAACTTGAGGAATCACCCATTGATCCAGTGCCTCATGATGGAAAGTCTGAGATTATTGATGCTTCAATTCCTTGGAATCAGAGAAATTCTGAGACAGAGGACTTAGGTATAGAACCATCAACAAACCTTTTTGATTTTGATTTAGATCTCGACGGACTATCCGAATCACAACAATCAGACTCTCCCATGGAAGGATTTGCTTACTCAGCAAGCCCTGATACAGAAGAAATTATCATTCCTGAATCGAGACCTAAGCCTCACATCGATGCTGGAGCATTTGGTGGTCTCCTAGGTAGAACACGTGATTTTGATGAGATGGAAAAGAGCGAACCCGAGGAAATGATAAATCAGCTAAATAATCACGGAACAGAGTTATGGGTGTCCAAAGAAATGATTGCTGTAGAAGAGAAAGTTGATTTCGAAGAACATAACTCAGCAGAGCTGATTTATGATGAGGTTGGTTTGAATAATTATGAATTAAGCTCAGACGAGCCAGATGATTTGGCAATTCCTGAGCAAACAATAACAGATGGTAATGATATCCAAGTTTTTGACAACCCAACTTTACAAAATCTGCTGTTAGCATTGACCAACCAATTGCGAGTTTCTATGAATGAGGTAAGTCATGACGCAGACCTTTATACCGCACTGGTTAACTTCAACAAACTCAATTACTCCAAAAAAGAAGATTATCCTCTAAATCCAGCAGTATTGTCTTCACTCAATTCTAGTGAGTCTTACCTTCTATCAATCGCTAAAGTAAGAAAATACTCACCTAGCGACAAAGAGATTCTTGAACATTTAGGAATAAAGCGACCACGGCTATCTCAGATTAGTAATAAATTATTGAGAGGTGGGATTCTAAGTGCGCGAATGCGAGGCCGTAATCGATATTATGAAATGACTAGTTCCGCAAAAGCCCAATTAATTGCATGGGGACTCATGGTAGGTGATGAATGATGTCATGGAGTATTTCGTGGTCATGGCAAGCTTCTGAGAGAGTGTCTGCAATAGCTTCCGTCGAAGGAGGTGTCGTTGTCAGTAATGGCTTACAACTAATTCTTTTAGAATCCAATGGAGATATACGATGGCAGGTTAAGACACCATTTAAGGTTCATTCAATAACATGCCAAAATGGCATATTAGCGGCATTAGCAGCACACGGATTTTATGTTATATCAACAACTGATGGAAGTATGTTACATGAGGGGAGGTCGACCTATGGTGGGTTTAATGATGTAATAGCAAGGCCTGGTGGAGGCTGGATACTATCCGGTAAAGAGGGACAATTACACTTGTTTTCTCATGAGGGTATCGGAATTAAGCGGTTTGCCACAGGCAAGATTAGAAGATTAGTTGGATGGCTTGACAGAGAGCATATCCTGTGGCAATCTGATGATGGTAAGTTATGGTGTGGCAGGTTAGGTAACAATTATTCTAAACGATGTATCGAGGATAGAATATGGAGTTGGGTTTCTCGGTTAGATCAGAGTCGTGTACTATTACAAACTAGTTCTGGAGAAATATGGGAAGGAGTACCCCATCCATTTGGCTGGGATTATATCGAAAGATTACAGTCTGATTCTCTCGAACCGATGGAAGGGATTAGATGCGGTGACGGCTGGTGGGTCCTAGGTATCGAAGGCTCATTGTATCACCTCTCTGGATTAGCAGAAGGAGATGATAGTATTCTTGGACAAGATATGAACCTAGGCGATTTGCTGGAAAAGATAACTGCGGATAGTATGGTAACTGCAACTAGAAATGGTTTGATTCGCATGTGGAAAGCGCCTCATCTGGCTGACTCAGAACGAGAAAGTCGATACAAAGCAGCGGCAGAAGCAGCACTTGCGAGAAATTGGGATGAGAGAAAGCAGATGTTTGACAGAGCGAGGCAAGCAGAGGACGAGGGCCGTCTGTCACTTGCTGTTGAGTTATACCAGGCCTTAGGTAGAGTGGAAGATGTGAAGAGAATACTACAACGGCAAAAGGAGGGTGGAGAGTGAAGGAGATCAATGATAAAATCACGCTTGATAAGGTTCAACATTATCTTAATTTGACTAGAGATGCAAGACAAAAAGCTACTCCAATTCATCAGCAAGACACCAAGGAAGGAGCAATGTTGACAATTTTACTCAGGATGGCTGACGATTATACCAATGACGCAAATTATTTTTTGGAAACTGGCGACTATATCAGGGCATTTGGAGCAATAAATTACGCCCACGCTTGGATTGATGCCGGTATAAAGTTAAGATTACTTGATGGGCACGGTGATGACCACTTATTTACACTGCCGTAATTGTTCTATAGACCTTCAATAATCCTCAAATGCTGATTTTTTGCTACCTCAATGACAGTTATTCCACGCTCGTATAACCGTTTTTTCAGAACCTTGTCAATGGTTAAAACAGCATATTCACCATTCTTTGATAACTCGAATATGTGATCGTCTGTGTGATACTCACTATCAGATTCTAGTGTTGTAGACTTTTGCTTTAATAGATTTAGCAACAAGGATTTTTTTCTCGGTCTTGATTGTTCAAGTTTGCTCAACTCATCTTCAACACTAGTGGTAAGGATTAGCGAAAATTTGCCGAAGATTCTTTCCAACTCGGATTCAAAATTTAATCCAGAGTCGATGATTGCAACCCAACCACAACTATCAACGATGATTTGTTGAGTCATTTTATCGCCTATTGAATGATACCATAGCCGATAAGCCGCCACCGAGAACCAATTCTTCTAGACAGTGATACACGTTCTCCCGCATCTACACAAATCGGTAGTCTTAGTTCTAGTGAAGTTCTGGTTTTTTCTGCATTTTTTGTAACTCCAACTGATGTTGCAGTAGCTACATTGATCATCAGCATCTCATTATTACGAAGTGGATGAATTTTTTCTGGACTGGCGCCATCGGTTGAAACCATTGATTCCATCAGGTGAACAGAGATTTCGAGAGAGTTTCTGGTTTCAGGGAGAGCTCCGGATAGAGAAACGACCTGTCCAGATAGATTATCCGCAGTTGTTATTGATGGGTCTAACTGAGTTGCTAATCCACATAGTCCGCCTGCATGCATACTGTCGAGGCTGAGCCCTCCACCCTGCATACTTGTCACGGTTGCTTTGATAGGCTCCCACCGGGTTTTAGATCCCTGCTCGATTTTTCTCCCCGGTCCGATTTCTATCTCATCACCAACTTTGAATTCTCCTCTAACAATACTACCACCAATTACTCCCCCCCGCATTTTGGTCGGTCTAGTTCCAGGGCGGTTGATATCGAAAGATCGAGCAACATGCATCAATGGTTTTTCTTTCTGATCTCTTTCTGGGGTTGGTATAGTCTTCTCAATAGCATCGATTAGGATATCTAGATTTACATCATGGTGTGCAGAAACTGGAATTATCGGGGCGTTCTCTGCAACTGTCCCTTTGAGGAATTCAGTAATCTCCTGATGAGATTCAATTGCTCTTTCACGACTGACTAAATCTATCTTATTCTGGACTACGACAATATTTTTGATTCCTGACATATTAAGAGCCATCAAATGTTCTCTGGTTTGTGGTTGAGGGCATTTTTCATTCGCAGCGACCATTAACATCGCACCGTCCATGATTGAAGCACCTGTAATCATAATCGCCATCAGAGTTTCGTGGCCGGGAGCATCGACGAAAGAGACCACTCTTTGTAATTCATCGATAGCATCTTTTTTGCCGTTCGGATTTTTTCCAGAGCAGTAATATATTCCATCTTTAGTTTGATAAAATGCAGTATCTGCGTATCCTAGTTTAATCGATATGCCACGCTTTCGTTCTTCGGAGTGAGTATCAGTCCAAACTCCGGAAAGCGCCTTGGTGAGTGTGGTTTTTCCGTGGTCTACGTGACCAACAAGTCCAATGTTGACGGTTGGTTGTGCGGGAAGTTTTCTTGCCATTCCCACACACTCCTATTCACGAAAACCCTCTCGGGATTCACTCCGATGTTTCCTCACTCTCACTAGCCAAAATGTCTGCTAGAGCTTTCTTACCCGCTTCAACAACCTTCAGATTGATTTGACGAGTATCTTGATTGATTGTGTTGCCGCGGAAGTTTCTACGTTTCCTAAGCCCATCAGGCTTGTATCTAAAACGCTTCTTTTCTCCTCCTTTGGTTTTGAACACCAAACTGTGTCCTTTGAAACCTGTTGATTGAGTTACCAAGATCGATTGCCTTGAGCCTCCCTCCAAATCTCTCCTAAGCGGAGTTCCAGTTTTATCGGCGCCTCCAGTAATTTGCAATTTGTATCCAGATAGAGTCTTGTCTCCCTCTCCAACAAAAATACCATCAACAATATCACCAATTTTTTTCCCAATAATTTGAGAGTAGTTGTTACCTGTAATCTTCAATGAGTATGCTCTGCCGTTGCTTTTTGGGTCAGTGTCATTTACGACAGCAACGAACTCTCCTTGGGAACCAGTAGCCATAATTACGCCTCTAAGACAGGTTGGCCAACAGTGACCTATATTTATGCTCACCGGATAAACAATGAGCGTGTTTCTTTGCTTACAAACGCTTTTGGATTAACATTTCTAGCCTGCTAGCTATGTCACTGGGTAAGAAGTGGGGCATGCTAAGGTGGGTAGTTCTGCCGCGCCCACCAGTAACGGTGGAAATTCTTGTCTTAATCAGCTGCCGATTCTCGAGTTCTTTCAGGTATTTCCACAGTGTTGTATGGCTTTTCATAGTCTCTTCATATTCTTCACAAACTACGGCATATAGGCCTTCAGCATCACCAGTGGTCATTGAGCTTTCTTTCTTAAGCCGACGACAAATTGCTAGTAGTACTAACATAGCATGAGGGTTCAAACCGTCGATAGCATCGATTTCAGACACCATGTCAACTGCAAGGATTTCGTCCTTGGCATGAACGTCATCGATACTAATCTCCCTCTCGGTGTGATCATCTTGTCTTATTTCGCAAGATTCAGCAGCAGCCTTCAGCAATTCAATTGCTAATCTCGCATCTCCGATTGGGGCGGCTTTCTCGGCAATTAGGCGAATGATTTCTTTTGTGTATGAGCCTTTAACTAAGGCTAATTCAGCTCTCTGCAATGCAATACTATACAATTCCTCTTCATTGTAAGCAGGGATTTTAATTAGATTGGTTTTGCCAATCCGTGAAATTACTGCGGTTTCTAGAACATCGAGCACCTGTTCTTGACTAATCAAAATTAATGATAGCGTTCCTTTACCTTCTTGATCTTCATCAATCCTAAGCAGCTGATATAGAATATCATCTCCTGATTTTCTGAGCATGTGGTCGACTTCATCCAATATGACGATCAAATGAGCAGAGTTTCTTCTCGTTAACTTCCGCAAACTAAGCAGTAATTCACCAATTGACAAACCGCGGTCAGGGTGACCAGGATCGATAGCATGTAATATTCGTTGCACTACTCGAGTGCTTGTCGAAGCATTACGACAATTAACATGAGCAATGTTGATCGTTCGGCGATTGATTAAGTGGCGTTGCAAGTCGCGGCAGAATGTTTTGACTAAGACAGTTTTGCCACTGCCAACAGGTCCAGTAATAATTGCTCGACAACTGGATTCTTTTTTGTCTATAGAAGAAAACCTTGCGGCAAGTTTCTTCTGATAATCCTCACGGCAAACCAAATCTTTGGGCACGTAATCAAAATCCAGGGGTTCAGGATTATCAATAACGTAACCCGCACCAATCCGGTCAAGATAACTAGTCATAACATCTGAATGCTTATGCCAACCGTTATTGAACATACGCTTTGATTTGGTATAAATGTGCTAATTACCGAACTTATGGTATTTCATCAAACATATATCCGGTTTCCCATTGCTTTTCACCAAGTGCAACTTCTAATTCAAACGGAGTGATTAGTGGTTTCCGATATCTAACAGCGTCATCGATAGCAATTCGGGGGCATGCAGTATTGACAAATGCATCCACAGGGTAGAAATCGATTAAGTCTGGTCCGATGTGCTCTAGAGCGAGCAAGTAGCCCTTCTTACCATGCTTCTCAAGCATCCTTTTCATTCTGAGAGCAAGGGTTCGTCTCATTTGACCTGGTTTTTCGCCGATCAGTATCCCAAATGATTGTGAATCCTGGCATGACATTATCAAGCCAAACCTCTGTCTTAGTATTCTTTCAATTCGCTCAAATGACATTTCTTCTGCAGCGCCTGAGTAGGGATCTAACATGGCAAGGGGTTTGCCGGTGTGGAGGACTAATCCAATTGGGTGAAAATCTCCTGAGCCTAGAAACAGGTAATGTCCGATACTTGCATCATCCCCCGAGTAGTTACAACCTAGCACTTGTCCCGGGAAGGATAGTCTTGCGCCACCGATTGGAATTGTGACATCAAATCCAGCCTTTTCTAAACGCTCATGAAAGTCTGGTAGTAGGTGGAGGTGTTGTATTGACCCGACTAAACCTAACTTAGTATCTGTTAACGGAGCCGTTCTACCAACAGCATCCATGAATTTTTCCTGAGCTTCAGCCTCGGATAATTCCTCAGAATTTTGTTGATTTGAAATTCTCTCCTTGGCTAATGCTAGATGTCTGTTTAGAATCGGTAGCACCGGACTTAGTTCTGGGTCACCATCATATCTGACATCAATAAATTCTGTAGGCATTCCAGAGTCTATGTTCATTTGTGAATGTCCCATGTGAGCCACTAGTTCAACTCCCATCATTTTCATTTTATCATGAACTAAGTCACATGCACCATAACATGGGTCAGCAGCTAAGACTACTTTGGCACTGGTTTCGGTTTCAATTTCATCCATCATCTCAAGGGCTTGCATTTTCAAACCTTCAGGCACCTGTAGGGCAATTAATCGGTTGTCATTTTGTTTGATTTTCTCCACCAAGTCGTCTAACTGGAAATCATGTCTTTCTAGATCCATTACAACACCTCTAATCTGATAAAACAATATTCTCGCCTTGCATTTCTAATTTCACCAGCGAGTCGAATTTTACCTCAGGATAATCACGCTTTAGCCTTTGCATGCCATCACCTTTCTCAACAACAATGACGACATTAACAAGTTTTGCCTTGGTTCGGATTAATCCTTCAATAACGGACTTGATTGTCCCACCGGTTGAGAGAACATCATCAATTATCATAATCCTCTCCCCTTCCTTGATGTCATTGAGGTAAATGCTACCTTTTGAATATCCAGTTTCTTGACTTACCTCGACTTCCCCCTCTAATCCATAACTCCTTTTTCTAGCGATTACCATTGGAATTCCTGTCCTGATGGACAACGGGGCAGTTAATGGTAGACCCATTGCTTCGATCCCGAGGATTAAATCTATTCCTTCCCAATCAATCAGTTCTGCTGTCAAATCAACTATGGCTTCTAGAACTGTTGGTTCTAACCTCGGGACCCCGTCGGTAATAGGGTGAATGAAGTATGGATAGTCGCCTTTCCAGATGATTGGAGCACTACTCAAACTTCGCCTTAGGACTTCGAGTTGCTCCATCTTGGTCACCGGAACCATCACAATTCTGCGAGGAATTCAACATACTCGTCAGGGTCAAGTAATAGTTCTAAATCCAAATCATGTGGTTCCAGGATTATTATCCACCCTAGGTCATAAGCGGAGTCATTTGCTAGGTCTGGATTGATCTCTACTTCGCCATTGACTTCAGCTATAAGTCCAGAAAAAGGTGCGGGAAAGGGCTTTTTCTCTTCAGCAGTCCATATTGAGAACATGCCATCGCCTTCATCAACCTCAGTCTCTGCTTGAGGTAGAATAACTCTCAAAACATCACCAATTTCGAGTCTCAAAAATTCGCTGACCCCAATCATCAATCTTTCATCTTTCTCTTGATACCACAGGTGGTCTGTGGAATACTTTCTATTGTGTGCAACATTAAATTCAACGGTTTCTTCATCCAAAATGATTCCTCCTGTGCGCGCCTCATACACATCGTATATGAATAATTGGGGTCATGTCATGTTTGTGCTATTAGCAAACGGGTTAAGTGAGTCGGCTTGTTGGGTGTGTACGGGAGAGTAATGAACTACGCCGAGAGTGATGAACAGCAAATGATAAGAGAATTGGTGAGGGACTTTGCCGAGACTGTTTTAGCCCCCACTGCAGAACACCGAGATGCGAATCAGATACCGCCTAGTGATGAGTGGCAACAGTTTCTCGAGTACGGTTTGCAGGGTGTGACCATTCCTGAACAATACGGCGGCTCTCCAGTTGATGATATATCGGAGTCAATTATCGTTGAGGAACTATCAAGAGTTGATCCTTCATTTGGTGTTATGTTCTGTGTTCATGTTGGACTTTGCGCTAAAACAATCGCCTTGCATGGGAGTGATGCACAGAAGAATCAATACCTGCCAAGGCTCGCAGCAGGCGAAGTAGGTGCTTACTCACTTTCCGAGGCTGGCGCAGGAACAGATGCCGCAGCAATGATTTGCAAAGCAAAATTATCCGATGACGGCAAACACTACATTCTGAATGGAGAAAAGATGTGGGTTACGAATGGTGCGCAAGCAGACATAATTGTCCTGTTCGCTAAGGATGTAGATCACCCAGATTATGGGGTAAAAAAACACGGTGGAACAACTGCCTTTATTGTTGAATCTGGATATGATGGCTTCTCTGTCGGTAAAAAAGAGGATAAGTTAGGTATTCGCTCCTCTGATACCTGCACATTAGTTCTGAATAACTGTAAAGTTCCGGTCGAAAATATCCTAAAAGGCGTCGGAAATGGTTTCCCAATCGCAATGAATGCCCTTGACAATAGTCGTATTGGTATTGCAGCCCAAGCGCTCGGTATTGCTCAAGGCGCATACGAAGCCGCACTAAACTACTCACATGAAAGAGAAGCTTTCGGCAAACCGATAGCACATCACCAGATGATTATGAATTACCTAGCTGATATGGCAACCAGAATTCAGGCTGCCAGAGATCTCGTATATCGTGCTTCATGGGCCAAGCAAGAGCATTACGAGAATGATGGCCCAAGACATACCCAAGAGGCCAGCATGGCCAAGTTATTCGCAGGCGATACTGCAATGTGGGTGACTGAGAGAGCAATTCAAGTTCTTGGCGGTTATGGCTACACCAAAGAATTCCCAGTTGAAAGGTTCTTCCGCGATGCAAAAATAACCCAAATATACGAAGGAACTCAAGAGGTCCAACGTATTGTAATCGCAAGGTCTCTGAAGTAATCAGTGACTGAATTCAATAGCCTTTAGTTTGGCCTGTCGCAAACCACTTGACCATTCGTACAGCTGACCTGTGAAGACTAATTCCTTGCCAAGCATTGCTTCGATTTTATCGTTGTGAACAGGCTCAAACAATACTGCTACTGAATAAGGCCCTCCATCCAATAATCCGACAGCAGTCATGCCTCCGCGATAACTGTCTGTAACCATCAGGGTTCGTTCTACTCTGTCAACCATTAATTTGCACAAGCCAGGCATTGTTGAGTTGATAACTTCAATGGATTCTCGATGTAGCCTTGTTGAATGTAATCTTTCAATGCCAATTTCTATAGAGGTATTGACACTAGATTCAGTATCACTTAATTCCACCTCAATAGGTTCATGATGTTCTTCTGTCACAGTCTCTTCTTGAACCATTTCAGAATCATTTACTGGTGGAGTTAACGGTGCTGAGTCAGTGATTTGCTCAAGTTCACTGTCGATGTCTATTTCTGGAACTTCATCATTTGGTTCATTCGTCGAATCAGGCAGACTGACAACCTGCTCTTCGATCACCGGGGCATCGATTGATGGCACACTGAAACCTATAGCTCCTAGATAACTCCATAACTCTTGAACTTCTATTACCCCGTTGTTATCAGTGTCTAAGATATTCATCAAGGTTACTGAAACCCAATCCGGGGGATTAGTTCCAGAAAGATTGGTGATAAATTGTCTCAATTCAGCATCGGTAATCTTGCCGTCAGAATTAGTATCGATTTTTGTGGTAATTTCCACACTTGATAAACCCGAATTCTGCAACCACTGGCCGAACTGCTGCTTAATCATGTCAGCCATTCTAGGGTCTACGTTAGCAGCTACTTCACTCACTTTTTCTTTTGCTGCTTCTACTGCTCGTTGTTTCACAGCCGACCTCCACTCAGTAATTTGGGGCTGTTGCGAGAGAATCTCGATAACAGTCTCTCTGGGAACACTTGAGGGTGGTGCGTCTCCAACAAATTCAACTGCTAAATCTGC